>WYBJ01000237.1 GCA_011525945.1 Burkholderiaceae bacterium | reverse complement strand
CCTGGGTCGAAGGCGAGTATCACCAGACCCCGCATCGCGGGCTCGAGGATCAAACTCCGCTCGATCGCTGGGCGATGAGCGCGCAGCACGTGCGTCTTCCCGGCCAGGCGATCGATCTCGAGGCGTTGTTCCTGTTCGAGGTCAAGCGGCGCGTGCAGCGTGATCGCACCGTGAGCTTGAACGGCACACTGTTCGAAGTCGATGCCGCTCTCATCGGCCAGAGCGTCACCGTGCGCTACGACCCCGCCGCCCCGGCAAGCCGCGGCGTCGAACTGTGGCACCAGGGCGCCTTCGTCGGACGCGCGACGGCCTTGGATGCCTATGCCAACTGCTTCGTGCGCCGGCACCGCCCCTCCCAGGGTATCGACCCCGATGCCCCGCCGGCTGCTGCGCGCCCGAGCGGGCTCGCGTTACGCGATCTGCCTGCCCGCAAATCCGATGGGGAGTCGCGCTAATGTACCTCGCTCACTTCGGCTTCACCCACTACCCCTTCGATCGCGCCCTGCAGCCCGATGAACTGTTCGCCTCCAGCACCGCCCGCGAAGCGCAGGCGCGGCTCAATCACTTGATCGAGCTGCGCGGCATCGGACTCATCACCGGCGAGGTCGGCTGCGGCAAAACCACCGTGTGCCGCCAATTGAGTGCGGCGCTCCATCCGGGGCTATACCGACTCTTCTACGTGCCGCTGTCCACGGGCAACGTGCTCGACATGTACAAAGCCATCGCCTGGCAGCTCGGACTGCCGATCGAGCGCAACCGCGCCAGCGCCTACCGCGCCATCCACGCCGAGGTCTCCCGCCTCACCCTGGAGACCAAGACCCACCCCGTGCTCGTGGTCGATGAGGCCCAGCACCTGCGCAACGAAGTCCTCGAGGACCTGCGCCTTCTCACCAACTACGCCATGGACGCCGAGCGGCGCCTGTGTCTGATCCTGGTCGGTTTACCGGAGTTGCGCCGGCGCTTGACCATGGCCGTGCACGAATCGCTCACCCAGCGCATCGTCGTGCGTTATCACTTAAGCGGACTCAGCCGCGAGGAACTCCCCGCCTACCTCACCCACCGGCTGCAACTCGCCGGCTGCGCGCTGCCCCTGTTCGAGCCCGCCGCCATCGAGGCGCTCTATCAGGCCACCCAGGGCTTGCCCCGAAAGATCAACCGCGCCGCCCATTACGCACTGTCCGCCGCCGCCCTGGCCAAGGTCAGGCAAATCAGCGCCGAGCATATCCAGTGCGCTCTGGAGGAAATCCAATGAAATCGCGCACCGTCATCGTGCCCCTGAAGCTGCCGCGGCTCTCCGACACCGCGGCCGCGCAGTGCGTCGCGCTGCTCCATGAACTCGTCGGCGCCATCGAGCATCATTACGCCAAGCAGATCCACCGTCAGCGCAAGCGCGAATGCGAAATCGAGCGCAATCGACAAGCCTCAGCACCGACGCTGCTCGATCATCCGTTCTGATCCCGCCCAACCCCACGGCCCGAGTATCCCTCGGGCCGTGCGTTTGTCTACCGCGCTATTCCACCGTCCCGCATTACCCCACCCGATGGCCCTATCCGAGACATCGAGTCTCTTGCATCACAAAATACTTCGAGACGGCCGCGGTGAAATAAACAGAGAGACAACACGAGCACGCCGGACTGCGCCTCCTCCAGCACGCGTTGCTCGGGAGCCAGTCCTGCCTCGAAAGCAAAGCGCTCGAGAAATCCCCCGCAGACGCTGTTCACCGTCCCGATGCGCGCCTGGCCCATCGAATTGGCCAGTGCGAACTCGCCCCTCTCGAGGAGCGCCGTGCGAACCCGCTCGCGAAGCTCGGTCGCCGCCTTGCGTGTAAAGGTCGTCGCGATCACCCCGGCTGGCCGAGCCTGCCCCGAGCTGAGTTTCTCGTAGACGATCTGCGTGAGGCAGTAGGTCTTGCCGCTCCCCGCCCCCGCGCTGACGAACCTGAGCGTGCCGGCCATCGGTCAGCCCTCCCAGCCCGCCAGCCAGCGGTAGTCGTTGTACTCCTCCGGCAGCTCTTCCGGTTCGAGCGCCTCGGGCGGCGCCACCGACTCCCCGGTGGGATCGATGCCTTCGGCTGCAACCTCGATCATCCCCGCGTCTATCTGGGAGCGGCGCCATTTCCAGCCGGCGACGAACCGATCCCACAACTGCGCAGTGGACCCACCGCTGCCTGAATGAACCGCACGCGCCTGCGGAAAGAACCCGGTGTCCGGCGCAACGAGACGCGAGGCTTCGAGAATGAAGTAGGAAACCTGCGGCCACGCCCCGGTTTCTTGCCGCAGCATCTCCGCATACACCGCGAGCTGCAGGTGACGATTCTTCGCGAGCCGATCCTGGTAGTAGGTGCCGCCGGACCACTTCATGTCGACGATGCCAAGCTGACCTGACCTGTTTCGCACGACGAGATCGGCGATGCCCTCGAGGTCACCGCCAGCGAACCTCCCGGCAAGTACGCGCTCGGGCTCGACGGCGTCAATGCCCGCCGCCGCGAACTGCCGCTGGAACTCCGCGATGGCGCGCTCCAAAGCGGAACGAAGCCGCTCGTAATCCCCGCGCCGGCCCGGCATCAGGAGAACCGCGCCCTCCTCCGCCACGACCGCTGCGAACTCGCGCGAGAACCAGGTCGTAAGCGCATTGCCGCGTAGTCCGAGCGCGCCGTCCGCTCGAAAGAATCGATCGATCAACCGGTGCGCGAGGTTGCCGTAGAGCAGATTCTCGTCGGCTACCGAAAGGAGGTTGGACGGGTTCAGTCTTGCCGCATACCTCAGGACCCACTGGTAAGGCGCGTTCAAGAACGCGTTGAGGCTAGAGTAGGACTCGCGGTCGCGTGAGGGAATCCTCGCTTCGCGCGGCAAGCTCCACCAGCGCCGGCGCGCGGGCAGTGGTACATGCGCAATGGGCGGCAGATCGCCTGCTGCACCACTGGCGATGAGGCCCTCCACTGGCTCCGGCTTTATCCCCTCGACGAACCACTGGATCTCCTGCCACAGCGGGTGACTCTCCTCTCCCGTCGGGGGGAGCACGAGCACGAGTTGCTTGCGCGCATTCAGGACGGGCCTTAGCCAGTCGTCGGCGCGACTCTTCAGCACGTCCGCCAGCGGCGGCAGTTCCACCCCGGCCCGTGCAAGTGATGCCACCTCGCTCGCGCTCCACGGGTAGTGACCAGGCAGCGACGGAGCGCCCATCTGCCACCAGATCACCCGGTCGAAGGGTTCCGCGAGCGCCCCCGGGTCAGACACCGAAGGCACGCATCCGACTTCGGCGTGCATCGCGAAATTGGGCGCGCCCTGCGCCGTGCACTGCGCAACCAGCGCCTCGAGTTCCGCCGGGTTGACGGAGGATTCCCCTTGCGCGGCGAGTGTCTCAAGGGCAGCCGTCACGGCGCCGGCCTGCGCGACACCGGTAGCGGCAGCTGCGCTGCGATTCACGTCATCGTCCGCGAGCCTGGCACCGAAGTAGTCGCGAACCCTGCGGGTTCTATCGAGCAGCGCGGCGATGGGCGCGCCCTGTTCGGGGCGGTAACGCGAATGCTCGACCCAGAAGGCCACCGCCTGGCGGAGATCAGCTGCGCGCTCCGGATGACGCCGGATGATCTCCTCGACCGCCTCTTTCCAGCGCTGGCCCCCGATGCCGGGAAACTGCGCGATGACCTCGGCCAACCGCCGTCGCGCGTAACCGGGAACCGGCCCGATCGGGTGCGAGAGAAACTGGCGCAGCGCGTAGACATCGAGCGGCTCCCAGACCATGGCGAGCGCAAGCGGCAGGACCTGAAGCGCAGGCGCGAGCGGGCTCGCATCCAGAAAACCCTGCCGGGCAGCGTCAGCGGCGTCGAGTGTCGCGTCGAGCAAGGTGCGGCCCTGCTCGGCGACGATCGCGGCACTTCCCTGTGAAGGGGTGAGGGCGTGCGCAACCCATCGGGCCGCGACCAGCCCCGTCTCGGCGCGCACGACGCGCAGGCTGCCATCGCCCGACCAGGGGATCTTTCCGTCCGGGCGATTGCCGTCGTGCGCGGCCTTCAGCGCGATCTGCAATTGGCCGAGCAGGGTGTTCGGTTCGGCCGAAGGCCCATACGCCCTGACCGCGCGCACCGGCAGCTTCGAGAGCACGTCCCGCCAGCGCTTCGGAAACGCCTCGATCGGGTCGACCAGCTCGACGCTGTCGATCTTGCACTCGTGTTTGTCGAGTGCGCGCGCGACCTCGACTAGGCGCTCTCCGACCGAGGGGAACAGCAGCTCAGCCGTGGCCTTCTCCACCGCGGCGATGTCGGCGATGCGGGTGCCTGCCCCCGAGGGCGCGCCGCCGCTCCAGCCGTGCAAATGCCACGCGTCCCGCCACGACAGTAGGGATGCGGAAGTTCCGATCGGATCGATGCCGAACGACGCGTGGTAGAAGCGGTCCAGGGCGTCGCAACGCTTGAGACAGTCGCGGTACTGGGTCACTCGGTGCGCATGCTCACAGTCGGCGCGCAGCAGGCCGAGTCGCGTCTCGAGCAGGTTCAGAAATCCTTGCGGGCCGAGAACCGGCATTACCAGCCGGTTGGCGGGTTTCCAGCCGCGCTCGCCGTCGAGCCGCAATCCAAGGGTTATCTGCATCCGATGGATCCTGGTCGCAGGACGCGCCATACCCAATGAATCGGACCGATGGGGCGCGGACCAAGCATCACAACAAGTCCTGCATGGTTTCCAGAGCCGTGACCGTTCTAGCCAATCCCAGCGAGAGAAATGTGTCGAGGAGTTCGCGCACGGAGCGCGCCGGGCGCGTCAAAGCGAGTCGCTGGTCGCGCACCGCGGCGCACACCGCGCCCGCAGACAGGTCGAAGAGGTGCGCGACGAACTCGTCCGGATGCTGCGCCGCGATACCGTAGGGATCGAGGACCTCCGAAGGAAAATCGGAAAGGTTGTACGTGACGATGACACCCGCCTGACAACGAATCGCCGCGGCGAGTACGTGCCGGTCATGCGGATCGGGCAGCTTCAGTTGATCGACCAGACCCTCGTAGCCGGTGACCAGACAATCGGGGACCGACGCGTCCATGAGTGCCCTGGTGCGAGCGAGCTGCTCGGTCGTGAGGTCGGGCCGCCGGTCAAGTACCGATCGGATCCACTCGGCGTGAATCTGCTCGGTCCAGCGAGCGCGGAACAGATCGGTGAGCGCGACGCGCAGCAACAGATCCCGCAAGGGCGCCGGGTGCAGGACGCACGCGTCGTAGATAGCGGTGAAGCTCGCCACCCGCTAGTACCCCATCCCCAGTTCCTGCGCCTGCTCGGCCAGCTCGTCCAGTGCCTTCTTTCTGGCGACCCGCGAGCGCTGCTGGAACTCAACGAGGTCCTTGAAAAGAATGCGCCGGTGGGAGCCCACCTTGCGGTAGGGCAACTCGTTGTGCTCCAACAGGCCGACCAGATGGGGCCGGGATACGTTGAGAAAGTCGGCTGCCTGTTGCGTCGTCAGCTCGGCGTGGTACGGTACGATGGTGACCGCGTTCCCTTCAGCCATCTGGGCGAGGATGTCCACCAGCATGCGCAGGGCGGATACAGGGACATCGACTTCCTGGTTGCCGTCGATGACCTTGAGCCGCGCCAGTTCGCCGCGCCCGATGCACGCGGCGAGAAGGCGGCTGCTTTCGCGGGCGATCTGCGCTTCCCGCTCCGTGGGCAGCGTAGGCGACGGCGGCGTGCGAAGCGATGCGGCAGTCATGGTTAGCGACCTCCTTCAGGCAATTGTGGGAACTCGGCAAACAGTCTATCACTAGTCGAAATAAATGAAACAGAAGAAACAATCATAATCTGACAAATGGACACAGAATGACGTAACTATTACATATATCTCAATGATTTTACGGCAGATTTATGTATAGCAGTGCGGCCCGGCAGGCCGGGCCGTCGGAGCGACGCAAAATCGGGCAATGGGCATTTATCAGCTATGCCATTGGACGCCCCAGCGAAGAGGAGTGACCACATGGTCGGCTAGGCCGTGCGGCATAGCACGACGGCATCGCGCTGGTTCTTCTTGGTCGTCCGCCGAGCGGCGGGGTCAGAGGACGAGATTGAGTACGCCGACGGTGCCCGCCAGACGCTGCTCGGCAGCAAGGCGAGGATTTCTCGTCTCGCCTCCGCACAAGAAAGCCGGTTCTTTCGCTAAGACGCGACGACCTTTGCTACGCATTCTGCGGCGAACGTCCCATGAGGCGGCGTCAGGGACTCGCCGACCAGATGCGGCTCTTCTGCGAGTTGACCCGCAAGCTGTGTTTGGCGGCTGACGGGTCGCACTCGATGCGAATACCCACGCTCATTGATCTTCTCCGAATTACCGTCAGAAATACCGTCAACTTAGATCTGGTGGGCCAAATTATTCTTCGCGATCAATGTGTGAAATTCTCGTTGATGATGTAGTTACAAGTGTTCCTCGATAGTAGCCGATGGTCTCCGAAGGCACCCCCTACTCCCACTCGATCGTAGCGGGCGGCTTTCCCGAGATGTCGTAAACAACACGATTGATTCCACGCACCTCGTTAATGATCCTGTTAGAAACCTTGGCGAGCAGGCTGTGCGGTAACTCGGCCCATCGTGCCGTCATGAAGTCCTCGGTCTGTACGGCCCGCAGCGCAACCACGTTCTCGTAAGTACGCCCATCCCCCATGACACCGACCGAGCGCACCGGGAGGAAGACGGCGAATGCCTGTGAAGTCTTGTCGTACCAGCCGGAAGCGCGCAACTCCTCGACGAAGATGGCGTCGGCCTGGCGCAAAACATCGGCATACTCGCGGCGCACCTCGCCGAGAATGCGCACGCCGAGCCCAGGGCCCGGGAAGGGATGACGGAATACGGCGTCGTGCGGCAGGCCGAGCGCGAGACCCAGCTCACGCACTTCGTCCTTGAAGAGCTCACGCAGGGGCTCGAGCAGCTTGAGGTGCAACGTCTCGGGCAAGCCACCGACGTTGTGGTGCGACTTGATGTTCTGTGCTTTGCTCGTCTTGGCGCCGGCCGATTCGATGACATCGGGATAGATCGTCCCTTGCGCGAGCCATCTTACACCTTGCAACCGGGATGCATCGTGCTGGAACACTTCGACGAATTCCGCGCCGATGATCTTGCGTTTCTGCTCCGGGTCGGCAACACCGGCGAGCTTACCCAGGAACTGCTCGGATGCATCGACATGGCGGACTCTTACGCCGAGCGAGCGCCCGAAGGTTTGCATCACTTCCGCGGCCTCGTTCAGGCGCAGGAGCCCCGTATCAACGAAGATGCACGTGAGCTGATCGCCGATCGCACGCTGTATGAGCGCGGCGGCAACCGAAGAATCCACGCCCCCCGAAAGCCCGAGCACGACGCCGTCGTTGCCGACTGCGGCACGAATACGTTCGACCGATTCGTCGATGTAATCCGGCATCGTCCAGGCGCCGGAGAGCCCGCAAATCTCCCGCACGAAGCGCTCGATGATGCGCTTTCCTTGTGGCGTGTGTGTGACTTCGGGATGAAACTGCACGCCGTAGAAGCGCCGCTCTTCGTCCGCCATCGCGGCGATCGGCGTAGTGGCATTGCTGCCGATCGCATTGAATCCCGGCGGCAGCGCGATCACCCGATCACCATGACTCATCCAGACATCCAGCAGACCGTGACCTTGTTCGTTACGACGATCCTCGATGTCGCGCAACAGCCGCGAATGGCCGCGGGCGCGGATCTCGGCGTAGCCGAATTCGCGCTTGGCCCCCTGATCCACCGCGCCGCCCAACTGCGCGGCCATGGTCTGCATGCCGTAGCAGATGCCGAGCACCGGCACGCCAAGATCGAACACGATCGGCGGCGCACGCGGCGCCTCGCCTTCGGTCACCGACGCCGGGCCTCCGGAGAGGATGATGCCGCTCGGATCGAATCGGCGGATGAACGCCGCATCGACGTCGTACGGATGCAATTCGCAATAGACATGCGCTTCGCGCACGCGCCGCGCGATGAGCTGCGAATACTGAGCGCCGAAATCAAGGATGAGGATATTCTCGTGCTTCATGCGGGCTGAGCCCTCCGGCTGCGTCGAGGGATGAGATGCGGGCACTGCGCGCACACGAGCTGCGCTACTCGGCGCGATAGTTCGGCGCTTCCTTCACGATCTGCACGTCGTGCACGTGCGATTCGCGCATGCCCGCGGTAGTGATCTCGACGAACTCGGCGCGCGCGCGCACTTCCTCGATCGAACCGCAGCCAAGGTAGCCCATGGCGGCGCGCAACCCGCCCAAGAGCTGCTGGATGAGCGGCGTGACCCCGCCCTTGTACGGCACGCGTCCCTCGACGCCTTCGGGAACGAGCTTTTCCGGGTTGGCCGCCTCGTCTTCCTGGAAGTAGCGATCGCTCGAGCCCTGCTGCATCGCTGCCAGCGACCCCATCCCCCGGTAGGCCTTGTACGAGCGCCCCTGGAAGAGCTCGATCTCGCCGGGCGACTCCTCGGTGCCGCCGAAGAGGCTGCCGATCATGACCGAGGATGCGCCTGCCGCCAGCGCCTTGGCGACATCGCCGGAATAGCGGATGCCGCCATCGGCGATCAACGGCACACCGGTTCCCGCCAGCGCCTCGGCCGCGTTGGCCACGGCCGTGATCTGCGGTACGCCCACGCCCGCGACGATGCGCGTCGTGCAGATCGAACCCGGGCCGATGCCGACCTTCACGGCATCGGCGCCGGCATCGCGCAGCGCCTTCGCACCGTCGGCCGTGCCGACGTTGCCGGCGATGACCTGCATCTCGGGAAACCGGTTCTTGATCCGCCGCACGCGGTCGAGCACGCCTTGCGAATGGCCATGTGCCGTATCGACCACCAGCACATCCGCACCTGCCTCGACCAGCGCCGCCGCGCGTTCGTCGCTGCCCTCGCCGACGCCAACCGCTGCGCCGGCGCGAAGCCGCCCCAGGTGGTCCTTGCACGCATTCGGGTGCGTGCTCGATTTCAAGATGTCCTTGACGGTGATCAAGCCGCGCAGCTCGTAATCGCCATTCATCACGAGCACCCGTTCCAGCCGGTGCTTGTGCATGAGCGCTTGCGCCTCCTCCAGCGTGGCCCCTTCGCGCACCGTCACGAGCCGGTCGCGTGGGGTCATGATGCGCCGTACCGGCTGATCGAGGTTCGTTTCGAAACGCAAGTCGCGATTGGTCACGATGCCGACGACGCGCCCGCGCTCGACCACCGGCAGGCCGGAGATATTGTGCTGTGAGGTGAGCGCATGCACGTCGCGGACCGACATTTCGGGCGAGACCGTGATCGGGTCCTTGACGACTCCGGATTCGAAGCGCTTCACCTTCGCGACCTCGGCGGCCTGCACGCGCGGCGGAAGATTCTTGTGGATGATGCCGATGCCGCCTTCCTGAGCGATGGCGATGGCAAGGCGCGATTCGGTGACCGTGTCCATGGCCGCGGACACGAGCGGAATATTGAGGCGGATGGTGCGGGTGAGCTGGGTGGCGAGGCTTACTTCGCGCGGCAGGATGGTGGAGTGGGCGGGAATCAGCAGTACGTCGTCAAAGGTCAATGCCTTCTGGACAATGCGCATCGTCGGCGTCCGTCGCAAAGCGCGAATTATACGGAAGCACTTTCGGCCGGTAAACCGGACGGGCCGAAGCGCGTTGAATCGGAATGCAAAAGCCCGGCAGTTCGATGCAAGCCGGCGGGCGCCGTCTGCTACACTGCGCTACCGAGCCGCCGCTGGCAAGAACGACTCGACGTGGGGGAAGCCATGCGTAAATCCATACTTGTTCTGCTCGTTGCAGCAGCGGCCTCCGGCGCCTTCGCACAGACCTACAAGTGGCGCGATGCCTCCGGGCGCCTTCAATACAGCGATACGCCGCCGCCCCCGGGGGCGAAAGACGTGCAGCAGTTGCGCAAAGTGCCCGCACCGCCTAGCTCCGCGGCCCCTGCCAAGTCGTTCGAGGAGCGCGATGCCGAATTCCGCAAGCGGCTGGTCGAAAAGAAGGAGGCCGAGGTGAAACAGGCGAAGGCAGCAGAGGAAGAGGAAACGCGCGCACGCAACTGCGCCCAGGCCAAGGGACAGCTCGCCGCGCTTGAATCGGGCGGAAGGATGGTCGAGTTGAACGCGCAGGGCGAGCGCATCGCGCTCGACGATGCCGGACGCGCGCGCGCCAAAGAGGAGGCGCAAAAGGCGATCGAGACTTGGTGCAAGTAATGCGGTTCAGGTAGAAGCGTCAGCTCAGCGCTACCGGACTTTCGTGCGTTCGCGCCGCGCGATTTTCGGATCGGCGAGAAGCGGCCGGTAGATCTCGATCCGATCTCCGGGGCGCAGCTCGGTATCGGGCGCGACGCGGCGCGAAAAGATGCCGAGCTTCCACCGCGCCGCATCGATATCGGTGTACTCGTCGAGAATGCCCGACCGGTGGATCGCCTCCGCGACGCTGGTCCCCGCCACCACTCGCACGATGATTCTGCGCTGTCGATCGGGCAGCGCGTAGACGACTTCCACATCGAACGTGTCAGCGCTTCCCATAGAGCTGCACGGCACGCTTGACGAAGGCCTCGACCAGGCTGTTGGCGATATAGCTGAATACCGACCCGACCAGCTTCTCGAGGATGCGATTAGAGAATTCGTAAGACAGGCGCAAGTGCACCTTACAGGCCGACGCTCCGAGCGGCGTGAAGCGCCAGCTACCGTGCAGATGTCGGAAAGGGCCCTCCAGCAGTTCGATCTCGATGTTCGCGGGCTTATCGTGCTTGTTCTCGGTGGTGAAACTCGTGCGCACGCCGTGATAGTCGATGCCGAGGCTGGCGCGCACTGTATTGGCATCCAACGCAACGACGTTTGCATCCGAGCACCAGGGAAGAAAACGCGGATACTGTTCGGCATCCCGCACCAGTGCGTACATCTCGTCGCACGAGTACTCGACCAGCACCGACTTGTCGACTTGTATCATCGAAGCTTGCGTGGATTTTCGCCCTCCCCGTGGGCTCGCCTGCATAGAATATCGGCATCGTCGCGAGGGTTCAACGCACTCGGTCGCGGTGACCTGCCGCGTCGATCGGTCGCGAATAACATACCGCTGCGGCGATTCTCTGCTGATCTCGTATGTGGAAGAGCTCGTGTGATGCGTCCAGCTCATTCTCCCGCTCACCTTTCCGGTTCGCGCTCGGCCGGCCCCGGAGTGCTTGAGCCGTTCCCGCCGGCTCGCGTCGCATCTGATTCACGGCGTGATCGCACCACCGAGCCCTTGCTCGCGATGATCTCGTCGTACACCGATTGATATCGACTCACCATCGTGTCCAAGCCGTAGCGTTCGAGCGCAATCCGCCGCGCCCGTTCGCCTTGCTTACGGCGCATGTCGCGGTCGCGAACGTATTGCGCGAGGAGCATCGTGAGCCCTGCGACATCTCCCGGCCGCATGAAACAGCCGGAGACACCCTCCTCCACAAGCTCCACGTTGCCTCCCGTTGCGGTCGCGATAACCGGAAGCCCGGTTGCCATCGATTCGAGGATCGTGTTCGAGATGCCCTCGGACAGCGAAGGCAGCACAAATACGTCGAACGAGCGCAACATGTCGGGCACATTCGTGCATGCACCAGGCAGCCACACATGCGCGTCGATCCCGAGCGCGCAGACCAGCTCGCGCAATGCGCCGAGCAACGGCCCGTCGCCCACGATAGCAAGGCGCGCCCGCATGGCGGCGTCCGCATCGCTTCTGATCAGTGCGGCAAACGCGCGTACGAGAGAAGCTTGGTCCTTGACCGGCTGGATCCGACCCACTGTTCCGATCACCACCTTGTCCTCACCCACAAACGATGCGGGCAATACATCCGCCGGCTTACATTTCCCGGGAGCGAATAGCGCGGTGTCGACGCCGTTGTAGATCTGCGTAATCCGGGCGGCGCAGACTCCGACGCGCTTGATGAGATACCGCTCAAGATCCTTCGACACCGTGATGTAGTGATCGACGAGAGGCGAATGTAGACGGCGCAGCAGTACGGGCTTGAAGCGCTGTCCGGAGAGATCGCCGACGTCCCAGCCGTGTTCGCCATGGACGCAGCACCTCACGCCGGCGATGCGCGCAGGCAGCAACGCGTCCAGCCCCGACATGTTGCGCGTATGTACGATCGACGGCCGAAGCTGGCGGCAGAGTCGGTAGAGCGCGCACCGCAGCCTGTGCACGCCGACTTCGGATCGCCGCAACGCATACACTTCCACGTCGGATCGGGTGAGCCGATCGCGGAAGTCGCTGAAGTTTTCAACACACGCGATCGCATGCCGATACCCGTGCGGTGACATGCGGTTGATCAAATTCACGAGCCCGTTCTCCAAGCCACCCATGGCCAAGTGATGGATCACGTGCAGTACGAGGGGCCTGATGTCGTTTTCGAGCGCCATCACCAGGGCAGGTCAAGGCAGGATATCTGTTCTGTACGCAAGAGACAGGCAATACCCGAGGCGCGCATCGTCTTGCCCGACTGCGCTGTGTGCCAACAATCCTGCAACGAATCCCGAGAAGGAACGGACCTGATATTTTCGCCCCCGCAGTCGACCAGGGCCGGCGTGTCGAATCGAATCATCGCAGCTTGCGCTGATATTCACCCTCCCATGGGGGCGGCTGCATAGAATATAGCCATCGTTACAAGGGTTCAACGCGCCTGACGGCGCGCGTGAAGGCGCACGAATGAGCATCGCGAACAACCGCAAGGCGTGGCACGACTACTTCATCGAAGAGAAATTCGAGGCTGGCATCGTGCTGGAAGGCTGGGAGGTAAAAGCCATCCGCGCCGGGCGCCTGCAACTGCGCGATGCCTACGTGATCGTTCGCGACAACGCGCTCTGGCTGTTGGGCTGCACCATCACGCCTTTGCCGACAGTTTCGACGCACTTCCAGCCCGATCCGACACGCACGCGCAAGCTCCTTATGCACGCGCGCGAGATCGACCGCCTGATCGGCGCCGTCGAGCGCTCCGGCTACACGCTGGTGCCGCTCGATATGCACTACGTCAAGGGCCGCATCAAGCTCGAAGTCGGGCTTGCCAAGGGCAAGAAGCAGCACGACAAGCGCGAAAGCGAGCGGGAGCGGGATTGGCAACGGCAACGGCAGCGGTTGTTGCGCGGACCGTAAATCGAGGGATGATCAACCACGGCCGACGCCAACTGATGAATCACGGCCGCGTCAATCGTGGTCGCCAACTCAAAACCCGTGCGCTCTGTTGAACAACGACGGACCGGTCGCGCACCGTGCCGCGTCACTTGCGCCCCAGCAGTCCGCGCAGCGACTCCTGAATATCCGCCGGCAGCAGCACGATCTTCGAATTCTGCGATTCGGCGAGCTGGGTGAAACCGTGGATGTACTTCTCGCCGAGCAGGTAATAGAGCGGCGCGCTCTCCTGCCCCATGGCTTCGGCCACCTTCTGGATCGAGCGCGCCGACGCTTCCGCCAGTGTCACCTGCGCAACCGCATCGCGCTTGGCGCTTTCCAGGCGCCCATCGGCGGCGAGAATCATGGACTGCTTTTCGCCCTCGGCCTTGGTCACCATCGCTTTGCGCTCGCGCTCGGCGGCCGCCTGCAGTTCCATCGCGCGCTGCATCGAATCCGACGGCTTGATGTCCTGGATCTCGACCGATTTGACGGTCAGACCCCAGTCGATGGCCTCGTCGGCGATGCTCTCCTTCAGCCGCACCTTGATCTTGTCACGCGAGGATAGCGCCGCGTCGAGATCCATCTCACCTACGATCGAGCGCAAGGTCGTCTGGATCAGATTGCGGATCGCCTCGCTGAAATCCTGCACCCCGTACACCGCGCGTACCGTGTCGGTGACCTTGATGAAAGCAATGGCGTTGACCAGGATGACCGCGTTGTCCTTGGTGATCACTTCCTGCTGCGCGACATCGAGGATGATGTCCTTGGTGACGATCCGGTAGGCCACCTTGTCGATATAGGGGATGATGATGTGAAGCCCGGGCTGCAGCGTGGTGTGATACTTCCCCAGCCGCTCCACCACCCATTCCTCGCCCTGCGAGACGATCCGAACGCCCTTGCCGATCGTCACCGCGACGAAGATCAGCAGCGCGATGACGAACACGGTAAACCCCGAGAATATGTCCATGCTCCCCCTCCTCCCTGTTATTTCTGCGCGCGCTGCACACGCAGTATGCTGCCCTCGACGGCGAGCACCTGCACGCGCTCACCGGCGCCGATATCTTCATCGGCGATCGCGTCCCACGCCTCCGCACCCAGAATAGGTTTCTGAAATCGGATCTGCCCCTTCTGGAAGGGCTTGATCGGGCGCGTCACCAGGCCGAATTCGTCGGTGAATTGGCCTTTGGACAAACCGACGCGCGTCCGATGCACGTGCACCTTGAAGACCTGGAACCACAGGAAGACGAACGCGAGCGACGCAGCAATCCAGAGGATGATTTGAATCGGAAAGGCGAGCGACGGCACGATGACGACGGTCAAGCCGACGATCAAGGCGCCAAGACCGAACCAGATGACGAAGAAAGCCGGTGTCGCGAGCTCGAACAAGACGAGTACGACGCCAAGCACCATCCAGTGCCACCATTGTGGAGTCATGATTATCCGCGGCCAGCGGGGGGCCGAAATGATCGTTCGTGTCTTCTTGGACTGTGCATACTACCGCAGCGAACATCGTTCGATCGCCGATCGAGCGCCGGAAGACGGCGCCTTTTGGCAGTTTTGGCCCCAGGTGCGCACTGCCGCGAATCTGGGCGGGTGCCCGCCACGCACGCATCCCACCCAAGCGAGCACGGCAGACGCCCGCATCACACTGTCAGGTTTCTTGACAGACCGAGCTCGGGCCGGGTATCTAACGGCTTGAGCCGAAATGGCTAAAGCATACTGGCGCGCTGATTGCTTTGGGTTCCGGAAAAGCGCTCGGTCTGACTTGTACGGTGTATCGACCGGTGCAGCTCACAAGACATCAGGAGCGGGTCAATGGGGGATTGGTTGGTCTGGCTATTGCTGGGGTCTTTGGTCGTCATTCTGTTCTGCATCTATTCGCTCTCGAGCCAGGTCGAGCGCTGTATTCACCTGGCAGTCGATATCATCACCGGCAATCAGCGCAAGATCATCGAGCAGATCGATGCGCTCACCCGCGCCAAGGCAGGCGCGGCGTCGCCCGTTTCCAACGTCGTTCCCTTCGATCGGCGCACGGGTCAAAGACGGCGTTCGTCGGGGCGGCATGCGAGCAATGACGAGCGCCGCAATTCGCCAGGGCGGCGCCGGGAAGATCGGCTCGTTATCAGGACGTAAGAGGGTCACCACCCGACAGTACCGGGACCGCGCAACACGCGGCGCGACGATCAAGCGCCCGAACTGCAGACCGCCGGTTCTTCAGCGAGTTGGCCAACGTACCAGGCGAGCGCCTGCTCAAGCCCACCACGTATGCGATGCGTCGGGGCGTAAGCGAGTAGCCGCGAGGCTTTCGCGATGTCGGCCTGGGAGTGCCTCACGTCGCCGGCGCGAAAATCGCCGTACACCGGCTCTTGTGCCGCAACCCATGGGTGGCGCGCGCAAAGCAGCTCGCGCAGCAGTGCGTACAGCTCCTTCAACGTCGTCCGGTCTCCGACCGCGACGTTGTAGACCTCGTTCAACGCCGCCTCGTTTGCACTGAGCGCGCCGAGCAGGTTCATCTGTACGGCGTTGGCTACGTAACAGAAGTCGCGACTCGTCTCGCCATCGCCGAAGATGTGCACGGGCCGGCGCCGAATCATGGCAGCGACCCAACGGGGGATCACGGCGGCATAGGCGCCTTCGGGATCCTGCCGGGGGCCGAAGACATTGAAGTAGCGCAGCCCGATCGTTGCCATGCCATAGCTGCGAGCGAACACCGAAGCGTACATCTCGTTGACACACTTGGTGACGGCGTAAGGCGAAAGCGGTTGCCCCACCGCGTCCTCGACCTTCGGCAGCACCGGATGATCGCCGTACACCGAGCTCGACGATGCGTAAACGAACCGGCGCACCTTCGCGTCGCGCGCGGCGATCAGCATGTTGACGAAGCCATCGATATTCGCTTCGTGCGTCGTCCGCGGGTCGGCGATGGAGCGTGGCACCGAACCGATTGCCGCTTGGTGCAAGACGAAATCGACCGCTCGACACGCGCGCTCGCAATCGACCGGGCGGCGAATGTCACCTTCGATCAGCGAGAAATGGCGCCACGCACTCGCACCGACGGCGGCGCGTACATGATCGAGATTCGCCATGAACCCGGTCGCGAAGTTGTCGAGTCCCACCACGTCCTGACCGAGATCGAGCAGAGTCTCGAGCAGGTTCGAGCCGATGAAGCCCGCCACCCCGGTGACGCACCAGCGATATCGCTTCGCGGCGAGATGCTTCCTTGCCTCTTCGTACGCGGTCATCATCGGCCTACAGGCGCCAGACATTCAGGCCCAACGCCTTGAGCCTGGCGGCATCGAGCCTGCACTTCACGTCGACCACCGTGCCGGCGGCGACGACTTTCTGCGCGAATGCCTCGGGCGGCATCGCCATATACTCCTTGTGCGCCACCGCGACCACGAGCGCATCCGCCTTCGGTAGCGCGTCCCAGCTCGTCAGCTCGACGCCGTATTCGTGATAGGCCTCCGCGCCGTCCGCCATCGGATCGTGCACGTGCACCTCGGTGCCGAACGACTTCAGCTCATGGATCACGTCGATCACGCGCGAGTTACGCAGATCCGGGCAGTCTTCCTTGAACGTCAGCCCGAGCACGTTTACGTGCGCGCCCTTGACGCTCGAGCCGCCGCGGATCATCTGCTTGATGGCCTGCTCGGCGATGAACTTGCCCATGCCGTCGTTGATGCGCCGGCCGGCGAGGATCACCTGCGGGTGATAGCCGAGCTTGTCCGCCTTGTGGGTGAGATAGTACGGATCGACACCGATGCAGTGCCCGCCGACCAAGCCGGGACGGAACGGCAGGAAATTCCACTTGGTTCCCGCTGCTTCCAGGACCTCCATCGTGTCGATGCCGATCTTGTTGAAGATGATCGCGAGCTCGTTCATGAGTGCGATGTTGAGGTCGCGCTGCGTGTTCTCGATGACCTTGGCCGCTTCGGCGACCTTGATGCTGGAGGCACGGTGAACGCCTGCCTTGATGATCGATTCGTAAAGTGCTGCGACCTTCTCGAGCGTCTCGGCGTCGTCGCCGGAAACGACCTTGGTGATCTTCGTGAGCGTATGTTCCTTGTCACCCGGATTGATGCGCTCGGGCGAGTAGCCCACGTGGAAATCCCGCTTCCATTTCATCCCTGAAAATTTCTCGAGGACCGGGATGCAGACCTCCTCGGTAGCGCCGGGGTAGACCGTGGATTCGTAGACGACGGTCGCGCCGCGCTTCATGTGCTTGCCGACCGTTTCGCTCGCGCCCACGAGCGGGGAAAAATCGGGTTGATGGGCTTCGTCGACCGGCGTCGGAACCGCGACGACAACGAAGTCGGCCTCGCGCAAGGCGCCCGGATCGTTGGTGGGCGTCAGTTGCGACGCAGCTTTGAGATCCGGCGTCGATACTTCGCCGGTCGGATCCACGAACCGCCGGTAGCTTTCGATCTTCGGCGCCGAGAGATCGAAACCGATCGTCCTGCGGCGTTTACCGAATTCGACCGCCAGAGGCAAACCGACATAGCCCAACCCCACGACTGCTACAACGCTCATTTCTACCCCTTCGCCAGCCTCGTCATTAGCTCCTGCCCTTCGGGCACCATCCCCGTCTCCCGCTCGCGGGTCGCGCCCAACGTCGCAAATGTACTCACATCGCGAACCATAATCCATGGGACACGGCAAATAAGGTACGGCGCACGAGACCAGAGAGCGTGGGATCGAACACGGCAGCAAGGTTCGAGCCATCCGTTCTGCGGCGAGTTTCGAGCCGATCTATGTCGAGCCGATCGAGTGGATTACGACACCTGCCCCGGCCGACTTGACCCCTGACGATGGCTAACTATCTTCATTGCGGTCCGTCAGTTCCTTTTTCGCTTTCTCGATCGTTGCCTGTGACACGCCGTACTTGCGCAGCGCCGCAGTCAGCTTGGCGACGGCGTCGGCCGACACCAACGCTTCATCACGCCGCAGGCCTTCGCTGATATAGGACTTAAGGAGCGTCTGGTATCCGGCGTATCCCTTGAGCGGCGCGATGCCTTTCAACGAGCGCACGACATCGATCGGGATGCGCAGAGTGATCGTGGTCATGGGCCGATCCTTCTTCAGCCGCTCCTTCAGGCCTTCACTGAGCATAGATGCGTTCCTCACGAGGCTCCGCGCGGCGCGCAGAGATGATACGGATGTACTCGCTCTCGACTTCGACAGGCACGACATAGAGCAAACGGGCGCTTGAGTCGAACCCGATTGCCGCCTGACGCGCTTCGTCGCTGCGTGAGGCGTCTACCAGGACGAACAGCGGATCGGAGAACACGGTTGCCGCATCCTCGAAGCGCACGCGGTGAGCTTGCATATTCGCCCGGGCCTTCTCGTCGTCCCAGACAAAGGTTTCACCGTTAATCTCAACGCGCCGATCGATGGCGGATTGTTGCAATGACGTAATGACTTTGTCAATACGATTCTTTGGCTAATCCCTAGGGAGCTGGGCGCCGAGCACTGCTGCCACTGGTGCAGGCGGGACATCCGCAGGGCGAGCTCGACGACGATCACGAGCAAAGAGACCGCCAGAATTCCCTGCTGGTGCCGCGCCGCGGATCCGTTCTCGTCGGAGGCGCCCATACCGACACCGCGCGAACGTCCGGCTGTTGAATTGAGGCTAAACTTCGGTCAATCCAAACGCTCGAGCTACCGATGGCGTCCCACCGTTGCCACCCACGCCGAACGCCGTTCAACCCCGACCGGGATCTACGCGCGTTGCTGAGCACATGCATGCTCGTGCTCGCGTCATTCATGTCGTGCGCGATCCCGGCCGCGTCTTTGCCCGACACCGTGGCAAGAATCAAGCCATCGATCGTCGGCGTCGGGACGTATCAGAAAATGCGCAATCCTTCGGCGATCTTCAGGGGCACCGGCTTCGCCGTCGCCGATGGGCATCATGTCGTCACCAATGCGCACGTCCTGCCGCGCGAGCTGAACGTCGCGCAAAACGAAACGTTGATCGTGCTCGTTGGCGGCGAAGACGAGGCGAACGCGCGCACCGCCAGTATCGTGGCAGTCGATCGGGCGCACGATCTCGCCTTGCTGCACATCGGCGGCGAGCCGCTGCCTGCCTTGCGAATCGGCGATTCGGGAGCAGTTCGGGAAGGACAGGAGCTCGCTTTCACCGGATTCCCCATCGGAATGGCGCTCGGCTTGTACCCGGCCACGCATCGAGCAACGCTGGCCGCACTCGTTCCGATCGCGCGCGCCGGCATCACGGCCCGGCAATTGAAGCCGAAGATGATCACGCGGCTGCGCGACGCCGCCTACGTCATTTTCCAGCTCGATGCGACCGCCTATCCAGGCAATAGCGGCAGTCCTCTGTTCGATCCCGCAACCGCCGAGGTGTACGGCATCATCAATAGCGTTTTTGTACAAGGCACCCGCGAGCAGGCCATCAGCCGGCCGAGCGGCATCACCTACGCGATTCCCTCCATTCATATCCGGCACATGCTCGAACAGGCCAACATTACCGCAACGCCCTAAGCATCAGGCGGTCCGAAAACTGGGATAGATCGTATCGATCTGCTCCTTATTCCGCTGGTAGCCGGAATGGTTTGACGCCCGCTCATCGCTTTGCCAATATGCCGCGATGTACTTCCGGATCGTCGGCGAGATCACGCACATTGAGACCTTTGCGGTCGGCTCCTCGATTCGCGAGATTGCGAGGCTACGCAAGCTCTACGGTCGTGGTCGGTGGCGCAAGCGAAAGGGGATCGCCCGCGTACGTCTTGAGGATGGTTCGGTTTATCTTGCGGAGGTCCACTGGTATGAAGCTTCAGGTCTCGGAAAACGCGATTTCAAGATCAAGCAACTATTGTGAGCATTAGCATGGCTGCCAAATCATCGAGTGCGAGACGCCGTTTCGTGATCTGCGTGCGAAACGACGGATATGAAGTATCGCTGGAGCGCAGGAAGATCTACGTCTCAATCGAAGACGAAGAGGCGAAGGCCCATAAGCTTATTCGTGTAGTCGACGAATCAGATGATGATTACCTGTTCCCTGAGAAGATGTTCATTCCGATTGACTTGCCGCAACCCATTCGGCGTGCCGTATTGACGGCGGCATAACCGCGCGCTGAACCGGATGCTTCATCAGCGGCGCTTCGCTTGGTGGTTTCGCGTCGGTTAGCGCGATCAGCCGGCCGAGCGGGATCACCTACGCGATTCCATCCGTTCATATCCGGCACATGCTGGAACAGGCCAACATTACCGCAACGCCCTGAGCATCAGGCGGTCCGAAAACTGGGATAGATCGTATCGATCTGCTCGAGCGGCCGCGCCTGGCCCGAAGGCGCGAGGCGCATCAGCTCGGTCCCGAGGCCGCCGCTTAGCCGGCCGACGAGCGCGGCGAGATCCGACATCCGGATACCTTGCCGAGCGAGGAATGCGGCGTACGTGAAATGCAGTGTGCGCGCGGTCACCGCTTCGGGATGTCGCAGGCCCGCATCGTGTGCCATACAGGCGAGGTCCGCATCGATTGCAGGCTCGTCGAAAGGATTTCCCAGACCATCGGCCAGCACGAATCGTTCGCTATCGTCACTGCTTCCCTGCGCAAGTACCTGTCGCAGGGCATCGGTAAGGCGCAAGCGACGCGCCGACGGACCCGGGAGATCGATCATGTCGCGCTCGAAATCGACATCCTTCCAGCGAAGCTGCACCAGCTCATCGGCTGCGATGCCGCTGAGGAGCATAGCCAGAACCAAGCGCCCATCAGCGGAAGCCGAAACCAGCAGCGCCGAGACATCCGCGGTCGGGATCTCGGTCACATCGGATCGAGGCGAAACGCCACCGAGCAAGCCTGCGGGTGCGGCAACCGGCGCGGCGATCGTCGCGACACTCGCAGCGGCCGGCTGCAGCATCGGATAAGCAACCTGGATGATCGGTTGCGCGCCCCGTACATCGGGCTCTCCGGGATCGCGGCGCAGATAATCGAGCACCCACACGGCAGCAATCGCGAGAATCAGTCCCGCACCAAGCGCAATCGCGGCATCGCGCGTGTACTCGGGTGAAATCGGTCGCCCATCGGCGTAAGGCGCCGTCAACACGCGAATGCGTACGGCCGCGGGCTTGCGCGCCGCATCGAGCTTACGCACTCGCTCGGCGGCGAGCCTGCCCGTTTCCTGTAGCTGATCGAGATCGAAGGCCATGCGCTTCAACTCGACGAAGCGCAGCGAGAACGCCTGGCTTTCCTTCTTGAGTGCATCGGCCTGATCGCGGATCTTCTGCGCCGCGCGCTGCGCGCTCGCAAAGTCGTCCTGCGCCTCTGTCAATGCCACCTTCTGGCTACGTTCCTTCTCGCGCTCGATCTGCTCTTCGACGCGCGTCAGATTCGCCTTCAGCGCCTTGTACTTCGGGTCCATGACGAGATACTGCGCGGTGTAGTCGTTCTCGAGATCCTTCGCCTTGTCGCGCAGATCGACCGCGCGCATCTCCAGGGCTGCGATGGCGTTCTTGTCCGCTGGCCGTATAGCGCCCTTGCCCTGGGCGATGCTATCGCCGAGCGCCTTCAGCCTCGCTTCGGCGTTGACCTCCCGCTCGGCCGCATCGTTGAGCGCCTTGTACAAGCCCTTGAGCCTTGCCGCACCCGGATTTTCCTCGCGCTCGATGGAGAGAATCCCGTTCTGACGGCGGAAGAGGTCCATCTCCTTGCGCTTGTCCTCGATCGCTTTGCGCGCGACCTGCAGGGCGTGGTGAGCTTCCTCGATCGCCTCGGACTCGTCCTGCCGATCGGTCTCCTTGCGACTCGCCGCGTACGCTTCGAGCCAGGCGCCGAGCGCGACGACGAGCTGGTTGCGATCTGGGCCTTCCGCGCGCAATTCGATGATGCTCGTCTGAGGTACGACCTCGGCCCCGAGCATGCGCTCGAGCTCGGCCGAATCGGGCGCCGCACCCGCCACCTTCAGTCGCTCCGCTACGACCTGTAACAGCTCCGAGCGTCGTAGCGCCTGCGATTCGGAGAGTGCGAACTGAGTCTTGACGAGAGGATCGTCGACGCCGGGCGGCTCGACGCTCAGACGCGCGCTCGCCCGGT
>WYBJ01000236.1 GCA_011525945.1 Burkholderiaceae bacterium | reverse complement strand
GCCCTCCCGCCCAACGATGCGCGCCTCGCCGCGGCCATCGCGCGTTATCCGGTGGTGCTGGGTGTAGCCGGCGCCGACAACGCGGCAGCCCTTACGAATACGACTTTGCTCACCAAGACGCCCATCGTGCTCGAAGGCGGTCCGATCGATACGCCGCTGCGCCAGTACCGCGCCACGCTCGCGAGCCTGCTGCGCTTCCAGCGCGCGGCGCGCGGCCAGGGCATCATGAACGCGGATCTCGAGCGCGGCGTCGTGCGACGCGCCCCGCTTGTGAGCACCAACGGCGTTGCCCTGCTGCCGGCGTTCGCGCTCGAGCTTGTGCGGGTTGCGAACCACGCGCCGGCGCTGACGGTGGACGTACACGATGGCGCCATCGCCTCGGTCAACGCGGGCGACCTGCGCATCCCTACCCAGCCCGACGGCGCGTTATGGTTGCACTTCAGTCGCCCGGTACGTGCTCGCTACGTTTCGGCGCTCGATGTCTTCGATGCCGATCCGAATACCGCGTTGGCGCGATTGCGGGGCAAGATCGTGATCGTCGGCATCACGGGTCTCGCGCTGGTGGACAGCCGCGTCACCGCTCGCGCCGAGACGGTGCCGGGTACCGAGGTGCACGCGCAAATCGTCGAAAGCCTCTACGATCGCCGCTTCCTGCGGCGTCCGCACTGGCTGTCGTCTGTCGAGGCGATCAGCCTGCTGGTCCTCGGAGGATTGCTCGTCTGGGCAGTCCCTACAATGCGCCGACAGGGCGCCCTCTTGCTGCTTGGCGCGAGCCTGTTGTTCCTCGGCACGCTCGGATTCGCGCTGTTCGCGTGGACGGGGTTATTGTTCGATGCAGCGAGCGTCACCGTGGCGCTGTTCGCGGTCTTCGGCACCCTGATCACGGCCGCGCTGGCCCAAGCCGACCACGACCGGCGCATGAGCCAGCGCTCGTTGCGGACGGCCCGCGAAGCGGCGGCGCGCGTCGCGGGCGAGCTGGAAGCGGCACGTCGCATCCAGCTCGGCAGCCTACCGCGCAGCGACACGAGCTTTCCGCACGAGCGGCGCTTCGAACTGGCTGCCGCGGTCGAACCGGCGCTCATCGTCGGGGGCGATCTCTATGACTTCTTCATGCTCGATCCCGACCGTCTTTTTTTCCATATCGCCGATGTTTCCGGCAAGGGTATTCCGGCGAGCATGTTCATGTCGATCACCAAGGCGCTAACCAAGAGCGTGGCGCTGCGTGCCGGCGAAGATGCTGCGAGCCTGCTCACCCAGACCAACATCGAGCTGGCGCGCGACAATCCGGAATCGATGTTCGTCACCGCGTTCGCCGCGATCCTGGCGGTGGAAAGCGGCGAGCTCACGTACTGGACTGCCGGCCACGAAACGCCGTTCGTGTGCAACGGGAACGAGGTCTATCAGCTCGATCGATCCGCATCGGGGCCACCGCTGTGCACACTGGAGACCTTCGAGTACCGCGAGCAGTATTGGCGTCTGCGACCGGGTGATTCTCTGGTGCTGTTCACCGACGGCATCGCAGAAGCCGAGAACGCCGCCGGAGCGCTCTATGGCAAAGAGCGCCTCGCCCAGTGCCTGCGGCGCCTACCCGCGGGAACGAGCGCCGCTGCGGTGGTACAGGCAGTGCGTGCCGACGTCGGCGCGTTCGTCGCCGGGGCGCCCGCCTCGGACGATCTCACCTTGCTCGTGCTGCGCTGGCTTGGCCCGGACGCGACGCCCAGCGCACGGTGATCTCGACCCGGCAATCGTGCGCTGTATCGATTGCGCCCGTGCTCGCCACGGCGGGGCCGTGCTCGTCGGCCCGGATGGCGCACTCAGCGCACGGTGATCTCGACTCGGCGGTTGCGCTCCTCGGCGACTTCGTCCGCAGTCGCCACGGCGGGCTCGCGCTCGCCGCGTCCCGCCACTTCGATGCCGGCTGGCGCGATGCCAGCCTGGATCAGCGCAGCGCGCACGGTCTGCGCGCGCTTGAGCGACAGCGCATCGTTGTAGGGAATACTGCCCACACGGTCGGTGTGGCCGATGACGACGATCTCGGGCGCCGGACGCGCTGCCAGCTCGGCCTTGATGCGGCCGAACTGCGCACGCGAGGCATCGGTCAGCTCATCGGTATTGAAAACGAAGTAAACCAGGAACGACACCGGTGGCGGCGGCTGCGCCGCGAGCGCCGCGCCGAAACGCATCTCAACGGATGCAGCCGATTCGTCTGCGCGCGCCAATGTCCCGTCATCGAAGACATCGGCCGCGGCATAAGGTTTATCGAGGATCGCCGCGCCGCCCCGCGTGGTCACAGTCACGGCACTGGCACTGCCGTCTCGCTCGGGCAGGAGCACCACGCGCTCCTGCGCTAGCCGCGGTGCCGGCTCGTCCTGTCCGAGTAGTATCGCGATCAGCGCAGCGAAGATCACGATCGGCAATACCGGATCCATCAGGGCTTGCCCGCACCTGCATCGATCACGAACGACGTACCGCGCACGCCGAGAATGGCGTTCGGTGTGCGGAACCGAACCGACTCGGGAGATTGCTTGGCAATCTTGCCCGAAACGACCGCCACGGTCCCGCGCTGCACCGACGCGTCGATGGCGCCGGCATGGGTGGTCGAATCGAACGCAAATTCATCCAACGCCAGGCTCGAATTCGGCCCGGCGGAAAGGAGCGTGTTGTCGCGCAGCGTAATGCCGACCTGGCCGTCGCGGCCGGTGACGACACGATCCCCCGCTTGAACGCGCATGCCGGGCATACCGGCCGACCGTTCTCCGGAGCGCTCGACCGCCACGTCGCCCTTGACGATCTTGATCACCCCAGCCTCCTGTGCCGCCGATACCGGCGCACTGAGCGCACACACCAGCAAGACAATCAGCATTCTCGACATTGCGCCTCCCTGAGACGGTTGCTTTAATACTGTCATGAGCGATCGTTCCGACGCCCGTCGCTTTTGCGCTCGCATGAGCGCGTTGCCCGACATTCTGGGCTGCGTGCGCGCGGCCTGCCGCGACGCCGGGATGATTGCGCCCGCCGCTTTGCGCGTCGAGCTGGTGATCGAGGAGTTGTTCACCAACACCGTCGTGCACGGCTATCGGGGCGAGTGCGACCACCCGGTATGGCTGTACGCGCTGCCCGCGCCCGGGGCGCTGTGGCTCACCTACCAGGACGCCGCGTCAGCGTTCGATCCGCTGGCGCCCGATCGCCCCCCCGAACCCCAGACTCCTCGCGAAGTCGGCGGCCAGGGCATCCCCTTGATCCGCAACCTCGCCACCAGCGTCGCCTATCGCCGCGCCGACGATCGCAACATCCTGACCTTGCTGTTCGCGGTGACGCCGCGATGAACGCGCCCCGGCGTTGCAGCGCGCGGCTACGGCGCTGCCTCGGTCACACCGCCTCGTACTTGAGCCGCTTGACGTTCTCCATGTTCTTGCCTTCGATGCGGATCAGGCGCGTGCTGCTCGCCCGGCTCGGCGAGTGCAGGTCGCCTTCGTTGTACAGGTAGGCCATGCCCGGCTTCAGCGTGTAGACCCGCGTCCTGCGCACCTTGCCCGGTTTGTCCTCGCTGGCCGGCTCGAGCAGTTCCCAATCGGACATCTGCGTCTCGCCGCGACCCTGACCATAGATCGCCCAGTAGGCGCCATGATCGTGCGGAGCGCTCTCCTTGGCGCCCTGGTAGTGGTGCGCCAGGACGACGAAACCGAGCTTCGGATCCTCGTACAAGACCTTGCGCTCGGGCACGTCATCGGTGAGTGTGGTGCGCACAAAGCTTTCATCGCTCAAGGCATTGCGCAGCAAATCGCAGACTTTCTCGCGCCCCGACGGTCCTGGCTCGGCATTCAGGATGCGGCTGCAATCGGCAGTAAACTGCTCTACGGTGATTCCCATGTGAGCTCCTCGCGAAAATGGCACAAATGCACCGGCGGCACTCGCGCGTGCCCGCATCATAGGCTAGGCGCGCCGATCGCGGAAGGTAGCGTTCCTCAGGTTTTGACGTGGGGCGATACCGATGGCGCCGAGTTGCGCGCGAGGCGGGCATCGTCACCGCGCCCATCCTGGTCGATTCCCACGGCGTCGGCCACATTGGCAAAGCCGTCCGCGCGAAGCAAGCGCGCGAGATCGGCCTTGATCGTTTGTACCAACCCCGGCCCCTCGAACACGAGCGCCGAATAGAGCTGCACGAGATGCGCACCGGCACGGATGCGGGCATAGGCATCGGCACCGCTCGCGATCCCGCCACAGCCGATGAGCGGGAGGCGCCCGCGCGTATAGCGATACATCGCCGCAAGACAAGCGCTGGCATGCACGCCGAGCGGGCGCCCGGAAAGGCCTCCTAGCTCGCCGCGGTGGCGACTGCGCAGCCCCGGAGGGCGGGTGACGGTGGTATTGCCGACGATCAAGCCGTCGATGCCTGTCGCGACTGCCACCTCGGCAATATCATGCAGCTGCTCTTCGGTCAGATCCGGTCCCACCTTGGCGAGCAGCGGGGGCGGATGTTCGCGGTCGGGCGCGCTGCGACGGCGCGCTTCAAGCACGCGCACGAACAACCGCTCGATCGGCGCGCGCGCCTGCAAGCCGCGCAAGCCCGGCGTGTTTGGCGACGAGACGTTGCACACGAGATAGTCGGCGAGCCCGCAGACGGCCTCGATACCGGCCGCGTAGTCGGCCGCGGCGTCCTCGGTGTCCTTGTTCTTGCCGACATTGGCGCCGACGATGCCGCGCACCGCGGGCGCGCGGCGCGCAACACTCGATCGCGTCAGACGGCGGCGCCGCGCGAGCCGCGCCGCGAACACATCGAGCCCGCCGCTGTTGAAACCGAAGCGGTTGATGACACCTGCATCTTCGTTGAGCCGGAACAGGCGCGGCCGCGGATTGCCCGGCTGCGGGCGCGGCGTGACCGAACCCGCCTCGACGAAGCCGAAGCCCAGGCCCAGCATGGCGTCGACCACTTCGGCGTCCTTGTCGAAGCCGGCGGCAAGGCCGATCGGGTTGGCGTAGTCGAGCCCCCATACGCGACACGCGAGCACCGGGTCGTCGGCCGCGCGCTCGGTGCGCACGAGGCCCAGCTTCAGCGCCGTGATCGCCGCTCGGTGCGCCCATTCGGGGTCGAGCCGGTGCAGCAGCGGGCGCACCACGCGGTAATCGATCATGGCGCTTCGCTCGCTCGTTTCGACACCTTATGACGACCGGCTTGTTACGCCAGCCTGAATCATTCAGCAGCATGACACCCGCGCGCATGCGGTAACGGGCGGCGGGCGATTCTGGTACGATTCTCGCACGATTCGATGCGAGCGATCGGTACTGGCGAATTTCGGTCAAATGTATTGCAGTCCCCTATCTCCCTCACCCCCAGCCCCTACCCAGGAACCTGCCCGCCGCGCGGGCACACAACGCTCCCCTCCCCCCCCGGGAGAGGGGTTCGGGGTGAGGGAAGAGGCGCCACGCGAGGTTCCAGGGCGCAAGTCGCGATGCGCCATCGTGGCGTCTCTCCCACCGGGAGAG
>WYBJ01000030.1 GCA_011525945.1 Burkholderiaceae bacterium | reverse complement strand
CCTGCCCGCCGCGCGGGCACACAACGCTCCCCTCTCCCACCGGGAGAGGGGTTGGGGGTGAGGGAAGAGGCGCCACGCGAGGTTCCAGGGCGCAAGTCGCGATGCGCCATCGTGGCGTCTCTCCCAGAGGGAGAGCGGAGCGTCGCGGATTTTGCTTGCTGCGCCGTCGCAAGCATCCGTTGCCGGTCATCGCCCTGCGCCTGCTCGATGGTTATCACTTCCGCATCATCCACGAACGCCGCGAGGTACAGGCAGGCCGAAACCGCCAACCCGTTCACGAGCACCGTGCAGCACCCGCACAGACCTTGGGCGCAGCTTTCGCGCGCGCCGGTAAGGCCCAGCCGCTGCAGCAGCTCGACCAGCGTGTGATGGTTTGCGATCTGCGCGCTGACCGGCTCGCCGTTTAGGTGAAACCGGATGACGCGCTCGGTCGCGGCTTCGACGCTCATGCATCCTCCAGCGGCTCGCCGCGCTTGGCGCGCAGCGCCCGATACACCGCTTCGGCGGTGAGCGGAAGCGCGCTCAGACGCACGCCGACCGCATCCTCGATCGCGTTCGCGATCGCCGGCGACACGCCGAACGTGCCGCTCTCGCCCACGCCCTTGGCGCCGAACGGCCCGCCGCGCTCGTTGCCCGCCACCGCCTCGTTCTCGATCCGCGCCGGCATGTCGAGCATGCCGGGAATCTTGTACTCCGCGAGCGATGCATTCGTCACCTGGCCGTCGCGAAAAAGCATCTGCTCGGACGTGCTGAAGCCGAGCTGCATGATGGCGCCACCGGAAAGTTGCGTTGCGACCAGCGCAGGATTGATCGCCTCGCCGCAATCGGCGACGTTGACGAGCCGCGTGACTTCGAAGTGCCCGGTTTCGGTGTCAACGACGACTTCGACCCCGGTCGCCCCCACCATCCAGAACGGCGTGACGTTGTCCGATTGGCCGCTGGCGTGATCGGTTGGCGTGTACGCAGGCACGAAGCTGCCCATGCCGATCACGTTGCCCGCCTGCATGCCGTACTTGTGGCGAAACAGATCCGGTATCGGCGTCGTCTCCGGCGCAAGCCCGAGTTCGGCGGCGAGCGCGAGCAGCTTGTCGCGCGCATCCTCGGCCGCGCGCCGCACGGCGTTACCCATGTGGTAGGTCGAGCGCGAGCCGAGTGTCGCCATATCGTACGGCGTGACATCGGTATCCGGGTGTACCACGCTCACCTGCTCGGCAGCTACGCCGAGCACTTCGCCCACGATCTGCGCCATCGCGGTGTCCGAGCCCTGACCCATGTCGACGGTGCCACAGAGGAGCGTGCAACTCGCATCGGCGTTGACCGTCACGATCGCGACCGAGGTGGTCGGCGAGATGCTCGCCTTGAAGCCGATCGCGATGCCGCGCCCGCGTCTCAGCGCCGCGCTGCCGCGATCGAACGGTTCGTTCCAGCGCATGCGTTGCGCCAGGCGCTCGAGCACCTCTCCGAGCGCCGCATCGCGCATCACGGTGCCGGTAGCCTGCGGCCGGCCCTCGCGCAGGATGTTCTTGCGGCGGAATTCGAGCGGATCCATGCCGATCGCGCGCGCAATCATGTCGGCATGACTTTCATACGCCCATACGAGCTGGGGAATGCCGAAGCCGCGCAACGCACCCGCGGGTGGAAGATTGGTGTAAAGCGCGTAGGAATCGACCGCGACGTTGTCGATGTCGTACGGCCCCGGCGCGGTGAACCCCGACTTCTGCGTGATGCGCGGGCCGATGTCGGCATAAGCGCCGCCGTTCCACCACACCTCGCACGCGCGCGCGATGATGCGGCCGTTGGCGTCCACGCCGCTCTTGATGCGCAGCGTCGCCGCATGCTTGGTGAGCGTGTAGAACTGCTCCTCCATCGACGCCGCCACCTTCACCGGACAGCGCACGATCAACGCCGCCGCTGCGACCAGCGCCTCCAGCTTGATGTAGAGCTTGGCGCCGAAGCCGCCGCCGAGGAACGGCACCTGCACGCGCACGCGGTTCTCCGCCCAGCCGAGCAGGCGCGCGATCTCGCTGCGAACGAACGACGGGCTCTGCGACGCGGTATGGATGGTCAGGCGGCCATCGCCAGGCTCGGCCACCGTGACGAAAGGCTCGAGCGGCACGTGCAGCACCTGCTGGGTCTTGAACGTGTGCTCGAAGACGTGCGCGGCGCGGCCGAACGCCGCCGCCACATCACCGCGGCGCAAGTGAAAATCGAGCGCGATGTTGGTGTCGCGCTTGCCGGCCAGATGCTTGAGATCGGGGAAAGTGCCGGCGGGCTTGAGCGTCTCGTGCACGACGGCCTTCGACGTCATCGCCTCGACCTCGTCGTAGACCGCGGGCAGCTCGTCGTACTCGACCTCGATCGACTGCGCAGCCGCTTCGGCCACGTGCGGGTCGGCCGCAAGCACCAGGGCGACCGGCTCGCCGGCGTAGCGCACCTTGTCGAGCGCGAGAATCGGCTGGTCGTGGAACGCCGGTCCATAGTGCGGATCGGGGATGAGCGCGCGCATGTCCTCGCCCGTGAGCACGCGATGCACGCCGGGATGGTCGCGCGCGGCTGCCGTGTCGATGTGGCGGATGCGGCCGTGCGCGACGGGGCTGCGCGCGAGCTTGCCGTATAGCATGCCGGGCAGGACGAGGTTGTGCACGTAGGGCGCGCGACCCGTGAGCTTGGCACGCGCCTCCTTGCGTAGAACCGAGCGGCCGATCTGCGGTTCGCTATCGCGTGGCGCGCTCATCGCAGCCCTTCCGATCGGATCATCGCACCTGCTCGACGCAATATTGCATCGACATGCGCGCAACCCATGGCTTCTATCGCGCTCATGACGTCATCGCGGCGGGGGGCGCCGACGCGGCTTCGCGCAGCGCGCGCCTCAGGTGCACGCGCAGCAGCTCGCGCTTGTACGCCGCCGAACCGTGCTGGTCCCCGATCAACGCCTGCTCGGCTGCCGCGTCGCCCGCGCGCCCGAGCAGCGCATCGTCGATCCGGGCGCCGCAAACGAGCGCTTCCACCTCGCCAAGACGCGTAGGCCGATCCGTCGCCGCGCTCACCACCACGCGTGCATCGGCCGCCGTACCGTCCGGGTTCATATCCAGCGCGATCGCGATCCCGAGCGCCGGCCAGTCATCGGCCGACCGGGTCGTGACTTTCCGGTACACCGCGCGGCGTGTCGCATGAATCGGGATATGCACCTCGGCGATCAGCTCATCGCCCGCAAGCGCGGTCTCCATGTAGCCCGTGATCAATTCGGCGACCGCGAGTGTGCGTACACCCGCGCCACCGTGCACGACGAGACCCGCGTCGAGCGCAATCAGCAGCGCGGGCAGATCCATATGCGGGTCGGCGTGCGCGAGGTTGCCGCCGATGCAGGCGACGTTCCTCACGCGCACGTTGGCAAGCCGCTCGAGCGTGCGGCACACGGCCGGAAGCGCGGCGCGCACCACCGCAGAGCGCTCGATCTGCGCGAGCGTCACCTGCGCGCCGAGGCGTATCGCTCGAGGCTCGCGTTCGATGGCGCAATAGCGCGGCTCGATGCGGCGCAAGCTCACCAGGCGGCGCGGTTTCAGCACGCCGGCCTTCATCATGAGCATGAGCGCGGTGCAACCGGCAGCTGCGCGCACCGACGAATCGTTCGGATCGAGCAGGCCCACCGCTTCCGCCAGCGCGCTGGGTTCGATCAGCTCGAACGGGCTCACGGCCGGACCATCGGCCGCAAATACAGCGCTCGCGCGCGTTCGGGCCGTCGCGACCTCGGGGCCACGGTACTCATTCGGGACGAGCAATCATTCGTGTCGGGCCGCAATGGACGCGGCTCCTCGCTGCGCGGTGGGTAATCGGTAACGGCGTGCAGGCATCGGACACCAGGCGGGTTCGCTCGAAATCGTACTGACAAGAGTTGCGCAAAGCAACCGCGGGTTAGTTCACCCTGATGTTGGCGGTCTTGATCACCTTGCCCCAGCGAGCGACTTCGTCGCGAATGAGCTTGGCGAACTCGGCCGATGAACTGGTCTCGGGATCGACGCCGAGCTTGACGAAGCGATCACGCACCTCGGGCAGCGCCATGATGCGCACCAATTCGTCGTGCAGGCGCGCGACGATCGCCTTCGGTGTTGCACCCGGAACCGCGACCCCGTACCAGATCAGGAGTGCCGCACCCGGATACCCCGCCTCCGACATCGTCTCGGCCTGCGGAAACGCCGCCAGGCGCGTCTTGCCCGTGGTCGCGAGAATGCGCACCCTGCCCGCTTGCGCCAGAGACACGACCGGCGGAACGCCCGAGAATACGATCGGGACTTGGCCGCCGACGAGTTCGTTGAGCGCTTCGGCATTGCCCTTGTATGGCACGTGCACCAGATCGATGCCGGCCACGATCTTGAACAGCTCGCCGGCGAGATGGGTGCTGGTGCCTATGCCCGGAGAACCGAAGTTGAGCGCTCCGGGCTTGCTCTTCGCCAGCGCGACCAGATCCTTCACGCTTTTCACCGGCAATGCGGGGTGAACGACGACCGCCACCGGGCCGGTCGCGATGAGCGTCACGGCGGCGAAATCCTTCACCGGGTCGAACGGTGAATTCGGGTACAGATTGGGATTGACCGCGAGCGGACCAAGCGCGGTCATTGCGAGCGTATGGCCGTCCGGCGCCGCTTTCGCCACCGCATCGGTGCCGACTCTTCCGCCTCCCCCCGGGCGATTGTCGACGATGACAGGCTGGCCCAGCGCCGTGTGCAGATGCGGCCCCAAGGTGCGCGCCATGATATCCAGCGTCGATCCCGGTCCGTAGCCGACGACGAAGCGAATCGGCTTGCTGGGGAAGCCGCCCTGAGCGGCGGCGACGGTGCTCAAGAACGGACCCGCGAGGCAAAGCAACGCGACCGAGACTCTCACGATTCCTCCCTCCTCATGTGGTGGCCCATTTCGGGTACGGCGCCCGATTGTACTAAGAGCGCGACAACGTCAGTTCGGCGCACAATCCGCCGCCGGCGCGATCCGACAAGGTGATGTCACCGCCGTGCGCGCGGGCGACGGCGCGCGCGATGGCTAGCCCGAGGCCGCTACCGCCGGTGTGGCGCGCGCGCGACGGTTCGAGGCGCACGTAGGGCTCGAACACCCGCTCGCGCTCGGCTGTGGGAATACCGGGGCCGCGATCCTCGATGCGAATGCGCACGCGCCCCGGCGCTTCGAGCACCGTGACATCGATCGGACCGACGCCGTGGCGGCGTGCATTGTCCAACAGGTTCGCGAGGCAGCGGCGCAATGCCTGCGCGCGCGCCTTAAGGGGCGCCCCGACGCGGCCGTGCAGCGTAACGCGCGCCCCGAGCGCTTCCATATCCTCGATTACCCCGTCGACCAGCGCATTCAGATTGAGCAGAATCGGCTTCTCGTCGTTCGCGCCGGCACGCAGGAACTCAAGCGTACCGCCGATCATCTGCTCCATCTCCTCGAAGTCGGATTCGAGGCTCGCCTTCACCTGGGCGTCATCGATGCGCTCGAGCCGCAGCCGCGCGCGCGTGAGCGGTAAACGCAAATCGTGCGACACCGCCGCCAGCGCCTGCGAGCGCGTTTCGAGATAGGACTTCAGTTCGCGCTGCATCGCGTTGAAAGCGCGCGCGGCGCGCGCCACCTCGACCGGCCCGCTCTCGGGCAACGGCGCCCGGTCGAGATTGCGTGCGAGCCCGCTCGCCGCATCGGCCAATGTAGCGAGCGGGCGCGTGAGGCGGCGCACCGCCCAGCCTGCGAGCAACGCCACCGTGATGCCGCCGATCGTCACCAGCGCGATCAGCCGTAGCGGCCGGTCCGCCGGGGCAGTCGGCACGACATGGCGAAACGTCGCGACCGCGCCGTCGGCCAGGCGCACCTGCGCGATCATCAGCAGGAGCGGGAAACGCGCGCCGGGTTTACCGCGGCGCATCTCGCGCGCGCCATCCGGCGAGACCGGGGATACGTCAGCGGCATCGCCGCGCTGCCCGGGCGGCCGCCGTCCCTCATGCGATCGCACCGGCCTCGCGGGCACGAGCGACAGTACCTGCACGTCGCGCGGCGGCGCCAGTGCTTGCTGCAGATAGCGGACGTAGGCGCGAGCCTCGGGCGAAAGCGGCCCGGTTTCGCGGCGCCAGGGCTCGTCCAGGCTTACGCGCGTCGGCGGAACGCTCAAGGCCTGCACCAGGCGAACACGCTCCTCGGCGTCGGCGTCGTCGAGCAGTGAAACGATGCCGGCGACCCGCTGTGCCGCGTAGCTGCCGAGGATGCGCGTGGCGAAGCGGCTGCGATCGTCGAGCATGAGCCATGCCCCCAGCGCCTGGGCGGCGAGCAGCCCCGCTGCCAATGCGAGCAGCAGTTGCCCGAAGAGCGAGCGCGGAAGCCACCTCACGCGTTGCGCTCCACCTTGGCTGCGAGCACGTAGCCTTCGTTGCGCACCGTCTTGATGAGCTCGGGCTCGCGCGCATCGTCGTTCAGACGCCGGCGCAGGCGGCTGATCATGACATCGACGCTGCGGTCGAAGGGTCCCGCTTCACGCCCCGATAGCACGTCCATCAACCGATCGCGCGACATGACCCGGTTGGCGTTCTCGGCGAGCGCGTGCAGCAGGCGAAATTCACCCGTCGACAACGGCACGGCGACGCCGTCGGCGCCCACGAGATGGCGCATGCCGATGCTCAAGGTCCAGCCGGCGAAGCGCAGCTCCCGTGCCGGTCGTTCGCCGCCGAGCTCGTGCACCCGGCGCAGAATGCTGCGGATGCGCGCCAGCAACTCGCGCGGATGGAACGGCTTCGGCAAGTAATCGTCCGCTCCCATCTCCAGGCCGATGATGCGATCGAGCTCGTCGCCACGCGCGGTCAGCATGAGAATGGGAATGCGCGAGCCGGCGCGCAACTCCCGACAAAGCGAGAGTCCGTCGTCGCCGGGCAGCATGAGGTCGAGGATGACGAGATCGAAGCGCGATGCGTCGAGCGCTCGACGCATCGCGCCGCCGTCGGCAACGCTCACGACGTCGAAGCCCTGCTCGCCGAGGTAGCTCTCGAGCAGTGCACGCAACTGCGCGTCGTCGTCCACAACCAGCAGGCGCTGGTTCATCGAAGAGCCCTCGCTTCATCCCCGGCGGCCACGCCGCCGGCTGCGCGATCCGCGCACCGACGGAGCATAGCGTTTCGGCGCGCCCGCGTACCGGCTGCAACGCCCGTCTTGCATTCCGTTACACGCGGTTAACAAACGCGACGCTCTTCGTGCAAGCGCGTTTACATGCTCGCGCGTTAATGGCCATGCGTTTCTAACCTGAGGAGTGAATCATGCATCGCACCACCATCGCCCGCTCGATCGCCGCTGCGCTCATCGGTTCGGCGGTTCTCGTCACCGCTGCACCGGCCCTTTCGCAATCGCGTGGCGAAGGGCATCGCTTCGAACGTATGTCGCAGATGACCGACGCCGACCGCGCGCAGATGCGCGAGCGCATGCAGGCGCACATGAGCCAGCGCCTGGACCGGCTCGCCGCCCGGCTCGAGATCAAGGCCTCGCAGCAAGACGCGTGGGAAGCGTACCGCAAGGCGCGCAGCTCGATGTTCGACAATCCCGCGCGGCCGCCGGCGCGCGACGCCGACGCCGCCACCTGGGCGCGCTTCCGCGCCGACATGGCGCAGCGCCGTGCGCAACACCTGACAGCTATGGCCGAAGCCACGGCGAGCTTGCAGGCGGCGCTCGATCCGCAGCAACGCAAGGTACTGGACGAGATCTCGCGCCAATCCGGTCCACGCGGCAGGCAGGGCGCTCAGCGCCATGACGGAACACGCGGCGGGGAGCATCACGGCTTCGGCCCTCGGGCCTGAGGGGTCGCCCGTGATGAAAGGCAGTGCAGGAACCTGCACTGCCTTCTTCGCATCCGCCTGTAGTACACTCGCCGTCGATTCAGCGTCGGTTCTTTATAAGCATCCCGGGCACAAACAGAATGCAACTTTATAACGATACCGCCCACGCACACGACGTTGCAGAACCCCGGGTGGAGTCTCGCCGGCTAGAGGTGCCAGCGGACCATCCCGCCCGCCTGCTGTCTGATGCAGCGACCTACGCTACACGTTGCGGCGCTGCATACCACGGTGACGGCAGGATGCTCCTCGGTCAGATTCCGACGGGTTCGATCCAGCTCATCGTCACCTCGCCGCCTTACGCCCTGCACTTCAAGAAAGAATACGGCAACGTCGAGAAGCGCGAGTACGTCGACTGGTTCAAACCTTTCGCGAGAGAGATCTTTCGCGTGCTGAGCCCGGAGGGAAGCTTCGTGCTCAATATCGGCGGAAGCTACAACCCGGGTTCCCCCACGCGCTCCCTCTACCACTTCAAGCTTCTCATCATGCTGTGCGAGGAGATCGGCTTTCACTTGGCACAGGAGTGCTTCTGGTACAACCCGGCAAAGCTTCCTTCCCCGGCAGAGTGGGTCACGGTGCGAAGGATTCGAATCAAAGACTCGATCGAGTACGTCTGGTGGCTTGCAAAGTCGCCTTTTCCGAAGGCCGATAACCGCCGGGTCCTTACCGAGTACAGCGCGGATATGAAGCGACTCATCGAGCGAGGTTACCGCGCGAAGGATCGACCGAGCGGACACAAGATCACCCACAAGTTTCAGAAAAACCTGGGGGGCGCAATACCGACCAACGTGATCGAGCGCGGTAATAACGAGAGCAACAGCGGTTACATCAAGCGATGCGCGGATGCCGGTCAGAAGCCGCATCCGGCACGGTTTCCGGCTGCGCTGCCCGAGTTCTTCATCAATTTCCTATCGGACTCCGGGAATATCGTCCTGGACCCATTCGCTGGAAGCAATACGACCGGAGCGATAGCTGAGTCGCTTGATCGTCGCTGGCTTGCCTTCGAGAATGAGGCACGCTACGTGGAGAATTCGCGGCTGCGTTTCGAGGGCTTTCTCGCCTGATGTCACCCGATCCGATTGGACTGCTACGTGCGGCCTTCGGTACCGAATCTCTGCCCAAGCCGTTTCATCTGATCGAGGCGGCGCTGACGCCCGAGGTATCCATCGAGAACCTATCGCCGGCGGCAAGGAAACGCATTGGCAAACTCCGAACGGTCAGTGATCCCTATCTGGAGGCGCTCGGCCTTGCTTCGTCATACGAACCCGACCAGGCGAGACGAGACCGCGTCGCGATCATGCTCGGCCAGCTGATGCTTGGAGTCCTGGCCGAGCGTGAGTTCGAGCGGATCTACAAGGCAACGATGGGAACCGCGGATCTCGAATTGGAGGATGCCCGGGAAGCTCGCAGTGATACCGACTACCGTGTTCTCAATGGACATAAACGGCCGGTCTTTCGCATCAATATCAAATTTCACGGAACATTGTTTCGGCAGGCGAAGGAGCTCGTCGGCCTCGAGCCCACGGACTGCTTTGCGCTCGCGACATACAAGATATGGCAAGGTCTGAACAAACAGGAACGGGAGAAGTTGCCGTACTTGTTCGTCGTTGTCAGCTGCCCGATTGCTGCTGGCGATGTGGCCGAAGCGATCCCATCCGAGTGGGTCCGACTATCATGCTTGGTACATGAATCGAAGAAGACGACAAGTAAGCGGCTTACCGAGGAGAAGATTGTCGAATATCTGATAAGCAGGCCTCCCGACTCTTTTGCTGCTCACGTCGCTGATCTTCATGATGCCTTGTCCAAGGCAACGTGGCGCGTGCTGTCCGCGCGTCGCGCGGATAAGCTCCTTCGAGAGCTTCTTTTTGCTCGCGTTTACGCGGTCAGGGTACGCACTTTCACGCGAAGCTATCGGAACGCCGAAGTCGACATGCACTTTTCCTTGAGCTCCGATATGACGCAACTGGCTGTCTTCCTCAAGGAAATCGCCACGGTCGGACTTCACGGGATCGCCGTCCAACTGGAACGTGGCGTCATGTAGTCGTAGTCGGACTTATTGGCTCGCCAGCAAAACCCGCGTCGCACGTAGCCGACCCGGCGCTCGCTTATCGCGACTGCGCTCCCACCTGCGCGGCGACTGGCGGCGCCTCCCATCCGCCGCCGAGCGCGCGCACGAGCTGCACGCTGGCGTCGAGGCGCCGGCCGAGGATCTGCACCGCGGCGCGCTCATTGTTGAGCGCGATCGCCTGCACCGTGATGACCGCCAGCGCGTTCGCAGTGCCTGCCTTGTACTGGTTCTCCACCAATCGCACCGACTCGCGCGCGGCCGAAACGGCGTCGGCTTGCAGCTTCGCCGTTTCCTCCAGAATGCGCAACGCGGCCAACTGGTCCTCGACTTCCTGGAACGCCGTCAGCACGGTCTTGCGATAGAAGGCCGCCTCGCCCGCGTGCACGGCGCGCGCCTCGTCCGTAACCGCCTGCCGCTCGCCGGCGTCGAACAGGACCTGGCTGGCGGCCACGCCGAGCGCCCAATACACGTTCGGCGCGCTCAGCAAGTTCGCCAGCGTGCCGCTGCGCAATCCGGCCGCCGCCGACAGGTCGAGCGAAGGGTAGAGCGCCGCCTGCGCCACGCCGATACGCGCGTTGGCGGCAGCGACGTTACGCTCGGCGCGCGCGATGTCGGGCCGGCGCTGCAGCAACTCCGACGGGATGCCCGTTGGAATGAACGGTAGCACCGCGACCATCGTGGCAGGCGCTAGCGACACGGCGGCAGGCGGTTCTCCCATGAGCACTGCGATTGCATGCTCGAGCTGCGCGCGCTGAACGCCCAGATCGACGCGCTGCGCCTGGGCGCCGCGCAGTTGCGTTTCGGCCTGGATCACGTCGACCTTGGAGGCGACCCCGGCTTTGTAGCGATTGTCGGTAAGCTTCAAGAAACGCTCGAACGCGCTTACCGTATCGTCGTACAGCCGCGCCTGCACGTCGATCACGCGCAACGCGAGATAGTTCTGCACCAGCGTGGCGATCGCCGCCAGTCGGATCGACTCCAGGTCGGCGGACTGCGCCTCGAGCTGCGCCTCGCCGGCCTCGATCGTACGCCGCACGCGCCCCCACAGATCCGGCTCCCAGGAAGCATCGAGCGAAGCCTGGAAGCTCGTGCTGGTGCCCGGGCCGTTGTTCACGACGCGACTTCGATTCGCCGTGGCGCCCGCGCCGACGAACGGATAACGCTGTGCCCGCGCCTCGCGCAAGGCGGCCTGCGCCTGGCGCACGCGCGCTTCGGCCTGGCGCACGTCCTGGTTGGCGCTTTCCACGCGCACGGCCAGAGCGTTCAACTGCGGGTCTTGGTAGAGCTCCCACCAGCTCGCGCGCTTCAGCACGTCGCTCGGCTGAGCAGTCTTCCACAATGCGCCTGCTTCGCGGTATTCGGCAGGCGTTACCACGGCGGGGCGCTGGTAGCTCGGACCCACCACGGTGCAGGCCGCGAGCGAGGCCGCGCCCGCGGCCAGCGCAAGCGGACGTAACGCCGCGAACGCGCGCAACCCAGCGCTTGCGCCGGGCCGCATCAGTGCGCCTCCATGCGCTCGCGTGCACGCGGTCTGCGCCGCGCGCGCGCGCACCACAGACGGAAGCGATCCAGGTACAGGTACACGACCGGTGTGGTGTAGAGCGTCAACAACTGGCTCAGCATGAGCCCGCCGACGATCGCGATGCCGAGCGGAGTGCGCAATTCCGCTCCGTCGCCCGCGCCGAGCGCGAGCGGCAGCGCGCCCAGCATCGCCGCCATGGTCGTCATCATGATCGGCCGAAAGCGCAGGCGGCACGCCTCGAAGATCGCCTCCTCGGGCCGCTTGCGTTCGGCTCGCTCGGCGGCGAGCGCGAAGTCCACCATCATGATGGCGTTCTTCTTCACGATGCCGATGAGAAGGAAGAGCGCGATCAACGCGATCACGCCGAACTCGGTATCGAACAGCTTGAGGCCGAGCAACGCGCCCACGCCGGCCGACGGAAGCGTCGACAGGATCGTGAGCGGATGGATGTAGCTCTCGTACAGGATGCCGAGCACGATGTAGACCGCGACGATCGCGGCCAGGATGAGCCACGGCTGATACTGCAGCGAGCGCTGGAAGCCGCGCGCCGTGCCTTCGAACGTGCCGAAGATGGCGGTCGGCATGCCGATGCGGGCGATCGTGTCCTCGATGCGCGCCGTGGCGTCCGAGAGCGACGCGCCTTCGGCGAGGTTGAAGGAGATGGTGGCGGCGGCGAACTGGCTTTGATGATTGACCGACAGCGGCGTGTTCGTGAACTCGTAGCGCGCCACCGCGGCGAGCGGCACGGTAGCCCCGCCGGGCGCTTGCAGGTAGATGCGCTCCAGCGCCTCGGGACTGCGCTGAAACTGCTCTTCGACCTCCATGACGATGCGATACTGGTTGCGTTCGCGGTAGATGGTCGATATCACCGCCTGGCTGAACGCATTGCCGAGCGCGGTGTCGATCAGATCCGGGGTGAGGCCGTAGCGCGCGGCAGTCGGCCGATCGATCACCAGCATGAGCTGCAGCCCGCGGGTCTCCTGGTCGGAATCGACATCCGTCAGCTCGGGCGCACCCTCGAGCGCCTGCTCCAGTCGCGGCGTCCAGATACGCAACAGATCCAGGTCGTCGCTGCGCAGCGTGTATTGAAAGGTGCTGGACGCCTGCCGGCCGCCGATGCGCACATCCTGCACGGGGAAGAGGAAAAGTCGCGCACCGGGAACGCGCAACGACTGCCGGCGCAACCGGTCCACCACCTGCATCGCCGTGTCGGTTCGCTCGGCGAGCGGTTTGAGCGTCACGAACATCATGCCCGAGCGGCGCGAGCCGCCGCCCACCACCGCGGTCACTTTCTGCACCGCCGGATCGGCGCGCACGATCTCGACGAAGGACTCCATCTTGCGCTGGGTGAGCTCGAACGGCGCCGACTGGTCGGCGCGCAGGCTGCCGAACAGCCGCCCGGTGTCCTGGCGCGGGAAAAAACCCTTCGGAATCGTGCTGTACAGGTGCACGTTGTAGCCGATGATCGCGGCGAGCACGATGAGGGTGAGCAAGGAGTGACGCAACGCCAGGGTGAGGCTTTTCTCGTAGCCCCGCAGCATCGCGGCGAAGAATCGCTCGCCCGCGCGAGCAAGCCTGCCCTGCGCGCGCTGCGGACGCAGCAGCCGGGCGCACATCATCGGGGTGAGCGAGAGCGACACCACGAGCGAGATGAGGATCGCGACCGAAAGCGTGACCGCGAACTCGCGCAAATAACGCCCGACCACGTCGCCCATGAGCAGAATCGGGATGAACACGGCGATCAACGACAAGCTCATCGACAGCACGGTAAAAGCGACCTCGCGCGCGCCGATGAGCGCCGCCGCACGCGGCGCCATGCCGCGCTCGAGGTAGCGTGTGGTGTTCTCCAGCACGACGATGGCGTCGTCGACCACGAAACCCGCCGCCACGATCAGCGCCATCAGCGACAGGTTGTTGATGCTGTAGCCGGCGAGATACATGAAGGCGAAGGTGCCGATGAGCGACACTGGAACGGTAGCCGCCGGAATGAGCGTCGCGCGCAAGTTGCGCAGGAAGGCGAACACCACCAGCACCACCAGAGCAACCGCGATGATGAGCGTGCGCTCCACTTCGCGGATCGACGCGCGGATCGTGCTCGTTCGCTCCATCGCCGTGCTGAGCTCCATCGCCTCGGGCATCGAGGCGCGCAGCCACGGCAACAGGTCGTCCACCCGCTGCACCGTCTCCAGGATGTTGGCGTTCGGCTCGCGATAGAGAATCAGCAGCACCGCCGGGTGGCCGTCCGAAATGGCGGCGTTGTTCTTGTCCTGCACCGAGTCGGTCACGGTGGCCACGTCGCTCAGGCGCACCGGCGCGCCATTTCTATAGGCTATGACCAGCGGCAGGTACTCGGCCGCGGTGAACGCCTGGTCGTTGGCATGGATGAGCCATTGCCGCTCGCCCTCCTCCACCATCCCCTTCGGCCTGTTGGAGTTGGCCGCGATCAGCGCACTGCGCACCTCCTGCAGCCCGATACCCTGGTGACTGAGCGCGCGCGGATTGATCGCCACACGCACGGCGGGCAGCGAACTGCCGCTGACGGTGACCTGGCCGATGCCGCGCACCTGCGAGAGCTTCTGCGCGACGATGGTCGAGGCCACGTCGTAGAGCTGTCCGCGCGAGTGCGTCGCGGAGGTGAGCGCGAGCACCAGGATCGGCGCATCGGCCGGGTTCACCTTGCGGTACGTCGGGTTGTTCGGCATGCCCGAAGGCAGTTGCCCGCGCGCGGCGTTGATCGCCGCCTGTACTTCAATCGCCGCATCGTTGATGTTGCGGCTGAGATCGAATTGCAGCACCACCCGGGTCGTGCCGAGCGATGACGAGGAGGTGATCTCGTTCACCCCGGCGATGCGACCGAGCTGACGTTCGAGGGGAGTCGCCACCGTCGCCGCCATCGTTTCGGGGCTCGCGCCCGGCAGATTCGCCGTCACCATAATCACCGGATACTCGACCTGCGGCAGAGGCGAGACCGGCAGGCGCGTGAACGCGATCGCCCCTGCCAGCACGAGCCCCAGCATGATGAGCGTGGTGGCGACGGGACGGGCGATGAAAATGGCGGGGAGGTTCATGGCCGCGACCTCAAGCCGCCGAGCGCACCGACGCGACGCGCGCACGCACGCGCTGCGCCAGGCGATCGAACGCGAGATAGATCACCGGTGTGGTGAAAAGGGTCAGCACCTGGCTCACGATCAATCCGCCCACCATCGTGAGTCCGAGCGGGTGGCGTAACTCGGAGCCTACGCCCGTGCCGAGCATCAGCGGCAGCGCCCCAAGCAGGGCCGCGAGCGTGGTCATGAGAATCGGCCGGAAGCGCAGCAGACACGCCTGAAAGATCGCCTCGCGCGGCGCCAGGCCCTCGCTTCTTTCCGCGTCCAGAGCGAAGTCGATCATCATGATCGCGTTCTTCTTGACGATGCCGATCAGCAGGATGATGCCGATGACGGCGATGATGTCGAGCTCGTTGCCGGCAAGCAGCAAGGCGGCAAGCGCCCCAACGGTCGCGGTGGGCAGCGTAGAGAGGATCGTCACCGGATGGATGAAGCTCTCGTACAGTACGCCGAGCACGATATACATCGTCACCACGGCCGCCAGCACCAGCAGCAACGTGTCACCGAGCGAGCTGCGGAAGGACGCGGCCGCCCCCTGGAAGTTGGTCTGGATCGCGGCGGGTAGACCGATCTCGCGCTCGGCGGCCTCCACGATCCTGACGGCGTTGCCGAGGGAAGCGCCGCGGGCGAGATTGAACGAGATGGTGGCGGCCGGAAACTGGCCGACGTGATTGAGCGCGAGCATGGCATTGCCCACGCTCACGCGCGCGACCGACGAAATCGGCACCTGCTTGCCGCTTGAGGTGGCGACATAGATGTCATCCACGGCGTCGGGACCGCGGCGGAACGCGTCCTGGACTTCCAGCACGACCCGATACTGGCTCGATTGCGTGAAGATGGTCGAGATCAGACGCTGGCCGAAGGCATCGTAGAGCGCGCTGTTGATCGCCGCCGGCGTGATCCCCAGGCGTCCCGCGCTGTCGCGGTCGATATCGAGGAACACCTGCAGGCCTCGATCCTGCAAGTCGGAGGCGACATCGGTGAGCTCGGTCGAGCGGCGCAGCGCATCGACCAGCTTCGGCACCCACACCGACAACAAGGCGCCGTCGGGCGACTCGAGCGTGAACTGGTACTGGTTGCGGCTGATGCGATCCTCGATCGACAGATCCTGCACCGGCTGCATGTAGAGCGTGATGCCGTTTACCTCGGCAAGCTGAGACTGCAAGCGGCGGATCACGTCGATGGCGCGGACGTCGCGGCTGGCGAGCGGCTTCAAGTTGATCAGCATGCGCCCGCTGTTGAGCGTGGTGTTGACGCCGTCCACACCGATGAAAGACGACAGGCTCGCAACCGCCGGATCCGCCAGCACGACCCGCGCGAGCGCCTCCTGGCGCTCGGCCATGGCACGAAACGACACGCTTTGCTCGGCCTCGGTGATGCCCAGAATCGCGCCCGTGTCCTGCAGCGGAAAAAACCCCTTAGGTACCGCGAAATACAGACCCGTGGTGAGCGCGAGCGCACCGATCGCCACCGCGAGCGTGAGCGTCTGGCGCTCGAGCACCCACGCGAGCATGATGCCGTAGCGGTGGATCACGCGATCGAACACCCGTTGGCTCGCGCGATAGAAGCGGCTTTGCTCGCCCTCCGGGATATGGCGGATGAGGCGCGCGCACATCATCGGGGTGAGCGTGAGCGACACGAACCCCGAGATCAGGATGGCGACCGCGAGTGTAACCGCGAACTCGCGAAACAGCCGTCCGACCACGTCGCCCATGAACAGCAGCGGAATCAGCACCGCCACCAGCGAAATGGTGAGCGAGATGATGGTGAACCCGATCTGCTGCGAGCCCTTCAGCGCCGCCTCGAGCGGGCTGTCCCCGCGCTCCAGGTAGCGCGAGATGTTCTCGATCACGACGATCGCATCGTCGACCACGAAACCCGTCGCCACCACCAGCGCCATCAGGGTCAGGTTGTTGATGGAAAACCCGGCGAGGTACATGAAACCGAACGTTCCGACCAGCGACAACGGCACCGCCACGCTCGGAATGAGGGTGGCGCGAACGTTGCGCAGGAAGAGGAAGATGACCAGGACCACCAGCGCGATCGCGAACGCGAGCTCGATCTGCACGTCGCGCACCGAGGCGCGGATGGTGATGGTGCGATCGGTCAGCACGGCGACATCGACCGCGGCCGGAAGCGAGGCGGTGAGCTGCGGGAGCTGGCGCTTGATGCGGTCGACCACCTCGATCACATTGGTGCCGGGCTGGCGCTGGATGTTGACGATGACCGCCGGCACATCGTTCATCCAGGCCGCAAGGCGCACGTTCTCGGCGTCCTCGGTCACGTCCGCGACATCGGACAGGAACACCGGTGCGCCGTTGCGGTAGGCGATCACGACCGAACGGTATTCCTGCGCCGAGCGCAACTGATCGTTGGCGTCGATCACGTAGGAGCGACTCGGGGTGTCGATGTTGCCCTTGGCGCGCTTGACATTGGCGGCGACGATCGCGGCTCGCAGATCCTCCAGATTGAGCCCATTGGCGGCGAGCGCCTTGGGATTGGCCTGCACGCGCACCGCGGGTCGCTGACCGCCGGCGAGCGTGACCAGTCCGACGCCGGTCACCTGCGAAATCTTCTGTGCGAGACGAGTGTCGGCGAGGTTCTGGATCTCGGGTAGCGGCAGCGTCGCCGACGACAGTCCCAGCGTGAGAATCGGCGCATCCGCCGGGTTGACCTTGCTGTAGACGGGGGGTGCGGGCAGGTCGTTCGGCAGCAGGTTCGAGGCGGCATTGATGGCAGCCTGAACACCCTGCTCGGCCACGTCGAGCGGCACTTGCAGATCGAACTGCAGGGTGATGACCGAAGCGCCGCCGGAACTGGTGGACGACATCTGCTTCAGGCCCGGGATCTGCCCGAACTGACGCTCCAGGGGTGCCGTGACGGTAGACGCGAGCACCTCCGGACTGCCGCCGGGGTAGAACGTGAACACCTGGATGGTCGGATAGTCCACGTCGGGCAGCGCCGAGGTCGCAAGCTGACGGTAGGCGACGATGCCCGAGAGCAGAATGGCGGCCATCAGCAGCGTGGTCGCCACCGGGCGCATGATGAACAGCCGCGAAGGATTCATGGCCTATTGCGGGGCCGATGCGCCGGCGCCATCCTGGCCTTGGGCGGGGGGCTTGCGCCGGCGCTTCTTCGTCGACGCGTCTTCGCTGAACGTTTCGGCGGAGGACTTCTCCGCCGATCGCTCCGCAGCCGGGGCGTCCGCGGGCCGGCTGCGCTCGCTCTTGCCACGCTCGACTGCAGCCGCTGGCGGGCTCGCTTCTGTGCTTGCCGCCGATCCGCGCGCGGCGGAGGGCGTCCCCGCAGGCTCGGCCGCGCGCGGCGCGGAGCCGGCCGGCGCCGATTCGCTCGGCGCCGCGTCGGCGGCAGGCTTGCCCTTGCCTTTACCCTTTCCTTTCTTGCGGCCACTGCTGCCGTCGACCGAGGGCTTGAACTCGGGGCGCTTGGCAAGCGATACGCGCGTGCCTTCTCGCAGCCGGTCGATACCATCGACCACCACCTGCTCGCCCGGTTCTATGCCTTTCACCACCGCGACGCGCGAACCGTCCGCGGGCCCGAGCGCGACCGGGCGCGCGCTGACCGTCATGTCATCCTTCACCACGTAGACGAACAAGCCCCGTCCGCCGCGTTGCACGGCCGACTGCGCAATCACGGTCTGGTCCTCGAGGGTTTCGAGCTTCAGGCGTACGTTGACGAACTGGTTGGGAAAAAGCTCGTCGTGCTCGTTCCTGAAACGAGCCTTCAGCTTGATCGTGCCGGTGGCCACATCGACGAGGTTGTCGACCGCGACGAGGCTGCCTTGCGCGAGACGCGTCTTCTGCTCGCGGTCCCAGGCCTCCACCGGCAGGCGCTCGTCCGCGCGCACGCGTTTCATCAACGCCGGCAGACTGTCCTGCGGCACCGTGAACAGCAAACCGATCGGCGCGAGCTGCGTGATAACCACGATGCCATTGGCATCGGATCCACGCACGATGTTGCCCGGGTCCACCTGGCGCAGACCCACGCGGCCGGTGATGGGCGCGGTGATGCGCGCATAGGTGAGCTGCAGGCGGGCGTTGTCGACCTGGCCCTGGTCGGACTGGACGATGCCTTCGTATTGGCGCACGAGCGCTTCCTGCGCATCCACTTGCTGCTTGGCGATGGAATCCTGCGCGAGCAGCGTGCGATAGCGCTCGACGTCGAGGCGGGCATTGGCGAGCAGCGCCTGGTCGCGCGCGAACTGGCCCTCGGCCTGTTGCAACATCACCTGGAACGGCCGCGGATCGATCTCGGCCAGCAGCTGCCCCTGGGTGACCCGCTCACCCTCCTCGAAGTGCACGCGCATCAACTGTCCTTCGACTCGGCTGCGCACCGTCACCGTTCGCAGCGGGGTCACCGTGCCCAGCCCGTCGAGGTAGACATTGATACTCCCCTTGCGCGCCGGCACCGCGACCACTGGTGTCGGCCCCCCCGTTCCCTTGCCGAAGCCCTTCTTGCTTGCCGCCTCCTTTTTCGCCGCGAGCGTCTGCGCCTGCTGGCGATCGTAGAAGTAGTAACCGGCGAGCCCGAGCGCTGCGATCAGGACGAACCATAGCCAGCCGCGGGTGGGCTTACGCGTGGGGGGCCCGGCAGAACCGTCTGGGGTCGTGGGGTCCGAAGGCAGCGAAGATTCGCTCATGGTGTGCGGGCGCCAGTCGGTATGTCCTCGGGGCAATACGTAAGGCAAGATCGCAGGAATCCGCCTAAGGATACCGCGCGCAGCGCCGCCCGGTCGGCAGTATATCGAGGGTTTTTCAATCCGTTACAAGCGATTTACACGCCTCGGCGGGGCTCGCCCGGACGCAAGCTCGCCAACGCCTACGCATGCGGCGCGAAGCTAGTGTCCCGAGTCAGAATCGGAACACTGGGCGCGCTGCCTGCGATCGTCGCCATGGCGCTCGAGCGCGGCCGATCGATGTCGATGTGCGCGTGGCCATTGCCGTGCCGATCGCGTCCGGCGTTGTCGCCCCCGAGCCAGCTCGAACCCAGGCGCGGTCCGCCGGAATGGTGGACCGACCCGGGTCGTCAACTCCGGGCTCGAACAACCCGGCCGGGCGACCGCGCCGCGAACCTCGCTCAGTTGAACCGCCCGCGCGCGCCGCCGACGCTGAAGCGGCCTGCGCCGAGCAGCGCGATGGCGATCGCGGCGAACAGGAAAATGCCCTGCAGCTCGAGCGCCCAGCCACCCTGCTTGTTGAGGCTGAAGATCTGCGCCATGTGCACGAGCACCACCGCAACCACCATGTTGCCCGCAATCACGACGGCAGCCAGACGCGTCCATACCCCTACGATCAGCAGTAGCGGGGCGAGCAGCTCACCGACATAGACCAGATAGCCCAGTGCCCCCGGCACGCCGGCCTTCTCGATCATGCCTACGAGCCAGTCCACGCCGCCCGTCACTTTCGCGATACCGTGCAACACGATCATCACGCCGAGACTGATGCGCAGAATCAGCTTGCCGAGATCTTCGGTGCCCGTATGCGTCGTCGCCATTCTTTGCCCTTTCGTCTGGACGGCCGATTATCGGAGCTCGTGGCGGTGATGTCGCCCGGCGGGTGGCATCGGCTGCGGCCGTGCGCTCAGCACATCGCAAATCCGCCTCGGCGTCAAGCCGGCGCCAGCGCCCGTGATCAGCGCATATTCTGTGGCCCTAGCGCAACACGACGAGCTTGCCACCTTGCCAGCGAAAATGCATCCGCGTCTTGCGGGTCGGACAGCAGCGCGCGTCGTTCGGGCCCAGCGTCAGCGTATCGACCGTGATATCGGAGCCCTTCACGCTCAGCCGTTCGGTCTGACCGTTGAGGTCGGTGGTGAGCACGCGGTAGCTACGACCCTGATCGAGAAACAACGTGAGCTTGGGATGGAAGTACGTCGGCCCGAGCACGTTCCACATGAGCACGATATCGGGCTTGCCGTCGGCGTTGAGATCGGCGATGACGTGCTGGACGGCATCGGCCGATGTCTGCGGCTCGCGCTGTGAGGCGAGAAACTTGTCGATCACCGGCTTGGCGCCGGCGGCATCCAACGCCAGCGCGCCGTCGGCCGCACAAGCGCCCATCAGGACGAGCAATGCGCGTGCGCAGAAATGTCGCATGCGGGCCCCGTTCGAGCCCTGTTCAGGGAAGCGCGATGCCAAGCGTGTTGGCTTTCGCGCGCAACCGCTCGCCCGCCTTGCCGACATCGATCACGAAGCGCTCGTGCTCGCACTCGCCGATGCGATCGAGCTCATCGCTGAGCTCGATCTTGAACTTGAGCCGCCGCCGATCGACCTCGGTGAGCTCGATCTCGGCGCGCACGGTTTGGCCCTCCAGGGTCGGCGCCATATGCTTGATGTGCACGACCGCACCCACCGAGTTCTCGCCCGCAGCCAGGTGCGGCGCGACCAGCTCGTGGCACGAAAGCTCGCAGAAGCGCACCATCTCGGGAGTCGCGAACACCCAGGGGCCGCCGCGCGAAGTGCAGTGCTTGCGCTCGATCTTGAGCGTGAAAGTTCCCTTCAGTCCCGCTTTCAATGCATCCGGCATATCGGCTCCTTATACGTGTGATGCGGGGGGCGCGATCGCGCCCGCCGCATACGATAGGTTACGCATGATAGGTCGCCGCGCCATCGACGTCCATGCCGCCACGGCGGCGCCGCGCGACCGGCGCTCGCGTCCCGACCCGCCCTGAGCGGCTTGCCGGCGCCCGCCGTGCGCCGCCGCGAGACCTGGCTCCAGGGCGAATCAGGCGCAGGCGATTGCGCCGCAGCGCGCCAGTGCGTCGATCTGGACTTGATCCAGCCCCAACATCTCGTGCAGCACCGAGCGCGTATCCCGGCCGACCGCGCCACCGGCGCGGTCGACGCGACCGGGTGTGGCCGAAAGGCGCGGCACGGGTGCGGTGACGGTCACCGTCCCCAAGGTGTCGTGCGCGGCCGCAACCAACATCTCGCGCGCGGCGAAATGCGGATCGGAAAAAATATCCGCCATGGTGTAGATGCGCGTAAAGGTAACCCCGTGCGGCGTGAAGGCGCGCTCGAGCTCGGCGTAAGCGCGCGCGCCCACCCACGCCCCGACGATCGCGTCGATCTCGGCGCCGTGCGCATTGCGGGCGCGGCGTTCGGCGAAGCGCACATCGGTCGCAAGCTCGGGCCGACCCATCGCCTCGCACAGGCGGCGGAAGCTGTTCGACTGCGACCCCTGCACGTGCACGTAGACGCCGTCGCTGGTGCAAAAGGTATTGTTCACGTACGAATCCGCCATGCCCGCGCCGGTGCGCTCGGCGATCGCGCCCAACTTCTCGTACGCCGGCACATGCTGCTCCATGAAGCTGAACGCGCACTCGTAAAGCGCCGTGTCGACATACTGGCCCTGGCCGGTGCGCTCGCGGTGGCGCAGCGCCATCATGGCGCCGAATGCCGCGTAAAGCCCGGTGATGTAGTCGGTGAGCCCGATGTTGGCGCGCGCCGGCGGCCGGTCGGGGTCGCCCGTGATGTAGCGCAGACCCCCGACCGCTTCGCAGACGACCCCGTAGCCCGGGCGAGCGCTGTACGGCCCGCTCTGGCCATAGCCGGAGATTCGCACCATCACGAGCGCGGGATGGAGCTGCGCCAAATCGGCGTAGCCGAGCCCCCACTTCTCCAGACCACCGGGGCGGAAGTTCTCGATCACGATGTCGAACTTGGGCACCAACGTGCGCATGAGTGCCTGCGCTTCGGGCTTGCGCAGATCAGCGGCGATCAGCCGCTTGCTGCGCAAAATGCTGGTCGCATAGAGCGATACACCGGCGTGGACCTTGCCCGCGCCCCGGATCGGGTCGCCTTCGGGCGGCTCGACCTTGACCACCTCGGCGCCGAAGTCCGCCAGCAGCCGCCCGCAGAAGGGGCCGGCGATCGTGGTGCCGAGCTCCAATACGCGCACGCCGTCGAGTGGGCGCGGCCCGGTCCGCTCGGATGCGGCCGGCGTCATGGCGACGCGCGCCGGCTCGCCACGAAGCGCTCGTGTTGCGCCAGCGCCGCCAGCGCCCAGCCGACGTTCATCATCTCGTCGTACACCGGGATGCCGAGCGCGAGCGCCTGGTCGCGGAACTCCCGCTTGCGCGCCTCCACCTCGGGCCAGCCGTCGGAACGCAATGCGAGCACGAAATGCGCGCGGCCCGGGTAGCGCGATTGGACCCGGAGTGCAGCCTGCATGAGATTACCCAATACGTCGCCGCGGGTGCGGCCGACGAATGCCGCCATGTTCAAATGCATGACAAGCGCCTGCGGATCGGCATTCGCAAAGATGGCGTCAAGGATCTTCTCCGCGATCCGGCCCTCGTCCTGCTGCAGCGTGCCCACGGGTGTGTCGATCGGGTTGGTGATGGACGAGCCCGGCGGCAGCTTCAGTGCGCGCAACGCGGCCAGCGTCGTCGCGGCGAACGGCGTGACCTGCAGGCCCAGCCGCGAGAACAGGTCGGTCGCCAGCACGCTCGTGCCGCCGCCGTTACCGAACATGACGATCTCGCGCGTGGGCGCGCTCGCGCGCGGCGTGAGCGCCTGGAAGACGAGCAGCGTGTCCAGAAACTGATCGAGCGTATCGACCAGCAGGCAACCGGTCTGGCGCGATAGCGCGACCCAGACGCGGTCGTCGCCGGCGAGCGCGCCGGTGTGCGAGGCGGCGGCCATGCGGCCCTGCTGCGTGCGCCCGCCCTTCAGGATCACGACCGGCTTGGCGGCGCGCTGGGCCTTCAGCAGCTCGAACATGCGCCGCCCGTCGCGCGCCGCTTCCAGGTAGATACCGATCACGCGCGTCTGCGGATCGGCCAGGTAATACTCGAGCAGATCGGCGGGACCCAAATCGGCGCTGTTGCCCACGGTAACCGCAGCCGAGAAACGCAGCCCCCGCGCCTGGCCGCGGCGCACGATGTCGGTCCCGAGCCCCCCGCTTTGCGAGATCACTCCCACCGTACCCACTTCGACCGAGCCGCCCTCGACGAATGTCACCCGTCCACGCGGCGAATACATGCCCAGGCAGTTGGGGCCGAGCAGCCGAACCCCTCCGGCGCGCGCGGCGCGAACCAGATCCTCCTGCAGCGCCTTGCCTTCGTCGACTTCGCCGAAGCCGCTGGAGATGACCTGCGCAAAGCGCACGCGCCCGTTCGCCTCCGCCAGCATCTTCGGCACGTGTTTGGCCGCCACGGAGATGTAGAGGTAGTCGATCGGCTCGGGCGTCTGCGCCACCGAGCGGAAAGCGGGCAGGCCATCGACCGCATCCGCGTTCGGATGGATCGGAAAGATGCGCCCCGGATAGCCGAACTCGCGCATGCGGCGGATGAACGTGTTGGCCGCAGCGAGTGTAGTCGCCGACGCGCCGACCACGGCGATCGTCTTCGGCGCGAACAGCGGCTCGAAGCTTGCGAGGATGTCGTTTGCTGTGCTCATGATGCGGCTCCCGGCCGTGCTGCAGTACCGCTGCGATCCCCTCGCCCGCGCGGTCGCGTCGGCGACCGAACTGTGCTCACTTGCCCCCCTCCGGGGTCAGGATGAAGCGCGCGTCCACCGCCACCGCGCCGCGCTCCGAAACAATCACGGGATTCAAGTCGGCTTCGGCGATATCGTCGTGCAGCCGCAGCAACAAGCCGCCCGCGCCGCCAACACGCAGCAACACATCGATGAGCGCTTCGCGGCAAACCGGTGCGCGCCCGCGCGCGCCGTCGAGCAACGCGGCCGCCTTGAGCTCCGAGAGCATCTCGTGCGCATCGATGCGCTCGATCGGAGCGATGCGAAAGGCAACGTCCTGCATCACCTCGACGAAGATCCCGCCCAGGCCCACCATCACGAGCGGACCGAACTGCGGATCCTTCAAGCCGCCGACGACCAGCTCCTCGCCGGGCGGCGCCATCTCCTCGACGAGAAAGCCGTCCAGGCGCGCCTTCGCAATGACGGGATGCGCGCACATGGCACGAATCGCGGCATCGACTTGCGTACTGTCGGTGATGCCGACGCGCACGCCGCCGGCATCGCTCTTGTGCAGGATGTCGGGCGATACCACCTTGACGACGAAAGGCGCCCTGAGCCCCGTGAGCTTCGGCCCCGCGGGCTCGTCCGGCGCCACCATGACCGAGCTCGGCACCGCGATGCCGAACTGCGCAAGCAGGCGCTTGCCCGCGCTTTCGTCCAGCGACGAACGGCCGGCGGCGCGGGCACTGCGTATCAGATCGTCCGCCGTCATGCTCACCCTTTCGCCTTTGGCCGCGCCAGCACTTCGTTCACGATGCCGGTGTGCACGTTGCCCGAACCGAAGGCGTCGGACTTAAGGATCGCGACGACGGCCGGGATGTTGTGCTTGACACCCTGGATATCGAACGCCTGCAGCGCCTGCACCAGGCGCTCGATCGCCTGGCTGCGAGAGGCTGCCTTGACGATCACCTTGGCGAGCATCGGATCGTAGAACGGCGTGACTTCGCGACCCTCGGCATAGCCGGTCTCGATGCGAATCGACGCGTCCTCGGGCGGACGGAACACGTTGAGCTTGCCGGGCGAGGGGAAGAAATTCTTCGGATCCTCGGCGTATACCCGCGCCTGAATGGCATGCCCGCTGATCGCGACATCGCGCGGGAGAAACGCCGCAAGCCGTTCGCCCGCCGCACTTCGGATCATCGCCTTCACCAGGTCGACCCCGGTCACTTCCTCGGTCACGCCGTGCTCCACCTGCAAGCGCGTGTTCATCTCGAGAAAACTGAACTCGCCGTCGGCGTCCATCAGCATCTCGACCGTGCCGATGTTATCGTAGCCCATGTTGCGCACCGTGGCCGCGATCCGGTCGGCCATCGCCTGCACCGCATCGCGCGCAATATTGGGCGCCGGCGCCTCTTCGATGACTTTCTGGTGCCGGCGCTGCACCGAGCAGTCGCGTTCGAACAGGTGCTGCAGGCTGCCGTGCGCATCGCCCAGCACCTGGAATTCGACGTGCCGCGGCCGCGCCACCAGGCGCTCCAGGTAGACCTCGGCGCTGCCGAAGCCGCGCGCGGCGAGTGAGCTCGATCGCTCCACCGCCGCGATCAGCTCGGTCTCGTCGTTCGCCGGCAACATGCCGATGCCGCCACCGCCGCCGGCGGGTTTGACCAGCACCGGATAGCCGATTGCGCGCGCGGCCGCCTTGATCGCTTCCGGCTCGGCCGGCAGCACGCCGCTGCCGCGTCCGGTCGGCATGCCGTACTCGACCGCGAGCTCGCGCGCGCGCGTCTTGTGCCCCATGGCGTCGATCCAGCGCGGGCTCGGGCCGATGAAACGCGCGCCGGCCGCGTTCACCCGGGTCGCGAACGCGGCATTCTCGGCAAGGAAGCCGTAACCGGGATGCAGGCCATCGGCGCCCGTGCGCTTGAGCAGCGCCAGCAGCGTGTCCTGGTTGAGGTAGCTGTCGCGCGCGCTCGACGGCCCGATCGGGTGCGCCTCGCTCGACAATTCCAGATACGGCGCACGCGCGTCGGCTTCCGAGTACACCGCCACCGAACGGATGCCAAGCTGGTGGAGCGCGCGCAACACGCGGGCGGCGACGGCACCGCGGTTGGCGACGAGAACCTTCTGGAACATATCAACCTCACACTGTTGGTTTAGCTCGCCGCTGCCTCACCCCTACCTCTCTCCAGGCGGGAGAGGCGAGCGTCGCCCTGGGCAGAGGCCGGGCTGAGGGAAACGGGACTAGCGCATCAATAAGACGTCGGCCACGAGCGCATGAGATGTTGGCCCACGCCCCGGCTCATGCGCAGCTGGTAGACCTCGAACATGCGGATCAGATAATCGCGCGTCTCTTCGGGCCGGATAACGGCCTGGGCGGCAAACACCGACGCCATTCCCCAGACATCGCTGTCCTGGCGAATGAGCGCGAGCTTGTCGGCGAAATCCGCATCCCCGGGCTTCGACCCATGCACGATGGTCGTGGCGAACTCCGGGCTCATGAAGCTCACTTCGGCCGTCGGCCAGGCGGCGATGTCGTCGGAGTGGCGCCCCCCGCCCATGCAGACATACGCGCGTCCGTAGCTCTTGCGCACCAGCACCGACAGGCGCGGCACGCTCACGAGCGTCATCGCGTTCATGAAATTCATGATCTTGCCTGGCGCACCGTCGCGCTCGGCCTCGGTGCCGATGACGAAGCCGGGCGTGTCCACGAGCAGCAGCAGCGGGATGTTGAACGAATCGCACAGCACGAGAAAGTCCACGATCTTGCGGCAGGCGTTGCCGTCGAGCGCGCCGCCGCGATGCAGCGGGTTGTTGGCGACGACGCCGATCGACTTGCCCCCCAAGCGGGCGAGCGCCACGACCGCACTGTTGCCGAAGCGCGGCTTGAGCTCGAACATCGAATCGCGGTCCACGATCGTGCGCACCAGCCTGCGCATGTCGTAGACCTGGGTGCGGGACTCGGGCAACAGCGACAGGATATCGTTCATGCCTTCGCCCGATCCAGCCGGGACCGCAGCATCCGGCGGCGCTTCGTTGTGATGGCTCGGCAGATACGACAGAAAGCGCCGGATGTTATCGAACACTTCCTCCTCGCTGTCCGCCACCCGGTCGATGAGCCCGGTTATCTCGGCGTGCAGGCGCCAGCCGCCAAGCTTGTCGAAATCGACTTTCTCCCCCAGCGCCATTTCGATCAAGCGCGGACTCGACACCGCCATGGTCGAGCCCTTCAACATCACGGCGAAGTCCGAGCAGCACGCGAGCCACGCCGACGAGCCGAACGAGGGTCCGAGAGCAGCGGCCACCAGCGGCGTCTCGCGCATGCGGCGAAACTGCGTGATGTCGTTACCGAGCAGCAAGCCCATTCCGCGCGAGCCCATCGCGTCGGGCAGCCGCGCGCCGGTCGATTCGCCGAGCACGACCAGCGGCATGCCGCGCTCGGTCGCGGTGCGCTTCATGTGTCCGACCTTCTTGCTGTTGGTCGCGCTGGTCGAGGCGCCCTTGACGGTGAAGTCGTTCACCACCAGGCAAACGTCGCGCCCGTCGATCTTGGCGAAACCTGCAATCTTGCCGTCGCAAGCCGTCTCGTCGGCGTCTTGCGGGTAGACCCCGGAGGTGCCGAACAGGCCCGATTCGATGAAGCTTCCCGGATCGGTGAGCGCGGCGATGCGGCTGCGCGCATCGAGCTGACCGCGTGCTCGGCGCCGCTCGACCTTGTCTTCGCCCCCCATCGCCAAGGCCTTGGCGCGGCGGCGCTCGTATTCTTCCAGTAGAGCTTCAAATGCCATCAGCATGCTCCCGTTCTAGCGTCGTCACGACTTCCGCGAGGAAGCGTCGTTCAAGCTGCGCAACTGCGCGATCAGCGCCGGCACGACCTCGCGATAGTCGCCGACCACGCCGAAGCGCGCGTCCTGGAAGATGGCGGCCTCGGGGTCGGAATTGATCGCGACGATCGTCTTGGCGTTGCCGCAGCCGGCCATATGATGGCCGGCGCCGGAAATGCCGACCGCGACATAGAGCTCGGGTGTCACCGTCTTGCCGGTAAGACCGATCTGCCACGAGTGCGGGCACCAGCCGAGGTCGCACGGCACGCGACTCGCACCGACGGCGCCGCCAAGCTCGCGCGCGAGCTTGGCGAGCAGATCGAAACCCTCCGCTCCCCCCAGCCCGCGGCCCCCGGCGACGATGACCGCGGCGTCTTCAAGCCGCGCGCCGGCGGCAGCCTCGGTGCGCCGATCGATGCGCCGCGCTCGCGTCGCCTCGAACGATCCGAGGTCGATCAGCTCCGGCCGACGGCCCGCGTGTGCGGGCGCGCGCTCGAATATGCCGGCGCGTACCGTCGCCACGACCGGCGCGAGCGCGAACTCATCGACCTCGCGCGCGAGGCCACCATAGCAGGGGCGCGTGCAGCGCACGCTGTCGGCCTCGACGCTCACATCGACGCAACCGCTCGCTACCGCGCCGTCGAGTCGAAACGCCAGCCGCGGCGCGAGCTCGGCGCCCGCCGTGGTGTGCGGCAACAGCACAATCGCGCTCGCAGCGCGGCGCGCCGCCTCGGTTGCCGCTGCCACCAGCATCTCGGGCAGAGGCAGGCCCGAGCTGCGGGCGAAGTAGATGCAATCGACGCCGCTACCCGCCCAGGCGTCGGGCTCGGGAGCTGCGGCGCCAAGCACCAGCACGCCGACTCGGCCGTGCGCGCTTTGCGCCAGGCGGCGCGCAAGCGTGATCAGCTCGCACACGACCGGCGAACTCGCGTCCTGCCCAAACTCGGGCACGATGAGAATGTCGGCGCTCATGGTTTCGGGATGAGGCGTTCGGCATGCAGGCGCTGCGCAAGCAGCGCGCCGCGCGCGGCCGCGGTCTCGGCCTCGATCCATTCGCACTGCGCCCGTTTCTGCGGCAGGTACAGGCGCGCGAGCTTGCGTCGCGCGCGAAGCTCGCGCGCGTCCAATCCGAGCTCGGCTGCGTTCCAGCTTGCAACGGGCTTGCGCGCTGCCCGCATGGTTTCGCGCAGATTCGGCTTGCGCACTTCGCCCAGCTCGTTCGACACCGTGACCAGCGCCGGCATGGCGAGCTCGAACGTCTCGTATCCATCCGGCAGCACGCGCTCGACCCGGACCGATTCGCTCGACGCCTGCACCGCGCAGGCGAAGGCGACCGACGGCAGATCGAGTATCTCCGCTACGCCGAGCGCCACGACGCCGGCATCCCAGTCAGCTGCTTGGCGGCCGGCGAGGACGAGATCGACCGTTCCGAGCCGGCGCAGCGCCGCGGCCAGCGCGTGCGCCGTCAAGTAACTGTCGGCACTGTCGAAGGCGGCGTCGAGCACGTGCACCGCATCGTCGGCACCGAGCGCGAGCGCCTGCTTGAGCGCGGCGCGGGCCGACTCGGGTCCGAGCGTGACGGCGCTGATGCGCATTTGCGCAGCCGACTGGTCGCGAATGCGCAGCGCCGCCTCCAGCGCCTGCTCGTCGAACGGACTCATCACCATGGGGTGACCCGGCGGCAGCACGATCTTGCACACCGCCTCGTCGATGCGCAGCACCGCAGCGAGCGACTCCGGATTCGGCACCTGCTTGACGAGTACCGCGATGTGCATGGTTAAACCACCACCACGTCGCTCGGCACGATACCGTCGAAGTGCTTGCGTTGATAGTTCCACGGCGTCTGCGGCTGCACTCGGCCCTTCTCGTCGGTGGCCCGCGCGAGCAGCCGGTACGCACCCGGCGCATTCGCCTCCCAAAGATACGACCAGCGCACCCACAGCCAGCGTTCGCGCGGGGCCTCGATATGCGCATCGCGCCAGCTCGCGCCGCCGTCTACGCTCACCTCGACGCGCTCGATGCGCCCCATGCCGCTCCAGGCAAGGCCGCGGATGGCGTGTGTGCCGCGCTCGAGCGGCGAGTCCTCGTCCAGAGGAGCGGTGATGATGCAACGCACGCCCATGGCGGTAAGCATGGGCTTCTGCGGATCGTCGGGTGTCGCGCCATAGACGAAGTACTTCGTCTGGTGATAACACGGCGGCATCTCGCGCGTGACTTCGATACGCGAGAGCCATTTCACCCACCAGTTGCCCGACCAGCCGGGAACGATACAGCGCACCGGCGCGCCATGCACGTGCAGCAACCATTCGCCGTTCTGCGCCCATGCCAGCAGCGTGTCCGGGTCAAGTGCTTTGGCGAGTGGCAGCGCCTTGTCGTAGTGGATGACACCGGGGTCATCGATCGCCACGTCGGCATGGCCCATCGAGCGGTATTGCACGGCCGGATCGGGGCGGCCGCGGTCGAACCCCTCGAGCCAAACCCATTGCGCACCGACTTTCGGTCCGGCGTGCGCGAGCAGCTCCGCCAACGACACGCCGGTGAACTCACCGCCGCTCATCGCGCAGGTATTGCCCATCTCGCCCCGAAGCTCTTCATTGCCGGGTGTGCCGCGATCCGCCTTCATGGCAGCGCGGCGGCTGAGATCGGGCACATAGCGACGCGAGGGCTTCGGCATGCCGCGCGCCTGGTAGTCGAAAAAGCCCTCGTCGTTACCGGCGCACTCGGTGACCGCGCGCACGCTACGCCCTGGAAAATTGCGCAGCTCGTCGAGACTGAGTCGCAACGGCCGCTCGACTTCTCCGCCGAGCGTGAGCGTCCAATCGTCCGGATGCACCGGCTCGGGCATATCGAGCTGGGTGACGACGTAGGAGCTGTCGGTGGGCGTGATGAGACCTTCCTGGTCCAGGATCGGCGTGCGGCCCGAGAGCACGCGACCCTCGGCATCCTTGCCCGCATTTAGCTCCAGGCGCTTGCGATCAGGCCAGCCCATGACCCAATCACCCTCGATCTCGCGCTTGCTCATACGCTAGCTCACAGTGACTTCAGTCGGCACGATCCAGTCGCAAAGTTTGCGCTGAAAATTCCAGGGTATCTGCGGCTGCACGCGGCCCTTCTCGTCGGTCGCGCGCGCCATGATCTTGTACGCACCTGGCCGCGCATCCCAGGGACACGACCAGCGCACCCATAACCAGCGCTCCTGCGGATGCTCGATGTGGGCATCGCACCAGCTCGCGCCGGCGTCGAAGCTCACCTCGACGCGAACGATCATGCCCTCACCGCTCCAGGCGAGCCCGCGCACACGCCGCCGCCCGGCTTCGAGCGGAGAATCCTCGTCCACCGGATCGGTCACGATGCAGCGCACGCCCATCGCGGTCAGCATCTTCTTCTGCGGATCGTCGGCCGATTCTCCGAGAACGAAGTAGTGCGTCTGGTGGTAGCACGGCGGCATCTGCTCGGTGACCTCGAGAGCCTGCAACCACTTCACCCACCAGTTGCCGGACCACCCGGGAACGATCAGACGCACCGGACCGCCGTGGATATGGGTGAGGTATTCGCCGTTCATCGCCCAGGCGAGCAGCGTATCGGGATGCAGCGCTTTTTCCAGCGGCAGCCCCTTGTCGTAATGGATGACGCCCGGATCGACGTAGCGATAGTCGGTGGTGCCGACCGAGCGATATTGCACGGTCGGATCCGGGCGCCCGCTGTCGAAGCCCTCGGCGCGCACCGCCATCGCGGCGCTCTTGATCCCGGCTCGCTGCAACACCTCGATGAGCGGCACGCCGGTGAACTCGCCCGCCGATACCGCACACGTCGTGGTCGATTCCGAGCTCACCTCGGCCTCGCTCGGCGTCGCGCCCTTGATGCGCATTTCGGCGCGCTTCTGCATGTCCTGCTGATTGCGCCGCGACGGCTTCTTGCCGCCCTTGGTGAGATAGTCGAAGAAACCGGCATCGTTGCCCGCGCACTCGGTCACGGCGCGCACGCTGCGTCCCGGGAGCTTGCGCAGATCCTCCAGTCCCAGCTCGAATGGACGATCGACCGCGCCGCCCACCGTGAGCCGCCAATCGTCGGGATGGACCGGCTCGGGCACCTCGAGCTGATTGACGATGTAGAAGGCGTCGGTGGGCGTGATCAAGCCTTCCAGCTCGATAAGCGGCGCGCGCCCGTTTATGACCCGTCCCTCGGCGTCCTTGCCCGCCAGCAGCGTTGCCCGCTTGCGGTCGGGCCAACCCATCACCCAGTCGCCTTCGATCTCTCGTTTCGCCATGACCGTCCTTTCAGGCAATCGCTTCGGGCTTCAAGTCGCGCGCGTTGCCGCATGCGATCGTCGCACATCCGTCGCCGCGTGCGCGACCGAGCGCGCGATCACGGCCGCACGCCGAGTTTCGGCCTCGGCCCCACCTGAGAGCGTAAACGTGGCTGACACGCCTGCAGGAACCGGCACAAGTAGGGGCGCGTCTCGCGCGGATCGATCAGGTCCTCGATGCCGAATCCTTCCGCGGTGAGGAACGGCGAATTCAACCGCTTGAGCTCCGCCTCGATCTCCTTCTCCTTCTGCGCCGGGTCGGCCGCCGCTTCGATCTGTCGCTTGTAGGCCGCGCGCACCCCGCCTTCCAGCGGCAGCGAGCCCCATTCCGCCGATGGCCACGCGATCTTGAAGTTGAGCCCGCGTCGATCGATCGCACCGCCACCGGCCATGCCGTAGCAGCGCCGAACGATCAACGTGAAAACCGGCACGTTCACCTGCAAGCCGATGTAGCGCGCGCGCACGCCTTCGCGCAGCACCGCGTTCTCCTCCGACTCCTTTCCGATCATGAAACCCGGGATGTCGGCGAAGAACACGAGCGGGACATTGAACATGTCGCACAGCTCGACGAAGTGACCCTGCTTGCGTGCGGCCTTGCTATCCATAATGCCGCCGAACATGGGGTTGTTCGCAATCACCCCGACCGTGTGGCCGTCGATGCGGGCGAACATCGTAATGAGCGCGCGGCCGAAGCTTGGCTGGATCTCGAACTCCGAGCCGCGATCGACCACCATGGCCACGAGCTTGCGCATGTCGTAGGCCTGCCGCGGATTGCGCGGGATGATTTCCAGCAGCGCTTGTTCGCAGCGCTCACGCGGATCGTCGCAGCTCGCGCGCGGCGGCGCCTCCCACACGTTGCTCGGTAGATACGACAGGAAGCGGCGGATCATGTCGAATGCTTCCTGCTCGCTTTGCGCGACGTTGTCTATCGTGCCGGCGGTATCGGCGGCCACCTGTGCGCCGCCGAGTTCCTCCTTGCTCAACTTCACGCCGAAGTTGCGCTCGACCACGGGCGGACCTGCGGCGAAGAGCTGGCTCTGGCCGCGCACCATCACGGAGAAATGGCACAGGATGGCGCGCGCCGACGGCCCGCCGGCGGAGGTGCCGAGTACGGCGCTCACCACCGGCACCACGCCCATCAGATCGACCGAGCGCTCGAAGCCGTCCTGGCCGTAACCGGGCACGACACTGAAGCCCTTGCGCTTGCTGGTGTTGACCGTGCCGCCGGTACCGTCCACCAGGTTGATCAAGGGAATGCGGTACTCGTAGGCGAGATCCTCGATGAATCCGCCCTGGCCGCCCTTGCGCCGGTCGCTGCCGAAGCCGGTGCCGGCGCGGATGGTGTAGTCCTCGCCGCCGATTGCGACCGGCCGGCCGTCGATCGCGCCGATGCCCATCACGTAGGGGGCGGGCTCGAATCCGATCAGATTGCCTTGCGCGTCATACTGGCTGCGGCCCGCGAGCTTGCCGACTTCCTGGAACGAGCTGGCATCGAGGATGCCGGCGATGCGCTCGCGCACGGTGAGCTTGCCCGCGGCATGGTGTCTGGCCACCGCCTCCGGCCCGCCGCACGCCTCGGCGAGGCTACGACGTCGATGGATTTCCTCGGCTTCTGCTCTCCAGCTCATGGCGACGGCTTTCTTGTACGGCCCGCCCCGCACAGCGGGACAGCGAGCGTCCGATGCTAGGTAGCCCGCCCGCTGTTGTCAAGAAGATTGTTGACAATCGCACAATCTGGGGCGTAACGTAGCCGGCCATGGCTACTTTTCCCGTGCGGCGAGCGCGCACCGCGGCAGCGCGTGTCGAACCGCGGGCGCTCGCGCGCGGTGACGGCGGCGTTGCCCGCACGCCGCCCGCCGCGATCGAGCCGCTGACCCGCTCGCTGCCGGAGCAGATCGCGGCACGGCTCGCAGCACGTATCCTCGATGCGGCCTATGCGCCCGGCGAGCGCGTCCGCGAGGAGCAGGTGGCTCGCGAGTTCGCGGTCAGCCGCGGGCCGGTGCGCGAGGCGCTGCGCCTGCTGGAGAAGGACGGGCTCGTCACCATCGTACCGCGGCGCGGCGCAATGGTGACCGATCTGAGCGTCGACGAGGTGCAGGAAATTTTCGAGATTCGCGCGGTTCTGAACGGCCTGCGCGACCGCTCGGTTGCCGAAAGCGACCGGCGCAGCGAGCTGCTCCCGCTCATCGAGGCCGAAGTCGCGCGTCTGTCCCGGTGTGCGCGCGCGCCCGAGCTGGGCGAGCAATACGTGGACACCGTATTGCAGATCAATCGGCTGCTCAATCGAGCGACACCGAACCGGCGACTCAGCACCTACCTCTCGTCGCTGGAGCAGCAGACGGCGCGTTATTCACGCCTGGGACTGTCGACGCCGCAACGGCGCCGACAGTCGGTGCAGCGCTGGCAGAGGCTGGTGAGGGCGATTCGCACCGGCGACGGTGCTGAGGCCGAGCGCATCGCGCGCGAGCGCGTGCTGGAATCACGCGATGCGGCGGTCGGGCTGCTCGCCGCACGCGGCTAGCCCGGATATTTCATCGGAATCAAGACGTATTTCGTGATTCGGGCCGGACCGGAGAGATCTCCGGCCCTGGGCTCAACCGTCGATGATCGCGACGACCTGACCTTCGGCGACCGGATCCTTCTCCTTCACCAGGATCTCCTGCACCGTGCCGGCGTCCTCGGTGATGACCGGGATCTCCATCTTCATCGACTCGATCACGATCAGCGTATCGCCTTCCTCGACGCGATCGCCGGGCTGGGATTTGACCTGCCATACCGTGCCGGTGATTTCGGACTTGATCTCGATCCTCGCCATGGTTTCCTCGTCGCAAAGACTCGAACGCGTGAGCCGCGGGGATTCTAGCACGCGTGCCGCCTGCGGCCGGCGATGTGGCGCTCGCGCCCGTTGCGCAAGCGCGAGCATCGAGCTTTCGGCAAGTGCTTGCCGCTCGATTCCCTCCCTTGCGGTGCGCCCATCGGCCCAAATGCCGATGCCGTTCGCGCGGCGCGAACCATGGTCCGCGAATTTCCGCCCTCGCCCCCCCAGCCCCCGACCCACGAGCCTGCCGGCATCAGCGGGCACATAGCGCTCCCCTTTCGCCGTCGAGAGAGTTCACATTTTCGACCGCGCGCCTTACCATCCGCGTTTTCGCGAGCGTCATGACTCCCTCCACGTTTTTGCGCTGCCTCACCCGTCGCGCGCGCACGGTCTTCGCCACGACTCGGCGCGCCATGCGTGTCGCATGCGCCGTGCTCGCGCAGCGTGCGCCGCTCCCGCGCAGCGCGTGTATAGCGGCTGCGCTGTGCCTGGCGATATTCCCGGGCCTGCCCGCGCGCGCGCAGGAGATGCGCTTCGCGCCGGTCGACGAGAATGCGACCAATCTCGATTGGCTTGGTTACAAGAACCGGCTGGTAGAGGCGCTGGAGGCGCGCAACCGCAAGACCGTGCTCGCGGCGATCGACCCCGACGTGGACAACGGCCCGGAGCAGAAACGGGGCTTGGAAGAGTTTCGCCGGCGTTGGGATTTCGATGACGACAAGAGTCGGTTATGGGACGAGTTGCGCAAGGCGGTCGAGTTGGGCGGCGCTTATGTCAAGAACGAGAAAGGCAACACCCACTTTTGCGCTCCGTATGTGGCCGCCAAGTGGCCGACCAGCATCGACCCGTTCGGATTCGGCGCGATCGTATCGACCGACGTTCTGGTCAAGGCCGAACCCTCCTCGGAAGCACGCACGCTCGCCACGCTGACGCACGAGGTGGTGAAGGTGGACGACTGGGAGGTGGCCGACAAGACGCCCGGTTTTCCGCAGAAATGGACCCGCATCGCCCTGTCGGACGCGTCGGGCTATGTGCCCGAGCAGCAGATCCGCAGCCCGATCGAGCACATGGCGTGTTTCGCGGCGCAAGGCGGGCAGTGGCGGCTGGTGTCGTTCACGGCCGGCTATCTGCCGGAATAGCGCAGCCGCCGCATCAGGGTTTGGGCCCCGCGGTTCGGAACTCGTAGCGGACGCTGCCTTCGCCCTCGGCACGGGGAAGCTCGCCGAAACTCATCCAGCCCGACCCCTGCAAGACGAACTCCTCGCGCCGCAGATGGATCGGCTGCCCGCCTTCGGGCACGACGAAAGTCCCGTTGGTGCTCCTGTCGGCGAGCACGAACTTGCCGCGGCGCGCTTCGATGCTCGCATGCTGACGCGACGCCATGGTCGTGGCGACCACCAACTGACAGCTCGCATCGCGCCCGATCAGGAACGGGTTGCCTTGGGCGGAGACGGTGTACGTGCGCCCGCCATGGTGCAGCAACACGCTACCCGCGTCCCCGTGCGTGCGCAGGACCGGGGGCACTACGGTCGTGATCGATCGCCCGCGCTGCCACATCACTTCCAGGATGGTGGTCTCGGCACTTCGCCCGCGTACGCTCATGCGGTCGATGGCGCGAATACGGCTCCTGCCAAGCAGGGGGATCTTGTCGAGACAACGGTCGGTGATAAGGACCTGGCTTGGACGCGCCAGCTCCACGACCCGGGCAGCGACGTTGACCGCATCGCCGAACACATCGCCGCGCTCCTCCAGCGCGGGGCCGAAGTGCATGCCGATTCGTAGCGCGAGCCTGCGCCCGCCCGGGCCTTCCACCGCGGCTGCCTGCTGCTGCATCGCGGTTGCCCCGGCTAGCGCCGATACGACATCGGGAAATGTGCACAGCAACTCGTCCCCGATCGACTTGATCACCGCGCCCTGGTGGAAGTACACCTCTTCTTCCATACGCGCGAGCAGGCCGTGAATCAGCTCGACCGCGGCCGCGTCGCCGAGCTGCTCGTAGATCGCCGTGCTGCCGCTGATGTCGGCGAACAGCACCAACAGCTCCCGGGGAGACTTTTCGCTCATCTGCGCTCTAGCGGCACTCGAACTCGATGACCCCGCGCCCGCGTGCCGCAGCCGATTCGCCAATGCTCAGCTTGCCGTGGCCTCGCAGCACGAAGCTCTCGTGCTTGACCATGACCTCCGGCTCGCCATCGACCACGACGTAAGTCCCATTGGTGCTGTGATCGAACAGGATGAACTTGTCCCGGCGCCATTCGATGCGTGCATGCTGGCGCGATGCCTTGCGGCTCGCGACCGCCAAGTCATTGACGGCTTCGCGCCCGATCGTGAATGTGCTGCGCCCACTGTCGACCACGACTTCGCGCGCGTCGATACGCAGTGTCATGCGCGCCTTGCCCGCGCGCTCCGGCAAGGTGACCTGCTCGGTGGTGAACGGCTCGCCGGAGCGGCGGCGCCAGCCAAGCTCGACGATTTCGATCTCGCTCGCCTTGCCCTTGACCCGACGCCGGTCCAGCGCGCGCGCGCGACGACGAAAGCCTACGCGCATGGCCGAAAGAGAACCCGCGTCGGTGAGAATCTGGCCGGGACTCGCGAGCTTCACCAAACGCGCCGCGACGTTTACGCCGTCGCCGAACACATCACCCCGTTCCTCGATCAGCGAGCCGTTGTGCAGCCCGATACGCAAGCTCAAGCAAGGTGCGGCGTCCGCGGCGAAATGCTCCACGCGCTGTTGCAACGCGATGACGGCACTTGCTGCGGTATTGGCGTCGGAGAACAGGCACAGCACCCCTTCACCCACGGTCTTGATGACCTCGCCGCGGTGTTGATAGATCTGCTCCTCCACGGCAACGAGGCAACGAGTGATGAGGCTCATGGCGCGCAGGTCGCCGATTGCCTGGTAGAGCGCGTTCGACCCTACGATGTCGGCGAACACCACCGTGCGCACAACCACGGCTGCACTGTTGCGTGCGCTGACCTTGTCGGCTTGGGCGGCCGCCTTCTTCGCCTCCTGGACGGCCTGCTCCTCGGCCGGCGGCACGCTTGCTTTTGGGGTCGGGACGTCGTTGTCCATCGTGCGCGCGTCAGGGGCCCGGCACTCGCCCCGCCTCAATAACTCGTCGGCCAGTTGTGCAGCAGATGCCTGCCCACACCGCCGCTCGGACGCAGGCGATGCGTCTCGAGCGCACGCAGGAGGAAGGCCCGGGTGTCGCGAGGGTCGATCACATTCTGCACCTCGAACAGCTCGGCGAGCCCCCAGGCGCTGGTGTCCTGCGAAATGGCGTCGAGCACCTCCTGGCGGCGCGCCTCATCCGCGGACGCCTTCTCGCCCACCAGCACGTTTGCCCCGACGGCGGGATCCATGAAGCCGAGGTCGGCAGTCGGCCAGCAGACGAACTCGTCGCAATTGCGCCCACCGCCCATGTTGATGTACGCCTGACCGTAGCTCTTGCGCATGATGATGGTGATCTTCGGCACCGTCACGAGGCTCATCGCGTTCATCCAGTTGATCACGCGCCCGGAGGCACCGCGCAGTTCGCCTTCCAGGCCGATCAGGAAGCCCGGCACATCCACCAGGAAAACGATCGGGATATTGAACGAGTCGCACAACACGATGAAGCTCGTCACCTTGTTGCACGCGTCGACGTCGAGCGCACCACCCTTGTACAACGGGTTGTTGGCGATGAAACCCACGCTGCGGCCGTCGAGGCGCGCAAGCGAGGTCGTGATCGATCGCCCGAAGCGCGCCTTGATCTCGAACTGACTGCCGACATCGACGATGGCGTCGATGATCTTGCGCACGTCGTACACCTTGGTGCGCGACTCGGGCAGGATATCGAGAATATGGCGCGAACCATCGTCGGATCCGGCCGGCACAGGCACGACCGGCGGCGGCTCCATGTTGTGGCTCGGCAGATACGACAGGAAACGGCGCACCGCGTCGATTGCCTGCTGATCGGTATCGACCACGATGTCGACCAGACCGCTTTTGTCCGCGTGCACGCGCCAGCCGCCCAGTTCTTCCGGATCGATCGGTTTGTTGATCGCCATCGAGGTCACGCGCGCGCTGGCGATCGCCATGGTCGAGCCCTTGCGCATGACGACGAGATCGGACATTGCGGCATACCAGGTCGACGAGCCGTAGCAGGGGCCCAGCAACGCCGACACCCACGGCGTTTCGCGCAGTCGCTGGTACTCGGTCGCGTCCTGCGCGACGATCGAGCGCCCGGCCGCGCCCATGCGGTCCGGCATGCGGGCGCCGCTCGATTCGCCAAGCAGCACGAGCGGCAGCCCGCGCTTGTTGGCCACCTGCTTCACGTGCTTGATCTTCTTCATGTTGATGACGCTGGAGGAGGCGCCCAGCACGGTGAAATCGTTCGCGACCAAAGCGACTTCGCGCCCTTCGATGCGGGCAAAGCCGGCAATCTTGCCGTCCGCCGGGGTGCGTGCTCGCACCTCGGGCCGGTGCGAGGTGGCGAACATGCCGGACTCGCTGAAGCTCCCCGGATCGATCAGATAGTCGATGCGTTCGCGCGCGTTGAGTTGCCCCTCGGCCCTGCGCTTGGCAAGCTTGTCCGCGCCGCCCATCGCCAGCGCCTGGGCGCGCCGGGACTCCAACTCCTGCAGGATCTTGTCGAATGCCATCGTGCTACCTAGTCTCCGTTGTGGGGTTTTTTCAATCCGCGCGTTGCGTTCCGGCGTGGGCCGAAGCCATCGAGGTAGGCGGGACCGGCCATCGTTCCGTCCATTGCCTTGCCGATGATCCCCTGCGACAAGTCCTTGATCGCGATGAAAATCACATCCTCGTCGGGGGTCGATACCAGCGCATGCGGTGCGTTTGCCGGGATGTAGATCAAGGTGCCCGCGCGCGCAAGCACCCGCTTGCCATTGACCGAGCCCTTGAGCGTACCCTGGACGACGAGATTGAATTGCTCGTTCGCGTGCGAATGCATGCGCGAACCGGTGCCGCGCGGCTTGTGGATGTAGCCGACCAGCATGCGTTCGCCCTCGACCACGCCGCCGTGCGCGCTGGAATAGCCGGTTCCAGCCGCAACCTTGCGAACGCGCGCGAGATCGTACTGATAGCGGCCATCGCCGCCGCGGATCGCCCCTTCGGTCTTGGTCGCACGAGCCGGCGGGCTCTTGCGCTTGGCGCGCTTTACGGGCGGCGCTTTGCGTGTGTTGCGGGTGGAAGTGGTGGCTGCCAAGGGGTGCCTCCGTGGGTTGTTTCGGGCTCGGCCTGGACGCTGCGCTTCGATTCTACCGCCGAGGGCGCAGCCCCGGAGCATGCGAGGAGGCGGTCCATCGCCACGGATTATGCCGGCAAAGCACCGTGCCGCCCGGCATCTGCGGGCGTTGACGATCCCCTCGCAGCGCCCGGCGTGCGGCGCTCAGGGCTTGCGATGCTCGCCGACCTTTACGATCTTCATGGTGTTGGTGCCGCCCGCCTTGCCGAACGGCTCGCCGATGGTGAGAACGATGAAGTCCCCTTGTTTCACCGCGCCGCGCTTGAGCAGTTCGTCTTCGGCCATGTGCAAGGCGCGCTCGGGGTCTCGCGCGCCCTTGAACTTGATCGGGTAGACGCCGCGGAACAGCGTCACCCGACGGCGCGTTTCGGTGATCGAGCTCAACGCATAGATTGGCACCGGGCTCGCCATGCGCGACATGAGTTGCACCGTCTTGCCGCTCTGCGTCATCGCCGCCACCGCCTTGATCTCGAGCGAGCTGGCGGTATACATGGTGGCGCGCCCGATCGCTTCCTCCACGTCCTGCGGCACGCCGGAACGGAGCCGGTTCGCGCCGGGGACGTCTTCTTCCTCGGCCGCCTCGCACACCCGCGCCATGGCAGCGATCGTTTGCACCGGGTACCTGCCCGCCGCAGTCTCCCCGGATAGCATGACCGCGTCGGTGCCGTCGAGAACCGCGTTCGCCACGTCCGAGACCTCGGCGCGCGTCGGACTGGGGTGGTTCATCATCGATTCCATCATCTGCGTCGCCGTGATCACCAGCCGGTTGTGGTCCCGGCTCATGCGGATCATGCGCTTCTGCAAGCCTGGTACTGCGGCATCCCCGACCTCGACCGCGAGATCGCCGCGCGCGACCATGATCGCGTCCGAAGCGTCGACGATGTCTTCCAGCGCCCTGATCGCCTCGGCGCGTTCGATCTTCGCCACGAGCAGCGCCGAGCCGCGCGCTTTCTGCAGCAGCTCGCGCGCCTGGTGCATGTCCTCGCCCGAACGCGCGAACGACACGCCCAGGAAATCCGCTCTCAAATGCGCTGCGAGCTTGATGTCCTCGATGTCCTTCCCGGTCAGCGCCGGCGCGCTCAAGCCCCCGCCCTTTCGGTTGATGCCCTTGTTGTTGGAGAGCACGCCGCCCACCGCGACCTTGGTGACGATGCGCGCGCCTTTCACGTCCTGCACCGTGAGCACGATCGCGCCATCATCGAGCAGCAGCGTGTCGCCCTTGTGCACGTCGCGCGGAAGATTGGGATAGTCCAGACCCACGCGCGCTTGGTCGCCGAGCTCACACTCGGCATCCAGGATGAACCTCTGTCCCGGCTGCAAGCTGACGCGGTCGCCCTGGAAGCGTCCGATGCGAATCTTCGGTCCCTGCAGATCGACCAGGACGCCGACTGCGCGGCCGGCCTTGCCCGCGAGCCGGCGCACCGTGGCCACCTGCTTCTCGTGCTCGCGCGGCGTGCCGTGGGAGAAATTCAGCCGCACGACGTCCATGCCGGCGGCGATCATGCGGCTCAAGACCGCCGGATCGGTCGAGGCAGGCCCCAGCGTGGCGACGATTTTTGTTCTGCGTGGCATCGAACCCGTGCTCCTCCGTGTCTGGCGGTCGGCACTCGGCTGCCGCACGCCGCTACGAAACCGCGCGCGCTTCGAGTATGGCGACCGCCGGCAACGTCTTTCCCTCGAGAAACTCCAGGAACGCGCCCCCGCCGGTGGAGATATACGACACCTCGGCGGTGACGCCGAACTTGGCAATCGCGGCCACCGTATCGCCGCCGCCCGCGATCGAGTAGGCGTTCGAGCGCGCGATCGCCTGCGCCACGGTGCGAGTTCCGTCCGCGAACGCATCGAACTCGAATACCCCCACCGGGCCGTTCCACACCACGGTGCCTGCGGCTGCGATCAGCTCGGCATAGCGCGCGGCGGTGCGTACACCGATGTCGAGGATCATGTCGTCGGCCACGACCGCCCGCGCGCTCTTGGCGCTCGGCTGCGCGTCGGCTGCGAAGCGCTTCGCCACCACGACGTCCTCGGGCAATGGTACCGCGGCGCCGCGTGCCCGCATCTTCGTCATCACGCTGCGCGCAGCCTCGACCAGATCCGGCTCGGCCAGCGATTTCCCGATCGGCAGCCCGGCGGCAGCCATGAACGTGTTGGCGATTCCGCCGCCGACGATGAGCTGATCGACCTTGTCGGCGAGCGCTTCGAGGATGGTGAGTTTGGTGGACACTTTGGAGCCAGCGACGATCGCGAGCAGCGGCCGTGCGGGGTTGCCCAGCGCGCGCGACAGCGCGTCGAGCTCGGCGGCGAGCAAAGGCCCTGCGCATGCCACCTTGGCGAACTTGGCGATGCCGTGGGTCGTCGCCTCGGCGCGATGGGCGGTGCCGAACGCGTCATTGACATAGATGTCGCACAGCGCGGCCATCTTGCGCGCCAGCGTGTCGGAGTCCTTCTTCTCGCCTGCGTTCACGCGGCAGTTTTCCAGCAATATCACGTCACCCGGCGCGATCGCGACACCGTCCACCCAATCGCGGCGCACGGGAACAGCACGCCCCAACAGCTCCGACAGGCGGCGTGCGACCGGTTCGAGCGAGTCCGCAGGTTTGAATTCGCCTTCCTTCGGCCGGCCGAGATGCGAGGTCAGCATCAGCGCCGCGCCCGCGTCGAGGGCGAGGCGGATGCCGGGAAGTGCGGCGCGGATACGGGTATCGTCGGTGACGTTACCGGCGTCATCCTGCGGTACGTTGAAGTCGACGCGGATGAATACCCGCTTGCCCTTCAGGTCCAGATCGGTCATACGCAGGAATTTCACGATCTTCACTCCTTCGCGTGAAGCGGCCCCCCGAGCGCCTGCCCCATCGCGGCGCTGTGCGCAATCGGCGCGCTATTCGCGGGCAATCGAAGCCGGGGGCGCGATACGCTGGCCAATGGGGATTGTAGCCGCCGTGAGGCCGGACGGCAGCCGTGACCCGAGCGGGCGCAGGCACGCGCGTGCCTGCGGCGGCGAACTCGGAATGCCACGCAGCGCAGCGGCGGCGCCCAGCTACGCCTGCGCCGCGACGATGCAGGCCTAGCGAGACATCCCGGCTACTTGGCGGACATCAGCGCGACGGTGACGTCGAGCATGCGATTGCTGAAGCCCCACTCGTTGTCGTACCAGGCAAGGCACTTGACCAGGTCGCCCGAGACCTTGGTGAGCGAGGCATCGAAGAAGCTCGACTCGGTGGTGTGATTGAAATCGACCGACACGAGCGGGGCCGTGTTGTAGCCGAGCACGCCCTTCAACTCGCCTTCGGAGGCCGCCTTCATCAGCGCGTTGACCTCCTCCACGGTGGTGCTGCGCGCGGCTATGAAGGACAAATCGACAATCGAGACGTTGATCGTCGGCACCCGGATCGCAAATCCGTCGAGCTTCCCGTTCAACTCCGGCAGCACCAGCCCGACCGCGGCCGCAGCGCCGGTTTTGGTCGGAATCATCGACTGCGTCGCCGAGCGCGCCCGACGCAGATCCTCGTGATAGACATCGGTGAGCACCTGGTCGTTGGTGTACGCGTGCACGGTCGTCATGAGGCCATTGACGATGCCGAGCTTCTCGTGCAGCACTTTGGCGACCGGCGCGAGGCAATTGGTCGTGCACGAAGCATTGGAGATCACGCTGTAGCTCGCCTTGAGCGAGGTGTGGTTGACGCCATAGACGACCGTCGCATCGACATCCTTGCCGCCAGGCGCGGAGATGATGACCTTCTTCGCGCCGCCTTTCAGATGCGCTCCGGCCTTTTCCTTGCTCGTGAAAAGGCCCGTGCATTCGAGCACGACATCGACCCCGAGGCTACCCCACGGCAGCTCCGCCGGATTGCGCATCGCAAGCACCTTGATGCGATCGCCATCGACTACCATGGCGTCGGCCTCGACCGCGACTTTGTGGCCGAACTTGCCGTGAGCCGTGTCGTAACGGGTCAGGTGGGCGTTGGTCTCGGCGCTGCCGAGGTCGTTGATGGCCACGATCTCGAGCGGATGCGTTTTGCCCGACTCGTAGTGTGCGCGCAGGATGTTACGGCCGATGCGGCCGTAACCGTTGATGGCAACGCGGATGGTCATGACAGGCTCCCGGCGGAAAAAAATTCCTTACGGACTATTCTAACGCCATCGCTCCAGGGCCTGAATCCAGGCAAGTACCACACCCGAGCGCATCTCAACCGCCGACCCGATTAGCGACAATGCTCAGCACGCGAATAACTACCCTCACTCTTAGTTGCTCGCCCGGGAGGAGAGGGGAGACAAACCCCCCTGCTCCCGGGCGGAGAAGGGCAGGGGATGAGGGCGGCTGAACATTGTCGCTACTCACAACCGCCGATGAGCGAGCGCGTGCGCGCAACAACATTGTCCGCCGTGAAACCGAAAAACTTGAAGACCTCGGCTGCGGGCGCCGATTCGCCGAACCGGTCGACATGTGGTCACCGACTTTGGGGCGGACCAAGCCTTCGCCCGAGTCACGGACAAATTGGTTGAACACTACGGCATTCTGCTGGGTGAGAGCACGATACGCGCCATTACCCAGGGGCATGCCAAGAAGCTCTTCGAGCGGGCGCCGGGGCAGTCAGGCGTATAGAATAGCTCACATTCGCCCGGAACGACGGAGGCCAGGGATGCCTTCCGGACCGCGTCCTAATGCCAGTCTCAGGGAGAGCATTGCCATGAGCGAGTTGCAAGTCACCGAAGACGGCCGCTATCTGAGCGGCGACGTGCCTTTCGGCTACACCCTGTGGGGCGACCGGCTGGTCGAGATTCCGGCCGAGCTCGATGCCTGCGTCACTGCGATCCGCATGGTGAAGCAGAAGAAGAACTACCCGGAAATCGCGGTGGCGGTGAAGAAAGAGCACAGCGTGACGCTCTCGCAGCCGCAGTTCGACGCGCTGATCGAGTCCGTCTACCGGCGCTACGGGCCGATCTGACCGCCGCCCCCGCGCGAGCGCGGCGGCGTGGCCAGAACGAACCTCCCAACCTCAGCATCCGAACCCAAAGGCCAACCCATGCAAGTTTCCGTCAACGGCGAAACACTCAACTGTGTGAAGGCGGGCCAGGGACCCGCCGTCGTCTTCGTGCACTTCCTGGGCGGCTTCTCCTACCAGTGGCGGCACCAGATCGAGGCCCTGCAGGACCGCTACACCTGCATCGCGTTCGACCACCGCGGCTTCGGCTTCTCCACGTTCAACGACGGCCGCTGGGACGTGCCGATCGGCGCGGAGGACCTCAAGGCCGGGCTCGACGCGCTGGGCGTCGACAAAGCGCACATCGTCGGCTACTCGATGGGCGGGCCGGTCGCGCTGGTCTTCAATGCGCGCTGGCCGCAGATGGTGCGCTCGCTCACGCTGATCGACACTTTCGCTAAGAACCACACGCACTCCAAGGCGCGGATCGAGGAATCCGAGAAGTGCCTGCGCTACATGTCGGTGCGGGAATACGCGCGCCAGTACATCGCGACCCGGCTCCTGCCGGAGACGCCGCAGGCAGCCATTGACGAGCTCCTCTCGGCGATTTGTCTCTGCAAGAAGGAAGCGTACCTCGACGTCCTGCGCGGGATATTGCTGCCGGACTTCACCGAGTACTGCAGCAAGGTCAAGGCGCCGACGCTGGTCATGTGCGGCCGGCACGACCTGACCACGCCGGTCGCGTTCACCAACGACCTCACCAGGCTCATCGACGGTGCGATCGAGCACATTATCCCCACCGGACACCTGGGTTGCTTCGACGACCCGGTGGCGTTCAACAAGCCGATCATCGAGTTCCTGGACGCGCAGTCAAGATAGCGGCCCACCCGCATTATCCCGTCGGGTGAGAGCGGTCAGCTAATTTGATGGACTGATTGTCACGATTGGTGATGGTCCGCCGACCAAGCTGACCGCTCTCACTGCCACCGATCCTTCAGATGCGCGAACAGCGCCGCCTTGTGTTCAAGCAGCTGATCCAGGCACCGATACAACGTGTCGGCTGCGCGATCGCGATATCCTCGCCGAGCAGATCGCCCATGGCGCTGCGCGCGTACCACTGTTGATGCGGCCGCCACTCGCTGCCCGGATCGAGCAACCGATACACCGACAGCGTCTTGAGCACATGCACCCACTCGGTGCCCTTGCGCGATCGGATCAACCGGCTTGGCCAGAACGCATCCAGATCAAGCCATCCCCATAGCTGCAGCGCGAGCCAGCACGCGCCCCACTGTCGAGGCCGCTGCAGGCGCATTCCGTTGAGCTTGATGCGCACCACCGCACAGGACAACTGCGGCGCCTCCTGATCCTGCGGCCAGATCGCCATCTGGCGTCGGTGCTGGACTTACCCCGATTTCGTGGACGGTTAGCAGTCTCAGTGTAGCGGGTGTTGCGCAGCACATACATGGTGATCATCTCCTATCGGTTTCCTGGCGGAATCGCTGCGATCAGCGCGGCTGCCTCCTGCGGCGTAATCCAACGCACGCGCCGCTTGAGCTCAGTTCCAAGGAATCCTTACGCAAGAACCGCTCCGCCAACCCCCATGGCGGACACCCTGACCGATAATCCACTCGCTTGCGTCGCGTCGCCCCGACACTGTCCGCCATGGCCGGTTTCAGTGTCCGCCATGGCCGGTATGCGCATGATGGGAACGCAGGCTACAAAGCTGCCGAGCGTCAGGCTATCGACATGTTCTGCGGGTCGGCGCCGCCCCTCTAATTACCTGACCACCGCGCGGGTACTCAACGGCGCGATGAAGCGCAGCGCTTGCACCAGACGATGCGTCATCGTGCTCGCCTCGAAGCGTTCCAGCAGGCTCTGCGGCAGCTCACCGGTCCTCGCCGGCGGCATGAAGCGTTCACACACTGATTGCCAGAACCGCGTCAACGGGAAGATCTCGCACCACCACCTGCGCCAGCGCTTGAGCGTAACGGGCGCAATGCGCAGCCGATCGCGTAGCGCCCGAGACGAGGCGCTGCCAGGCGGTGAGACCAGCATCCACACCACGGCCAGATACACCCGGCGCCCGGCGAAGCGCACCGAGGCCGAGGTCGTGCGAAGCTCGCACCGTCCACAGATGAAGCTCAGCCGCGGGGGAATACTCCTCCCGGACCGCGACCGGGCAGCCGCGCGGCTTGCGTGGATAGTTCGCTACGTGCAGCGCTCCCCCGCAGGAGCGCCACCCCTGAAGCCGCGTCGCAGCGGCGAGTTCTTCATCGATCTGGGTAAGGAAACGAAAAAACGCGGGCTCTTGCACAATGGCGTGGCACACTTGGGCTGTCTCCTGGCTTGGTAACCGGAGACTCCCCCACGGGGATCGGTTTGATCAAGATCCCTGAGGGGGATCTTCCTCAAAACATCGCCAAACTTGATCGCCACGGGCGAAATCGCCATCAAGAACGATGACCGTGCTCACGGGACGCGGCCCCGGCACCGCGACTGCCTCACTACAGCTTGATGCCGAGATCCTTGACGACCCGCGCCCACTTCTCCACTTCGGCCTTGAAGAACTTGGCGAACTCGTCGGGCGGGCTCGCGACGATGATTGCGCCCTGGTCGGAGAATCGCTTCTTAGCCTCGGGCGACTGGAGCGCCTTCGCGAAGCCGTTGTAGAGCTTGTTGACGACCTCCTTCGGCGTTCCCGCCGGCACCAGCGCACCTGCCCAGCTCGAGAACTCGTAGCCCGGGGCCCCACTCTCCGCGATCGTAGGCACGTCCGGCATCAGTGGCGAGCGCTGCGCGCTGGTGATGGCGATCGGGCGCAGTCGGCCCGATTTCGCGTACGCCATGATGGCGGCGATGTTGAGGTAGCTCAGGTCGGTCTCCCCGCTCAGCACGGCAACCAGCGCCGGACCACCGCCCTTGTAGACCACGTGCAGCATCTTCACGCCGGAAATGTTGTTGAGCAGTTCCGCCGCCATATGCAGGTTGCTGCCGTTACCGGCGGAGGCGTAGGTGAGCTTGCCCGGGTGCGCCCTGGCGATCGCGAGCAGCTCCCTGACCGACTTCGCCGGCACCGACGGATGCGCCACGAGCACGTGTGGGCTCGCGGTGAGCAGCGACACCGGGATGAAATCCTTGTTGACGTCGAACGGCAGTTTGCTGCGCAGGGCCGGGCTGACGGTCAGCGGAACCGCATTGATCAGCACCGTATAGCCGTCCGCGGGTGAGCGCGCGACGATCTCGGTGCCGATGTTCCCGTCGGCGCCCGGCCGGCTGTCCAGGATCATGTTCTGCCCTATGATCTCGCTCATCTTGGGCGCGATCACGCGCATGGTGATATCCAGGCTACCGCCGGGCGGGAAGGGAATGACCATCCGGACCGGCTTGCTCGGGTAGCTCTGCGCCCCCGCCCGCGCCGATATCAGCGAACCCGCAGACACTGCGACTACCACTAACATCAGATCTCTAATGCGCATGGCATCCTCCCTGAGATATCGATACCTTCGCGTCGCCCTGCCCGTGCGGGTGCGGCGTTGACGACAAGGCTACACTTCTTGCGGACAGCGGAACAGCTGCAGCTGTGAAGCCGCAGCGGGCGATTCAGGCTCCCGGGGATGCGCGATTGCGACATCCTCGCATGGCCGGCTTCTCCGAGGGCGGATTCCCTGGGGTCTTCACGGAATCGTGTAGGTAAGTTGATGGGGTAATCATGGCTGGGAGGCGTATGGATAGTCGCTTTCGGGCATTTCGTCAGATGTTCGACAACGGCATCATGTTTGGATGGCCAATTCAGCGAAACGACGGCGGCGAATAGGCTTTTCAAGACACCTTCCTCGCCAGCCGGTACGGCAACGCCCTTGCATCGAGCGGTCGATCGCACGGTCATGGGGGAGAATTCGCGGAGGTTCCGTGGGGCTCGACGAGTTCTTCGCCTCGGAATCGTCCCGAGCTGCGTCGTTTCGACGCGCGTTGAGCGTGCTGCGCAGCCGCAGGCCGAGCGAGTCCGTCGATTCTGCCGCAGAACCGTTGTTGTGCTTTCGGCCTAGGTTGCGTGGACGAGCGAAGCCTCCCGCGCCGGTGCGCGCGGCGGCGCACGGGCGGGCAGACCCAGGTGCGTGAGGGGCCTCACGATCACGACCGGATCTTCGATCGCGACGATGATCTTTAGCTTCCCGCCGCACGCGCAGCGCTCGACGTCGATGTCGAACACGGGGAATTTGATCTGGGAGCGCTTCCGAGCCGGTGGCCACCCCGGGGGAGTTTGAAAGCCGCTGATACCGGCGGATCGTCTTGCGATCCACCCCCGTGAAGCGTTCGATCTCGCGCTGCGTAGCGCCTTTGTCCAGCAACGTCTGGATCGTGGTACGTAAATGCGGTTTCAAGGCGTTCAATCCTTCCTCCCCTCGTTTGCGAGGGGGCGAGGTTAACGTCTCGTCGCCGCGCTGCCGCGGATCAGCCGCGACTACGCGTTCTCAGGTGGGGGAGTTTGGGTGGCCGCCGGGGCCATTGGGACTACAACCCGCATGATCGCCGGGGTTCTCAATGGCCGAATATTCCGATTGGTGGTCTGCCGCCCATAAAGCCAAAATGAGTACGGTGCAAATTGCTCCCGCCAAGATCGCGATTGCTTATCGCGAGAACTTCCTTGATGGAGACGCGGTATTGCTGCTGCTTGGGGATGCACGGGCGATCAAGTCATTGGTGTCATTTTTTCCAAGATCGCCTCGAAAACGGTATCGGACTCAATTGCTCTGAGCAATGAACCACTCTTCGCATGCAACGAAGATCTTCAGGTTGTCCTATCGACCGATTCGCCGCCGTTCAGTATGCGATATGTTTCCAGAGAACCTTCTCGCCGCGAATTTATCTGGCGAATGTCCCCAGACATTGCGGCTGGGTTTGAAGTTCTGACGAGGACTGTTGCTGAAACGCCCCATCCATGCCATCAATATCTTGAAGCCGATGACGATGAAGTAGTCGTTATATTATCCAAGGATGAGTATGGGTCAGTCTAAGCTCGTGTAGGGACGAGGGTCGGAACGAAATTAGCTTCGAGCTTACCCGACGCTCTGCGCGATTGCCTTCCTGATCGCATCCTGAGTGCTGTCGTTAAGCCGCCCGAGTTTGCGCAGCACGAGCGATCGCTCGATGGTGGTGATGACGGGTTTGACCACACCGGGCTTGAGAAGGCCGGCAGCTTTCCAGTCCTGCACGAGCACTTCGCCGAAGGCGGTAGCGGAGCGTACCTGGCTCGTAATCGGCATGACGATGAGATCGATGCGTGCGCGGTGGTAGGCCTGGGAGCTCACGACGGCGGCGGGACGCCTCTTCGAGGTGCTCTGGTCGGTGAAGGGAAACGGCACGAGGACGATGTCGCCGAACTCACAGCCGGTCATAGTCGGCGTCGTCCGCGTTGTCCCAGACCTTCCGCAATGATTCCTCCGCGAGCGACCCCGCGGCCAGCGTGAGGCCGCGTTCCTCGTCCCGCGCCTTCAGGAAATCGACGAAGTCCTCGACCTCGGCGATGCGCTCGGGGCGAAGGCCCTTGATCTTCTCGATGAGTACGTTCTCGGCGGGCTGATTCACGGGCGGTTCTCCTTAGCGGCTTGCCTGAGCGAGCATCGCTTCCAGCACTTCCATGACCGCGCGCTGCTTGGGCTTCGGCAGCGCCGAGAGCCGCTCGAGCTGCTGCTGCAGCTTCGGCGTCGGTCCCCGCTTGGCGGTTTGTGGCTGAGATTCACCGATCAGGGTCTCCACGGCGGTGCCGAGCACCCGCGCAAGGCGTGGCAGCAGCGACACGGGGATGCGCAGCCGCGCCCTCTCGTAGGAGGCGATCTGCTGCTGGGTGGTGTTGAGCAGCTCGGCGAGCTGGGTCTGCGTCAAGCCCTGCTCCTTGCGCAACTGCGCCACGCGAGCGCCGAGCTCACGGAAGAACTTCTTCCCCTCTTGGGACATCGTTGCCTGCGAGACGAAGGGAGACGGTGCCATGGAGGATAAGTCCGGAGTTTCGGTGGAACGTGATTTTTACGGTTGACGATACAACAAAACGGTGTATTCTGCCAACCGAATTATTTCAGCCGAAACCTGCGTGCACTGTGCCGCGTTCGTAACGCAACCCTCTATGAACGATTCGGCACTCTCACGCGCGCGGGCCAAGTCCTACGCACCCCCGATGGCTATCGGCTGGCTACACTCGGCTGAATCCATCTTCGCAGACTGTTCGCACAGAATACCGCCTTCCCGTTCCCGTTTCCGATTCCGGACGCTCTACAGCACAGCGGTAGCGGTAGCGGAAATCTCCATCAAATAGCGCGCTCACGTGTCCATCAAAAAGTGCGGGCATGCTCACTATCTTCTGCAGCGACATACTCGAGTTATGTTGATCTCAACATAACTCGATGAGCTGGGCTACCTCCGCTTCAGCCGCCCGGGCGCGCCTCGCTGCGGCCGAACATCGACGCGAGCCCTTCCATCGGCAGCGGAATCACTATCGTGGACGTGCGCTCGTTGGCGATCTGCGTGAGCGTCTGCAAATAGCGAAGCTGCATCGCCTACGACTGGCGCGCGAGCATTTGCGCGGCTTCCAGCAGCTTTTCCGCGGCTTGCTGCTCGCCCTCGGCATGGATGATCTTCGCGCGCCGCTCGCGCTCGGCTTCGGCCTGGCGGGCGATCACACGAATCATCGATTCATCGAGATCGACGCGTTTGATCTCGACGTTGGACACCTTCACGCCCCAGGCATCGGTCTGCGCGTCCAGCACCTGTTGGATGTCGATGTTGAGCTTTTCGCGCTCGGCGAGCATCTCGTCCAGCTTGTGCTTGCCGAGCACGGAGCGCAGTGTGGTCTGCGACAACTGGCTGGTGGCCTCCATCACGTTCTCCACCTGGATGATCGCGCCCTACGCATCGACGATGCGAAAGTAGACGACCGCATTGACCTTCACCGAGACGTTGTCGCGCGAAATCACGTCCTGTGTCGGCACATCGAGCACGATGGTGCGCAAATCCACCCGTACCATCTGCTCGATGCCCGGCACCATCAGGATGAGGCCCGGGCCCTTCACCTTGTAGAAGCGGCCCAGCAGAAAAACAACGCCTCGCTGGTATTCGCGCAGGATGCGGAAAGAGGCGGCGATCAGGCCCAGAACAACCAGCAACAAGCCCAGCAATCCCCATTGCATGCTCATGCTCCCCTCGGCTACGATTGATCCGGCACCACGGTCAGGATCAGGCCGTCGATGTCCGTGACGCGAACCCGCTCGCCGGCTGCACGACAGCGGGCACGAGGGCGGCACGCAGCTTCGCATGCGGGGCGAGCACGCCGTGGAAGCGGATCAGGTGCAGCCGCGGGCATGGGATGAGCGCCGCGAGGCGTTGCATGAATTCCTGCGGGTGCATGACGATGTGCGGGGTGCCGTCGCGATACGGGCTCTTCAGTTACAGCACGACTTGGTCCTTGCCGTTGCGGCTCAGGCGCTCGTTCGCGATCGCGGGGCGGGTGATGGTGCGGCATAGAGTGCCTCTACTGAAAGGCGCAGCCCGTTCTTAAAGCCTGACAAAACCGCGCGTCACCACCAATCTGTCGCGGGTTTACGCCCTCCGCAACAGCTGGCTCTATCTGGCGGTGGTGATGGACCTGACTACTGGTTCGGCGTCATTGCTCACACGGAAGGACTGCGGCCTCGATTCGCGTGCCAGACCGACAATACTTCGAAGCGACCATCCCGAACGCGGTAGTAAACCCAATAGCGGACGCGATCGAGATAGAAGCGCCTCACATCGGGAGAGCTCGCCTCGATGACTCGGGAGCCGAGCTCTGGCTGGATGAGCAACAGGTCAAGCGCGGCCTGCAAATCTTCGCGCACAGCGCCCGGAGCTGCCGGCCTATTGAGAAACCACCATTGGACGACTCGTTCAATCTCTCAGGCAGCTCGCCGGGAGATAAACAGTTCAAGTAGCATCCCTAGCCGTAGCGTCGCAATCGTGCGAAAAATTCGTCGCCCGAGAGCATTTCATCACGATCGGCTTCCGCGATTCCCGCTTCAAGCTCGGCCCGCTCCTCGGCGGAGAGGTGAACTTCCTCCTCTCGCTCGCGCGCGAGAATGAAGACTTCCATACCGTCCTCGAGTTCAGGGTCATCGACCTTG
>WYBJ01000235.1 GCA_011525945.1 Burkholderiaceae bacterium | reverse complement strand
GCAACGATCTGGACGCGCCGCCGCTACCCGAGCATGGCGCCTCGGAGCTGCGCCGGGCCGCGCGCGCGTTCAACAGCATGCAGGAGAGGCTGTCGCGCTATCTGAAGAGCCGCGTAACGGCCTTGACCGCGATCTCGCACGACTTGAAGACCCCGATCACGCGCATGCGGCTGCGCGCCGAGCTGATCGAGGATTCGCCGCTGCGCGAGGCGCTCATGCGCGACATGTCCGATCTGGAAAAGATGGTGCGCGCCGCGCTGGAGTTCATTCGCGGGCTGGACAGCACCGAGCCGCCGCAGCCGACCGACATCAACGCGCTGATCGAGAGCGTGTGCGAGGACTATCGCGAGGCAGGCCACGAGGTGGTGACCAAAGGCAAGGCGCGCGCGCCTTTTCCCGCGCAGACCCAGGCGCTCAAGCATTGCCTCACGAACATCATCGACAATGCCTGCAAGTACGGCGGCAAGGCGCAGATCGTGGTGCAGGATGACGAAAGAAGTATGGTGATCAAGGTGCGCGACTTCGGTCGCGGCGTGCCGGAATCGGAGCTCGAGAAGGTGTTCGAGCCGTTCTATCGGCTGGAAAGCTCGCGCAGTCGCGATACCGGCGGCACCGGCCTGGGCCTTGCGATCGCACGCAACGTCGCGCAGCTGCATCGGGGTCAGGTGAGCATACGCAACCATCCCGAAGGCGGGCTGGAAGCCGTCCTCGCCCTGCCGCGCCCATAGCACAGAAGGGAGATCCGGGGATGCACGCTTGCGGCTTGCGGTGCGATGGCGGCGCCGCCCGCGCGGCTGCGATTGCGCGAAGCGGGTTTGCGCGGATGCCGCGTTCGATCGCTTGCACGGTGCTTGCCGTCCTGGTCGCGGCCGCGTGCCTGCTGGCGGCTTCGGCCAGGGCTGCCGATACCTACGCCGAGGAAGGGCGAAGCTGGGGCATCGAGCCGCCGCCGGGCTATCGCGCCAAGGACTACCACGCGCCGACTCCGGACACGCTGCCCGGTGCGCGCATCGTGCGTACGCGCGAGCTCAGCGAGATGCTCGAGCGCAATCCGCGGCCTTTTCTGGTCGATGTGCTGAGCGGCCCGGCGCATCGCAGCCTGCCCGGCGCGCTCTGGCTGCACAACGGTGGCTTGGGTGATTTCGACGCTGCCGAGGAGCAGCGCTTCGTCGACGTGCTGGCGCGACTGTCGGGCCACGACAAGGCGCGCGAAATCGTGTTCTTCTGCTCGGGCGCGCGCTGCTGACTGTCTTACAACGCCGCGCTACGCACAGTGCGTGCGGGCTATCGCAACGTCTACTGGTACCGCGGCGGTGTCGAGGCCTGGCGCGAGGCGGGCTTGCCGACTCAAACCACTGACAACTTCCAGTGGTGAGCGGCCGAGCTCGCCCACGACTATCGCCACTGAGCCGGCGCGGCGCGCTTGCGTTGCGGGACAACGGCGTCGGGCTGCCAGTGGCGCCGCCCCCATTGCAGCAGCTCTGCAGGGGGTGCTCCGGCGAGCTCCAGCGGCGGGGCCTGGTGCAGGAATTGGAGCGCTGCGAACAACGCGCCGGAGGCTTTGGAACGCTTCAGCGGGCGCGCTCGCGTGCGCTTCGACAGCTTGTCGCCACGCGCATCGACCGCCGCCGGAATATGCAGATAGGCGGGTGTGGGCAGGTCGAGCAGGCGTTGCAGCAGGATCTGGCGCTGGCTCGAATCGATCAGGTCCGCACCGCGCACCACGCGCGTGATCTCCTGGTCGGCGTCGTCGACGACGACCGCGAGCTGATAGGCGAACCAGCCGTCGGCGCGGCGTAGAACGAAATCACCCACCTCGCGCTCGACATCCTGCGAAATGACGCCGAAGCATTCGTCGTCGAGCGCGATCGAGCCGGCCGGCACGCGCAGGCGCCAGGCGCGCGGCGCGCGCCCCGGCGCGAGGCCGCTGCGGCACGCGCCCGGATAGACCGGGCCGTCCACGCCGACACGGGCGCGCGCGGCGATCTCGCGGCGCGTGCACGCGCACGCATACGCGGCGTCGTGCTCGATGAGCCGCTGCAAAGCGCCCGCGTACAAGTGCGTGCAACGGCTCTGGTAGCGCACCGGCCCGTCCCAATACAAGCACAACGCTTCGAGCGTGCGCAGGATTTCCTCGGCCGCGCCGCGTTGCTCGCGTGGCGGATCGAGATCCTCGATGCGTAGCAGCCACTCGCCATTGCGGCTGCGCGCATCGAGCCAGCTCGCCACGGCCGCAACCAGAGAGCCGAAGTGCAACGCACCGCTGGGTGATGGGGCGAAGCGGCCGCGCACGCGCGGCGCAGCATCGCGGCCGGCGGGAGATTCTGGCATGGCCGACGTTACGCCTTGGCACTCGACTTCAATTCGGACCGACCTGTGAGATATCCGGGCTAAAATCGATTACTGCTCCCAATGCTAGCCGAAAGGGGATCGACCATGAAAACGCGCGCGGCGGTTGCACACAAGGCGGGTGCGCCGCTGGTCATAGAAACGGTCGATCTGGAAGGTCCGAAGGCGGGTGAGGTGCTGGTCGAGATCAAGGCAACCGGCATCTGCCACACCGATGAGTTCACGCTCTCCGGGGCCGATCCCGAGGGGCTTTTTCCGGCAATCCTCGGCCATGAAGGCGCGGGCGTGGTGGTCGAGATCGGTGCAGGCGTCAGCTCGCTTGTCAAAGGCGATCACGTCATCCCCTTGTACACGCCCGAGTGCCGCCAGTGCGAGTACTGCTTGTCGCGCAAGACCAACCTGTGCCAGGCGATCCGCGTCACCCAGGGCCAGGGCCTGATGCCCGACGGCAGCAGCCGCTTCTCGCTCAACGGCGCGCGCGTGCTGCACTACATGGGCACCTCGACGTTCTCCAATTTCACCGTGTTGCCGGAGATCGCGCTGGCGAAGATCCGCTCGGATGCGCCGTTCGACAAGGTCTGCTACATCGGCTGCGGCGTGACCACCGGGATCGGCGCGGTCATCAACACCGCCAAGGTCGAGCCAGGTGCGAACGTGGTCGTGTTCGGCTTGGGTGGCATCGGGCTTAACGTCATCCAGGGCGCACGGCTCGCGGGCGCCAACATGATCGTCGGCGTCGACCTGAACGCACGCAAGCGCGTGCTGGCCGAACGTTTCGGCATGACGCACTTCGTGAATCCGAGGGAGGTCGGAGGCGACCTGGTGGCGTACCTGGTCAATCTGACCAAGGGCGGTGCCGACTACAGCTTCGAGTGCATCGGCAACGTCGAGGTCATGCGCCAAGCGCTCGAATGCTGCCACAAGGGCTGGGGGGTTTCGGTCATTATCGGCGTTGCCGGCGCGGGCCACGAGATCCGCACGCGCCCCTTCCAGCTCGTCACCGGGCGGGTGTGGAAGGGCTCGGCGTTCGGCGGCGCGCGCGGGCGAACCGATGTTCCTCGTATCGTCGACTGGTACATGGAAGGCAAGATCGAGATCGATCCCATGATCACGCACACCCTCACGCTCTCCGAGATCAACAAGGGGTTCGAACTGATGCACGCGGGCGAATCGATTCGCGCCGTGGTGGTGTATTAGCGTGAAATACACCGTTGCCTCGGTGCTTGGCAGAACCATGGCTTGCCAGAGCTTGAGCGGGACTCAGCCGCCGGTGCGCGTCTCGCTGCGGCCGAGCATCGACGCGAGCCCCTCTATCGGCAGCGGAATCACCACCGTGGCGTTGCTCTCGTTGGAAATCTGCGTGAGCGTCTGCAAGTAGCGAAGCTGCATCGCCTGCGGCTGGCGCGCGAGCATCTGCGCGGCTTCCAACAGTTTCTCCGCGGCCTGCTGCTCGCCTTCGGCGTGGATGATCTTGGCGCGCCGCTCGCGCTCGGCTTCGGCCTGACGGGCGATCGCGCGAATCATCGATTCGTCGAGATCGACGTGCTTGATCTCGACGTTCGACACCTTCACCCCCCAGGCGTCGGTCTGTGCATCGAGCACCTGCTGGATGTCGACATTGAGCTTCTCGCGCTCGGCGAGCATCTCGTCCAGCTCGTGCTTGCCAAGTACGGAGCGCAGCGTCGTCTGCGCCAGCTGGCTGGTGGCCTCCATCACGTTCTCGACCTGGATGATCGCGCGCTCCGCATCGACGATGCGAAAGTAGATCACCGCGTTGACCTTGACCGAGACGTTGTCGCGCGAGATCACATCCTGGGTGGGGACATCGAGCACGATCGTGCGCAGGTCCACCCGCACCATCTGCTGGACGCCCGGCACGACCAGGATGAGCCCCGGGCCCTTCACCTTGTAGAAGCGGCCCAGCATGAACACCACGCCGCGCTGGTATTCGCGCAGGATGCGAAAGGAGGCGGCGATGAGGGCGAGGACCACCAGCAGCAAACCCGCGAATCCCCATTCCATGCTCATGTTCTCCTCGGTTGCGGTTGATCCGGCACCACGGTCAAGGTCAGACCGTCGATGGCGGTGACGCGCACGCGCTCGCCGGCTGCGAGTGGCGCGGATGATTGCACCTGCCACATCTCGCCCTGCACGCGCGCGAAAGTCTGCGCGGTGCCGGTTTCGAGCACCACGCCGGTGGCGCCGAGCAAGTACTCGCGCCCGCTCACCACCGGGCGTGCGCGCGCCCGAGCCGCCAGCATGCCGATCGCGGCGATGACAACGAAGCTGCCCGCCGCGGCGCCGATCACCGCGGCGAGCGGCAGGCCGAAGCCGGGCGCATCGGTATCGATCAGCAGGATACCGCCGAACACGAACGCGACGACGCCACCGATACCCAGGATGCCGAACGAGGGCAGGAACGCCTCCGCCACCATGAAGCCGATGCCGAGAAGGATCAGGGCGAGCCCGGCATAGTCGATCGGCAGCAGATGCAGCGCCAGCAGACCGGTCAAAAGGGAGATGGCGCCGATGACACCGGGAGCGACAAAGCCCGGGTTGTAGAACTCGAACAGGATGCCATAGACGCCGATCAGCATGAGGATCATCGCGACGGTCGGATTGGTGATGATCGCGAGCAAACGCGTGCGCCAATCCGGGTCGAGTTCCACGACCGGGACACCCTTGGTGTGCAGCGCGCGCTCGGCGCCGGCGACAGTCACGGTCTTCCCGTCGAGCTTTGCCAGCAACTCGGTGCGATCGCGCGCCAGCAGGTCCACGACATGCTGGCGCACAGCCTCCTGCGCCGACAGGCTCACCGATTCGCGCACCGCGCGCTCCGCCCACTCGGCGTTGCGGCCGCGCATCTGCGCCAGCCCGCGCAGATAGGCGGCCGCGTCGTTCACCGCCTTCGCGCGCATCGATTCCTCATTGCGAGGTACGGTCTTGTCCGCGTCCTTTGCCTCCTTGCCATCGGCTTTGTCCGGTTTGGCGCCGCCCTTGCGAGGCTCGTCGGCAGGCTGCGGCGGTTGCGGTGTCATGCCGATCTCGACTGGGGTTGCGGCGCCCACGTTGGTGCCCGGCGCCATCGCGGCAACGTGGCTTGCGTACAGCAGGTACACTCCGGCGCTGGCTGCGCGCGCGCCGCTTGGCGCGACGTACATCGCGACCGGGATGGGCGAGGCGAGGATGTTCTTGATCATGTGACGCATCGAGGTATCGAGCCCGCCAGGCGTGTCGATCTCGATCACGACGAGGGAGGCCTTGCGCTCGGCCGCGGCGGCGAGCGAGCGCTCGAGATAGTCGGCGCTGGCCGGGCCGATGGGGCCGACGATCTTGAGCGCCACGATCGGGCCTACCGCCTGCGCGGCGCCGACGACGAAGGCGAGAAACAGTCCCACGAGTAGCTTCAACATGACCGTTGACATCGCACCAGGTGCTATTGTGCGCCTGATTGCCTGCCGCGAACCAGGCGGCTTCGCGGCGCTCGGATTGCCCTCGAGGGGCCGGATATGACGCGAATCGCGCCGCTGCCGTATTGCGCCGACCCCGCGCCGATGTTCGAGGCTGTGGCCGATATGCCGTGGGCCATGCTGCTCGATGGCGGCGCGCACGATTCCGCTCAGTCGCGCTACGACATCATCGTCGCCGAGCCATGGGCCACACTCGTCACCCGCGCCGGCGTAAGCCAGGTGCATTCGCCCGCAGGCGCGCGGACGTCCGCGGATGATCCGTTTCGGCT
>WYBJ01000234.1 GCA_011525945.1 Burkholderiaceae bacterium | reverse complement strand
GAAGGCTTTGGAGATGCACAAGATGGCGGCTGCGCGCGAGCCCGATTCGGCCGAGATCATCAGCCATTACGCGCTTGCATTGGCGCAGAGTGGGGACCGCGCCGCCGGGCGCGCGGTACTGCGGACCTTGTTGACCAAAGGGGCGAAACCCGAGCTCGATGCGGATGCCCGGGCTTTGCTGGAGAATCGCTAAGATCAAGGATGACGCTACCTGGCGCGCAGGCCGCCGGCGAGCTACGAATGAACAGCGAGCGCCGGCATCGGTTTGGTGATACCCCCTCAGTCGACGGCGCATGAACCGCGCGCGTGCCTCGCGCCATACTTTCCAATTCAGAAGTGGTGGACGACCTGCCCGCGGGTGCACCCGCGCTCGTGCCGCATGCGCGCAGCACGAAAGCAACCGTGGCTAACGGCAAGGTGTTTCTAAGTGTCGCCCCGCGTGGTGTTCGTTCTCCATCCGCTGGACGCGCCGCGACGCCTCAACCATCGTGCGGAACCCGAAGCGTCATGAGATCTTCACCCCAGATGATCCGGCCGGAATAAGCGCGCGCCATTTCGCCGATCAAGCGCTCGCGGAGCCCCGGTTGGTCCATCTTGGTGTTGAAATGCGATAGCACGAGCGTCTTCACGTTGGCTTCAGCCGCCAGGCGGGCGAGCTCCAGGTGACCGGTGCAGGTACGTGCATGATCCGCGCTGAGCTCCTTGCCGGATTCGTAGGCGCACATGTGCACCAGCACGTCGCAGCCCCTGGCCAGATCGCCGATTCGGCGGGAAGGGCCGCTGTCCCCGGAATAGACCAACGAGCCGGCATCGCAGTCGAGCCGATAGGCGTAGCAATGCAGTTGCGGCTGCGCGTGGATGGCGCTCACGGTTCGAACCGTCCACGCGGATCCCTCGATCAGCGCGTTGCTCTCGAGCTCGTGAACCTCGGGGGCCGGCCACGCTCGCGGCAAGCGCCCGCCGCGATCCTCGTAGATGTCGAGGCTCAGGCGGTGCTCGGTTCGCGCCGTCAGGTCGGGCGAAAATGCGCCCTGTTCCCGCGCGAAAAGTGCACGCGTCATCGCTTGCAGCGGAGGCGGGCCATACACCTTGAGATCGGCCGACTTGCCGGCGCCCTGATCCCAACGCGTGAGAACGAGCCGCACGTAATCCAGACAATGATCGTAGTGCAGGTGGGAGAAAAAAAGATGCGTGGGATCGCCGGGGCCATAGCCCGCCTCGAGCAGCCGGTGATATGCACCCGGCCCATGGTCGAACAGGATGACGTCGGCGCCGATTTGCGCCAGATAGCCCGAGCTCATGCGGCGAAGCGACGGACTCGGATTCCCGGTTCCGAGCAGTCGAATCAACATCGTGTGCCGCTTTTTCTCATTCCGGCACTTCCAGCACCCCCGCCTCGATCAACGCTTCAATCTCGGCATCGGTCATGCCGAGGATATCGCGGCAGACCTGGCGCGTGTGCTCGCCGATGAAAGGCGTAGGCCAGTTGTGTGCTGCGGGCGCGCGCGAGAGCCGGAACTCGGAGCGCTGTACGGCATGGCGCCCGATCCTGGGCTTGTCGTAGTAGACGAAGTGACCCCGGTGCTGCAACTGCGGATCTGCAAGCATGCCCTTGTTCGGGTGCACCACGCCCGCGGGCACGCCCGCGCCCTGCAGCGCTTGCACGAGCGCTTCCGCATTCCAGATGCGCGTGCTCGCCGCAAGCATCGCCTCGAGCTCGTCTTCGTCGTGCTTGCGGCCGAGCAGTGTCGAGAACCGCTCGCTTTGCATCCATGCCGGATCGCCGAGTACCTGGCGCAAGCCGGCCCAATGCGCATCGGTCATGCAAGTGATCGTCACCCAGCGGTCCTCGCCCAGGCAGGCGAACGCACCATGCGGCGCCGCCGCCTCGTGCCGGTTGCCGGTACGACTGCCCTCGCGACCGTTATTGGCGCAATCGAGCAGCATCGGCGCGATGAACTGCAGCGCGCTTTCGAGCTGCGACATGTCGATGTGCTGGCCGGTGCCGGTGCGCCGGCGGTAATCCAACGCGCTAAGAATGCTCGCCAGCGCAAAGCGCGGCGCGATGAAATCGGTGTAGGCGCCGTACGGATTGGTCGGATCGCGATCCGGCCAGCCGGTGATGCCGGTAAACCCGCTCAACGACGAGAGCACCGCACCGAACCCGGGAAGCTTCGAGTGCGGCCCACCGCGCCCCAGCATCGAGGTGCTGAAGAGCACGATATCCGGCTTGACGCTGCGCAACGCCTCATAGCCAAGACCCAGCCGCTCCATCGTGCCGGGCGTGAAGTTCTCGGTCACGAGATCCGCCCACGCCACCAGGCGTTTGACGATCTCGATCGCTTTCGCGCTGCCGAGATGCAAACCGAGCGCGTACTTGTTGGCGCTGTAGTTGCCATAGTAGCCGCTGCGGTTGAGGCCCTTGCCGGGCGCCAGCGGCGGCGACGTGTGCAGCGGATCGTGCCGGCGCCTCGACTCCACACGCACGACCGTCGCGCCATACTCGGCGAGATAGCTGGTGGTCATCGGCCCTGCGGCGACCCAGCAGAAATCGAGCACCTTCAGATCTTCCAGCGGCTGCATGCGAATCCGTTTCAAATCACGCCGGCGCTTCGAAGCCGGATCAGATCGGTGTGCGTCAAGCGAAGCTCGCCCTCGTAGATTGCGCCGTTGTGCTGGCCAAGGCTCGGCGGCTGGCCGCCTCCCTTGAGCGGCGTCGCGCTCGCGCGCGCGAACGGGCCGAGTGTGGTAACCGGCCGATCGAATTGCGGACAATCGATCGCGCGGAAGAAATCGTGCGCCTGCAACTGCGGGTTCTGCAGGATGTCGCCGAGCGTGGCAACCGGAAAAAGCAGGATGCGCCGCTCGATTGCCGCTTCGAACAACTGCTGCTTGGTGCGCGCCATGAGGAAGCGCGACACCGGGGGAACGACCCGCTCCAGCGTCTCGTTGGTGATCATGCCGTAGCCCATCGATCTGAAATCGAGACTCAGGAGATAGTCGTCCGGTGCGCCCTCGTCGGCCATCCAGCGCACGAAGTTGTTCACGCTCTGACCCGAGGAAGCGCCGCCCGAGAACTGGAAGTTGACGAACCCGTCCCGGCACGGCCAGGTGATGCGCATGAAGGTATCGGCGCCCGTTTGCCGGTACGAGCCCTGGCGCACGATCACCGCGCCTTCCATCACGTTGGCCGCGAGCGAATTCGCGAGCGAGCGTGCAACCGCCTCCTGGCACGAAACATCGACGTGCTGTCCCTCGCCCGTGAGCGCGCGTTGCGCGTTCGCCAGCATCGCGCCGGCCGCGGCTGCGGCCGCGCCGTGCAGGTAGAAATGCGGAAATCCGACGCGCAGCGGCGCGCGATCCGGCTCTCCGGTCACGTACATGAATCCGCCCAGGCCCATGCCGACGAGATCGGAGGCGACCCAGGTCGCATACGGACCGGTCTGTCCGAACGGCGTGATCGACACCACGATCAGCGCCGGGTTGATCTGCGAAAGCCGCTCGAAGCTCAAGCCAGCCGCCGCCATCTCGCCCGGCCGGCCCGACTCGATGACGAAGTGCGCCGTCGCCGCCAGACGCTCGAACAGTGTCCTGCCGTCGGCACACGCGAGATCGAGCGTGATACTGCGCTTGTTGGCCGCGTACGACCACCAGTAGAGGCTGCGCTCGCAACCGGGCTCGTCGCCGAGGAACGGCGCGAGCCGCCGTGCGCTGTTGCCAGCAGGCGGCTCAACCTGGATCACGTCCGCCCCCAGGTCGGCCAGAATCCTGCCGCACAGGAGTCCGCGCTCGTCGCTGAGGTCGAGGACGCGGTACGGAGCCAGCATCATCGCCGGGTGCCCGGCTTGGGCCGGCGTACCAGGGTGCGGATCAGATCCGATCGGGCGCGACGTCGTGATGCTCACGGCGCTCCGATCCCCGCCGCCGCGACGCGCGCAGTGTCGGCGATCTGAAGGCGCATGTGGGTCGAGCAATCCTCGGGCTTCAGGTCCATCTCATTCACCACCGTTTCAGCGCTAATGTAGCTGCGAATGCCCGCACAAACAACAACACCGCCGCAGCAGATGCGTGCACCCGGGGTGGCCCGACGCAGAAAACACCTCGTGACACCGCGCCGCGGCGCCACCGCGAGCAAAAGGACGCGCCATCGCGTCGCGCCGATACGCCACTGAGCAGGTAGTATTCCCGCTTTTTGCCGGATGCACGATGAACATCACTGCGATCGTATCCATCGCGATAGCGCTGTCATGCGCCTGCGCAGCGATAACAGCGCAGGCGGCGATGCCGCCCTTACCGGTGTTCGCGAAACCCCAGCTGGCACAGCCGCAAGACAAGGAGCCCGTTCCCATCCCCCTGGCCCAGGTCGCCACCGAGGCGGATACAGCCACGCTCGAGCTACGAAAGATAGCGGCGTCGCGCCGTTCCGGCGATGCGCTCCAGACGATCGATGCGAGGCTGCCCAGCCTCGCGCGCGAAGTCGATGCGCGCGCGCGCGAAAACAACGCCATTCTCGCGCAACGACCGTCGCTCGAGCTGCTGCGCGACCTGGACGGTCACTGGCAGCAGCTGCACGCCACATTGGCCGCACATGCGGAACGAACCAACGCGATCCTAGCCGGTCTCGATCGCGACCTGGAGAGCGTCGAAAGGCTCGACCGCATCTGGAGCGAAACGCTGGCGCTGGCAAAGGCGGAGAAGGCGCCCGATGAGCTCCTGCGCAGAACGCAATCCGTGCTCGCCGAGATCGCGGCGGTGCGCAAGACGATCAGGGCTCAGCGCACCTCCGCACTGCGAGTCCAGGCGCGCGTGTCGAGTCTCGACTTGCAGACGACCGAAGCGCTGCAGGCGAACCGGCAAGCGCGCGATGCGACCGTGGACCGGATGTTCGCACGCGACGGCGCGCCGCTGTGGCAATCGAACTGGCGCGAGAAGGCTGCAACGCGTATCTCCACCGGCGCCGCCGAAACGCTCGAACGGCAGTGGACCCTCCTGCAGGTCTATTTCGAACCGCGCGCCGCCCGCGCCCTCATCCAGCTTGCGCTGCTGGGTCTGCTGACGGCCCTGTTCTTCGGCGTCCGCCGTCGCTTCGCGACCCTCGCGCAACACGAGCCCGAACTTCGGCGCGTGGTGACGGTGGTCGAACATCCGATTGCATCCGCCCTGATCCTCACACTGCTGGCGACGCCCTGGGTCTATTACGGCGCGCCGCCCCTGCTGTGGGCGATCAGCGGTATCGCCATGCTGGTGCCGACCATCATCGTGTTGCGCCGCCTGGTCGCGGCGGACTTGCGGGCGCCGCTTTACGCGGTGCTCGCGTTCTTCTTCTTCGACGAGCTGCGTGCGGTCAGCGCGTCGATCGACATCGTCCCGCGCCTGCTGTTCGTGCTCGAATTGATCGCGGCGGCGGTGTTTCTGCTCTGGTTCGTTCGCTCCCCGAACGCACGTTCGATACAGACGCGCACGCGTCGTTCGGCGCTGCTGCGCATTGCCGCCATGGTCGCGCTCGCGCTTTGTGCCGCGGCCGCGGCTGCGAACGCGCTCGGTTTCGTGGCCCTTTCCAACCTTATCGGCAACGCCGCGCTCGACAGCATGTACGTGGGGCTGGTGCTCTATACGGTCGTACTCCTGCTCGATGCGCTGGTCGTGGTCGCGTTGCGAGTTCCCCCGCTCACGCAATTGGGCATGGTGCGCGGCTACCGCCGACTGCTGCGGCGGCGCACGAAGCTCGCGCTGCTATGGACCGCCGCGGCAGTCTGGATCTCCTACCTGCTCGATCAGCTCGCCGTTCGCGACCGGGTGCTGGAAGGCGCGCAGGCGGTGCTCACCGCCCGGGTCAGCCTGGGCAACATCGATATCGTGCTCTCCTCGGTTCTGGCCTTCATCTTCGCCGTCTGGGCGGCGTTCCTCCTTTCGCGCTTCGTGAGATTCGTGCTCAACGAAGAGGTATTCCCGCGCGCGCATCTCGCCCGCGGTGTGCCTTATGCCGTCACGCGTACGCTTCACTTCCTCATCATCGCGCTGGGCTTCCTGGTGGCGATGGCCATCGTCGGCATGGAGATGACCCAGTTCACGATCATCGCCAGCGCGTTCACCATCGGAGTCGGATTCGGCCTGCAGAACATCTTCAACAATTTCGTGTCCGGGCTGATCGTGCTGTTCGAACGCCCGGTGCAGGTTGGCGACGTGATCCAGATCGACGACGCCGTCGGGGTGGTGGACCGGATCGGCATCCGCGCCACGGTCGTGCACACCGCGAGCCGCTCGAGCGTCATCGTTCCGAACGGCAAGCTCATCGCCGATCGGGTCGTCAACTGGACGCTTTCCGGGCGCCAGCGTGTCATCGAGCTGCCGGTGTCCGTCGTTCTCCAGAGCGATCCCGTGCAGGTCATCGCGGTGCTCGAGGCGATGGCGAAGCAGCACCCTTCGGTGCTGCACGACCCGCCGGTCCAGGCCATTCTGACCCGCGCGGGCCCCGACTGGCTGGGGTTCGAGATGCGCGCCGCGATTGCCGAAGCCGAATCGTGGACGACCGTGCGCAGCGAGCTCGCGATCTCTGCCATCACCGCGTTGCGCGCCGCGGGCGTGACCTTGCGCTGAGGTAAGCGCGGGCTCGCGGCATGCCGCGAAGACGGCTCCGCGCTTTCCCACGAACGCGCGCTCGGCGCCGCGCACAGCCTCGGTGCGTGGGCGCACGTCTGCCGCCTTGCATCCCGCATGGGCAGCGTAGCGCCAGCGGTCCTTATCGAGGTTCGCATTGCCCGTTTGACACCCGCGCCGTGCTGTCCTAATGTGCCGGCCGGGCGTGCCGCCAATCGCGCGCCGCCGGTCCACACCGCAGGAGAGCACGATGGGCGCATGCGAACAACGATTGGCGACGTTCGTCGCCGAGACCGATGCCGACTCGATCCCGCCGGAATCGTATCGCCCGGCGCTGCACGCGTCGTTCGACTGCATCGGCGTCGCGCTTGCCGGCGCCGCGCAGCCGCAGGGCAAGATGATCGTGGATTTCGTCGCCGCCCAGGGCGGCAATTCGCAGTGCACGGTAATCGGCAACCGGCTGCGCAGCTCCCCCTACCTTGCCGCGCTCGCCAACGGGACCCTCGGGCACGCACTCGACTATGACGACATGGGCGGCTTCGGCCATCCGTCGGTCGCGCTGCTGCCGACCGCGCTCGCCATCGGCGAATCGCTCGGGCGCTCGGGGCGCGACATTCTCGCCGCCTACGTGCTCGGGTTCGAAGTGGCGGTACACCTCAACAAGGGCGCGGAGAACGTCCAGGGCCTCACCGGCTTTCACTCCACCGCGGTGTTCGGCACCATCGCCGCCACTGCGGTGGCGTCCCGGCTGCTCGAGCTCACGCCGCAGCAGACGGTCATGGCCTTCGGCCTCGCGGGCTCCATGCCAAGCGGCATCCTGCAGAATTTCGGCTCGTACACGAAGCCGCTGCACGCCGGCATGGCGTGCCGCTCCGGCGTTATGGCCGCATCGCTCGCGAAACAGGGCTGGCTCGCGACCGATTCGTTCCTCGATAGCCGGGTCGGTTGGGCGCATGCCTACATCGGGCGGGATCGCTACGATCCGGAGAGAATGACCGCGAACCTCGGCAAGATCTGGCACAGCAAGGACTCCATCGTCATCAAGAAGTACCCCTGCTGCGGCTCCAACCACGGCGCGCTCGACTCGCTGATCGCGCTGCTCGAGGAAAACGACGTGAAGCTCGACGACGTCGTGCGCGTGGAGGTCGACAACGTGCCCGCGATCTCGCACGTGCTGCTGCACCCCAACCCGACGCAGGGCTATCAGGGCAAGTTTTCGCTCCACTACAACATCGCTACCGCCCTGGTCGATCGCAAGATCGACATCGGCAGCTTCACCGACGCCAAGCTCAATCGGCCCGAGTATCGCCAGGCGCGCGAGAAGACGCAGGTGAATGTCATGAGCAACTGGGATCCGCAGTACGAGCACGGGCCGACCTACAACCCGGTGACGATCACGCTGCAGAACGGCGAGCGTCTCACGCGGCGCACCAACCGGCGTACGATGCACGGCGCCCCGGCCGATCCGCTTTCCGAGCACGAGCTGAAAGACAAATTCCGTTCCTGCGCGCGCCTGTGCCTGCCCGAGAAACAGGTGGAAGAAGCGATCGACGCGTGGTGGAGCCTCGATCGCGCAGCCACGCTCGCGGAGGCGTTGAACTCCGTAACGCCGCGCAATTGAAATTTCGGAAAGGGGTTGCGAAACCGCTTTCTGCGAGACACTCCCCTCTCCGTCCGGGAGAGGGGCCGGGGGTGAGGGGAGTCGCAATGACGACGCATATTTCCCTCACCCTCGATCCCTCTCCCGAAGGGAGAGGGAAGACAACCATGCCTCTTGGGTCAACATACAAGGGACCGGGGGTGAGAGGATCGAGCGTCAGGCACAAGCCGCGTTCCGCACGACCCTCCCCTCTCCCTCCGGGAGAGACGCCACGATGGCGCATCGCGACTTGCGCCCTGGAACCTCGCGTGGCGCCTCTTCCCTCACCCCCAACCCCTCTCCCGGTGGGAGAGGGGAGCGTTGTGTGCCCGCG
>WYBJ01000233.1 GCA_011525945.1 Burkholderiaceae bacterium | reverse complement strand
GGGTTGGGGGTGAGGGAAGAGGCGCCAGGTTCCAGAGCCCAAGTCGTGATGCGCGCATCGTGCAGCCTCTCCCGGGGGAAGAGGTGCCGGGGCGGGGAGCTCGAGCGTCAAGCACTTACCGAAAGCTCGATAGTGGATGGTCGCGCGCAGCATTGCCCGCGGCGCTCCTTCGGCGCACCGGCCTCAAGCGAAGGACGCACGGACGTCGGCGCAGAGCACGCGGCGCAACGGCGCCGCGGCTCAGCGCGGCTCACCCGACGAATGCCGCACAGATGACGTGTCGCCCACAGTCTGCTGCCGCCGCCTTGCAGCCCGAACCAGCAGCAGGAACGTGACCGGTGTTGTCAGCGTCATGAACGCCGCGATCAACATCTCGTGCAGAACCGGCCGCGACTCGAGTACCGAGAACAGCACCGTGGATGCAATCAGCACGAGCCCCATACCGAGCGTTGTCCCCATCGTGGGCGCGTGCACCCGCTCGTAGAACGTCTTCAGCCGCAGAAGGCCGATGGAACCGATCAGCGCGAGAGCGGCGCCGGCCAGCACCAGCAGCGCAGTCACGAGTGCGCTCAGTGCCGGAATGTCGGCAGCGTGGCTCATTCGATCACCGCTCCGCGCAGCAGGAACTTGGCGAGCGCGGCCGTCGCCACGAACCCCAGCATGCCGATCACCAGCGCCGCCTCGAAGTAAGCCGAGCTACCTTCCCGCATGCCGAAGACGACGATCAGCACCATGGCGTTGACATACAGCGTATCGAGTGCGAGCACCCGGTCCTGCGCGCGCGGGCCGAGGACGAGTCGCACGGTGGCACACGTCATGGCCAATGCGAGACATGTCTGCGCGATCGTGATCGCACTGGCGAGCAAGTCGATGGCGCTCACGGGAAGATCTCCAGCAATCGGCGCTCGTAGCGCTGCTTGATGACCTCGATCCATTCGTCCTCGTCGCCCAGATCGAGAATGTGTAGCGTCAGCACGCGGCGCGACGAGTCGTAACCGGCCCAGGTCGTGCCCGGTGTGGCCGTGACGATGCAGGCAAGCGTCGCCAGCCCCGCCGGGCTGCGCAGCGCGAGCGGGATATCGAGGAATCCAGGCCTGCGCCCCGGGCTGTGGGGATGAATCACGATACGACCCACGGCGAGATTCGAGCGCACGATGTCGACCAGCACGACGAAGCCAAGCATGAGCGCAACCCGCAACCGCCGAACCGGCGTGCCCGGCGGGCGCAACGCTGCGTAGGCGAGCGCAGCGGCGGTGCCGATCCAGATGCCCAGCAGCCAATGCGCAAGCGCCACACTCTGGTTGAGCACAAGCCAGACGAGCGTCAGCGAAACCGCCAACAGCGGATACGGCAGCAGTTTTTTCATCGCGACGGCAGAACCTCCCGAATGTACGCTCGCGGGGTGTGCAGCGTATCCGCGGCATCCCGCACGTAGCGCATGACCGCTCCGGCTTGCAGCGTGAGCGCGATGCACAAAGCGAGCAACAGCGCAATCGGCGCGATTTCGATCGGCCGCACGCGCGGGATGTGGGGTTCGTGCGAAGCCCAGAAGATACGTACACCCGCCCGCCCCAGCGCGATGATCGCAGCCAATCCCGCAAGCGTCAGCAAGAGCAGCATGACCCAGGCCGATGCGGCCACCGAGTCGGCTCCGAGCAACGCCGCGAGCAAAGCGAACTTCGCCAGGAATCCAGGCAGCGGCGGAAGCCCCGCCAGCAGCAGCGCACAAGCGGTGAAGCTCAAACCGAGCACTGCCATGGCGCCGGGAATGGCAAGACCCGTCTCCTCTATCGGCTCGGGCTCGGCGTACGCATCGCCGAACTCTTCCGCCGTAACCGCCAGCACATCGGCGCCGGGGCCGCGTGTGCGCTCCACCAATTCGATCAGCAGGTACAACGCGCTCACCCCCAGGGTGGAGACAACCAGGTAGTAGAGCGCCGCAGCGGTGACCGCGGCCTGCCCGGCGCCGATCGCGGCGAGCAAGGTGCCCGCCGATACCAGCAGGCTGAAGCCGGCAACGTGTGTCAGATGCTGCGAGGCGAGCACGCCGATCGCGCCGAAGGCGAGCGTGACAAGCCCTCCGTACACGAGCGCCGCCGCGCCGAACCCGGCGCTCGCGCCGCTGGTCTCGCCGAAGAGCAGCAACCAGATCCGCAGCACGGCATAGATGCCCACCTTACTCAGGATTGCGAACATCGCCGCCGCCGGCGCAGCGGCGGCGGCATAAGTACTCGGCAGCCAGAAGCACAACGGCCACATGCCCGCCTTCACCAGAAAGGCGATGGCGAGGATCGCGGCGCCGATCTCAAACAGCGCACGGTCCTGCGGCGCGATCGCCGCCGCACGCAGCGCGAGGTCGGCCATGTTGAGCGTTCCCGCGACCGCGTAGAGGAGGCTCACGCCGATCAGGAACAGCAGTGAGGCAACGAGATTGACTACGATGTAATGCAGACTCGCGCGAACCCGCGCCGAGCCGGAAGCGTGCAGCGCCAAGCCGTAGGAGGCGGCGAGGAAAAGCTCGAAGAAGACGAACAGGTTGAACAAGTCCCCGGTCAGGAAAGCGCCGTTCAAACCCATCAGCAGAAACTGCAGCAGCGCATGCATGCGCGGCCCGGCGCGATCCCAGCGTGCAAGCGAAAATAGCAACGCCGCCATACCGAGGATAGCGACGAGCAACACCATCATGGCAGCGAGCCGATCGGCCACCAGCACGATGCCGAACGGCGCGGGCCAGTTGCCGAGCCGGTAGACATGCGTTTGCGATGCGTCGACCGACCGTATCAAGGCAAAGGCCGCAATGAGCAGCAGACAAAGCGATACCACGCTGATGAGCGCCTTGAAGGTGTGGCGGCGCTCGTCGACAAGCAATAGCAATGCGCCGGTCATGAGCGGCAGCACGACCGGGACGACCGGCAGGTGATCGACCCAGGATGTCACCGCGCCTCGTCTTTCTGCCCGTCGACATGGTCGGTTCCGGTAAGACCACGCGCCGCCAGCAGCACCACGAGCAGCAACGCTGTCATGGCGAAACCGATCACGATGGCGGTCAACACCAGGGCTTGCGGCAGCGGGTCGCTGAATGCCGCCGGATCGGGAACGGCGCCCGCTACGACGATGGGAGCCGCGTCCACCTTAAGCCGCCCCATCGCCACGATGAACAGATTCACCGCATACGAGAGCAGCGACAAGCCGATGATCACCTGAAAGGTCCGCGGGCGCAGCAGCAGCCAGGTGCCCGACGCGGTCAGCACGCCGATGGCGAGGGCAACGATGATCTCGTTCATGCCGGCGGCAGCCGGTGCGCACGAATCGACTGGTGCGACAGTGCGATCAGGACGAGCGCCGTTGCCCCGACGACCAGCACGAACACGCCGATGTCGAACACGAATGCGCTCGGCACGTGCAACTCGCCCAGCAGCGGAAGCGTCACGTGCGCGCTATGCGAGGTGAGAAACGGATGCGCTGCGAACCACGCGCCCGCGCCGGTGGCGCATGCGCTCAGCAGGCCGATGCCGATCAAGCGCACGGGGCGCAGGTTGAGCCGCGCTTCGGCCCAGCGCACGCCGCCCGCCATGTATTGCAGGATGAGCGCTACCGCCATGGTGAGGCCTGCGACAAATCCGCCGCCCGGCAGGTTGTGCCCTCGCACCAGCAGATAGAGCGCGAGCACCACGATGACCGGGAACATCAAGCGCATGATGAAAAGCGGCGTCATCATGTCGTCACGAAACGCGTTCTCCTCCTGCGCGCGTTGTTGCGCTGGCGCCGGAACACTCTCGCGTGCGGGCCGAAACCGGCGCAACAGGGCATATACGGCGATCGCCACGACGCCGAGCACGGTGATCTCGCCCATCGTGTCGAAACCGCGGAAGTCGACGAGGATGACATTGACGACATTGGTGCCCCCGCCTTCGGGATATGCGCGCGTCACGAAATAATCCGAGATGGTGTGCGCGGGTGGACGCGTCATGACCGCGTAGGCCACCGTGGCGAGACCAGCGCCCGCACCGATCGCTAGGGCGAGATCGAGCGACCGGCGCGGCAGTGCGCGGAGCAACCCGGCCCAGGTCCATTGAGCCGGTGTTCGTTTCGGCAGCCAGCGAAGTCCCAGGAGAATCAGGACCGTGGTCACGATCTCGACCAGGAGTTGCGTGAGCGCGAGATCGGGCGCGGAGAACCAGACGAAGGTGAGGCAGGTGGCAAGGCCCGCTCCCCCGGTGAGAATCAGCGCCGCCAGCCGGTGAAACTTCGCTTGCCAAACCGCGCCGAGAGCGCATGCCATACCGACCGCCCAGAGCATCGCCAACGCGAAATCGGGGCTTCCTGCCGGCAGCACGGCGAAGTCGAGACCTTGCCGATACACCGGCCAAGATGCGGCGACGATGGCGATGACAACGACCCAGCGCAACTGCGGCTGCAGCCGCGAGGTACCGAGCACGCGCGCGAGCGAGCGCGCTCCGCGCCACGAAATCAGGACAAGCGCCCGGTCGAACAGCGAACGAGCGTCGAGGCCCGGCATCAGCGGCACCGCCTCGATCCCCCGCGCCAACCGCTTCTGCAACAGCAGATAGAGAACCGCGCCGCCCGCCAGCGCGAAGAAGCTCATGGCGAGCGGCTGATTGAATCCGTGCCACACGGCGAGACTGTACTCGGGGGTAGCAGCGCCCAGGACCGAGCGCACCGCCACATCCAGGAACGGCCCGATGGTGTGTGCGGGAAACACGCCCACCGCGATGCAGGCGAACACCAGCAACTCGATCGGGAATCGCATCCAACGCGGCGGCTCGTGGGGCGTGCGCGGCAGACCCTGCGGATCGGGCCCGAAGAAAGCACCGTGGATGAAGCGCAGCGAATAGGCGACCGAAAACATGCCCGCCACGATTGCGATATACGGCAGCGCGCGATCGACGACCGGCAAGGGCCCTGCGACGTCGAGCGCCTCGGCGAAGAACATCTCCTTGGACAGAAAGCCGTTCAACAGCGGAACGCCTGCCATGGAAGCGGCGGCAACGATCGAGAGCGTGGCGCTGATCGGCATGAAGCGAACGAGCCCGCTCAGCCGGCGGATGTCGCGCGTGCCGGTTTCGTGATCGATGATGCCGGCGCCCATGAAGAGCGACGCCTTGAAGGTGGCGTGGTTCACCATGTGGAAGATCGCCGCAACGGCGGCCAATGGGCTGTTGAGCCCGAGCAGAATGGTGATGAGTCCGAGGTGGCTGATGGTCGAATACGCGAGCAGGCCCTTCAGATCGTGCTGGAAGATCGCCACGTAGGCGCCGTAGACAAACGTGATGAGGCCCGCCATGCCCACGATCCAGATCCACGCGTCGGTGCCCGATAGCGCCGGCCACAGGCGCGCGAGCAGGAACACGCCAAGCTTCACCATCGCCGCCGAATGCAGATAGGCGGACACCGGCGTGGGTGCTGCCATCGCATACGGCAGCCAGAAGTGGAACGGAAACTGTGCGCTCTTGGTGAGCGCGCCCAGCACGACCAGGATGAGCGCCGGCAGGTACAACGGGCTTGCGTGAATGACATCGCCCGCGGCCAGGACCAGGTCGAGGTCATACGTGCCCACGATGCGCCCGATCAGCAACACGCCCACGAGCAGGCACAAGCCGCCGGCGGACGTGATGATGAGGGCCATGCGCGCGCCCTCGCGCGCGCCCGCGTTGTGATGCCAGTAGCCGATCAGCAGAAACGAAAACAGGCTGGTGAGCTCCCAGAAGAAGACGAGCTGGATGAGGCTCCCGGACAGGACCACACCGAGCATCGAGCCCATGAACGCAAGCAGGAAGGAGAAGAAGCGGGGCACGGGATCCTGCGGCGACATGTAGTAGCGTGCGTACAGCACGACCAGGAGACCGATGCCGGTGACGAGGAAGGCGAATAGCCACGCGAACCCATCCATGCGCAGCCGGAACTCGAGGCCGAACTGCGGAAGCCAGTCGTGACGCGCCTGCAGAACCGTCCCGGCCGAGATCGATGGGAAACAGGCGCACACGACAAGCAACGCCACGAGCGCGATGGCGCCGGCAAGCCATGCCTCCGCATTGCGGGCGTTCACCGGCAGCAGCGCGGCGACGGCGCTGCCGGCGAACGGCAGCACGAGCAGCGTGATCAGAAGGACGGTATCGGGCATTCGTATTGCTCTTCGCAGCCCGAAGCTTATCAAACGCCCTGTCGGTGTCGATTGCGCGGTTTATCCGTAGCCGTTACAGGCGCAGCGGGATCGGAATTTGCGGATAGAGAGCATCGATGCGACATCGGAGATAGACTCATGGAAGCTACCAGGAAGACGTTCAAGACCATCCCCGCCGGTACGCGCGTGACGTGGCACTATCGCAGCGCCATCGGCCACGGCACCGTCGTCGGTATCCACAAAATGGGAACCACGCCGGAAAACACGATGTACGACGTCGAGCAGCATGACTACCACCCCGGGGAGCCGGCAATCGTGCATCACACCGGAAAGGCGCTGAGCAGGGCATAAGCGTGCCGCTCGACGGACGGGTGTTGTCGGGGACGCGAAAGTCGGATCGCAGCGCGCCGCGCGACGTCAGGTGCGACGCGCCGCTGCTCCTGGTTGCACGACGATGACATCGCAATGGGCATGGCTGAAAACCCCGCTCGCGGTGGACCCGAGCAGGTGATGCAACATGCCTGGACCGCGCGCGCCGACAGCGATCAGATCGATATTCGATTCGCGTGCGATGCGCAGAATCTCGTAGCGCGCCGAATGCGCGCTCAGTAGCACCTGCGGCTCGGCCCGTTCGAAGCCGATTTCGATGGCGAGTTCGGCGATGCGCCTGCGCGCCTCAGCCAGAAAGAACCTCGCCGGATCGACATCTTCCGGAGGAATCGACGTCTCGGTAACTTCTTGCGGGAAGTGCTCGATCACGTGCAGCAGTGTCAGACGCGCGCCGTAGCGCCGTGCCAGATCGGCGGCGCGCCCGGCCATGAATCGGCTCGCATCAGCGAAATCGATTCCGGCGAGGATGTGTCGATAGTGATCCAATGGTGGGTTCGGTTTCATGGCGTAGGCTCGACATCCCGGCGTGGCAAGTTCTTGGCGATCAGCAAGATTCGATCCCGAACGGCGAAGCCCCTACGCGATGAATTCAGCAATTGTCTGGCCGCGGCGCTTTGCGCGTTCATGCCGCGCCGATGCGGGTGGCCTCGCGCAGCATCTGTGGTGCGTAGCCGCGCTCGTTGTCGTACCGGCGCATGGCTTTCATGCGGAGTTCCGGCACCGGCGCACCGTGCTCGTCATCGCCCAGGCTGATAGTCCCCCGCGGTGGTGCGGAACGCGATCGCGAGCCGATTCCATCCGTTGATGGCAACAACCGCGAGTGTGAGGTCGACCAGTTCCTTCTCGCTGAATTGCTTGCGCGCGCGCTCGTAGACCACGTCCGGGACCCCTTCGTCGGCGACGCGCGTGAGCACCTCGGTCCATTCGAGTGCGGCACGTTCCCGCTCATCGTAGAAGGGCGCTTCGCGCCACGCGGGCAGGAGGTACAGGCGTTGTTCGGTCTCGCCGCTCGCACGCGCATCCTTGCTGTGCATGTCGAGACAGTACGCGCAGCCATTGATCTGCGAGGCGCGCATCTTGACGAGCTCGAGGAGTGCTTGCGACAGCCCGCTGCTCCTCGCGTAGCGCTCCAGGCCGAGCATTGCAGCGAGGCCTGCCGGTGCGGTCTTCGGGTAATCGATCCGTTGTGTCATGACTGGTCTTCTCCTGTGCGCAACCGCGGTGCCGTCGTCACTTGCGTTGCGTCGCCTGCGGTGCGGGCACGCTGCCTTGCTTCACGATGAGCGACACCGCAGGGAAGGCCCGCTGGGCCGCCCGTGGGACTGACTTCCAATGCTGGTCGGACGCGTAGCCGAATGGACGCGTACCGGGGCCATCCCCCGGTTCACCGACCACGATACGACCGACCATTCCGGCGGCCTCGTGCGGCTCGCAAAAATAATCGTAGACCCCACGCACACTGAACGAGTGCTCGAAGGTCGAGCCTTTCGCCGGATACTCGCCCAGTAAGATCCCTGAGTCCCAGGCTAGGGCCGCGCGCGGAATACGCAACTCGTGATTACCGTTCGCCGGTGCGTAGGCGCTCACCGAGTGGTAGCCGTTCACCTGCACCCAGCGCACCGTGTCGCCCGGCTCGATATGCAGGCCGACGGGGTCGAAATAAACCTGCGAACCGTCTTTCGACATGATGGCGCGGACCTCGAAGGTGCGCGCCATCGTAGCCGCGGGAGCCGCGACAAGCGCATAGCAGCAGACGACGAGAATGCGCAAGAGCCGAGCGTGGCCGCATTTCCGCTCGCTGCGCGCGTCACTTGAGATCGGCATCCTGTTGCTTCTTCGTGATCAACCATTCGATGAAGTGATAGTGAGGCTCCTCCACGCCCGGATGTCCGGGGTTGTAGGCGAGTTCGGTATGGTTGATCTTGAGGTCACCCAGCTTTGCGCCGAGGTCAGTCCAATTCTTGTGTGCATCCATGTCCTTCAGCGGCACCATGTAGACCACGTTCACCAAGTTGCCCTTCTTGTCGTAGCCGAGGAATGGACCCGCGGGAAGCGTCGACGGATCCACATAGAGCACGCCGAGACCGGGCAGATACTCCGGGAGCTTGACGAGTGTGCTCACTTTCTTGAAGTTGGCGGGCGGCTTGGTGTGGATGTCAGCGGCAAAGACCGATGGTCCAAGCAACAGACAGGTTGCGCCCACACATGCGCTCAGCACAGACAAACGGATCGATTTCATGGCGAGTGTTCCTTTCCCGGTTTGCCTCGATTGCACAGCGAAGATCGTGCCCCGGGATACGCCACGGCCGAAGCGAGCGAGAGTTCTCGCTACGATCGATGCCGCCGGCGCGCACGCCGCGCTCAGCGCTGCCACGTGGACTGTACGGCGTAGGTCGGCGTGCTTGCGAACTCCGGCGGCGGTTTCCACAGCACGGCGACATACCACGCCGACCAGGCCACGATCACGAGCGAGAGCACCCACAGCCATACCGGAATCGGTGAGGGCGATTCGGCCCGCCTTGGTTCGAATGGCTCCTCCGCACCGAACGCATTCACCGTGAAGTCGAGCATCCCGCGCACCAGGGAGTTTGGGCGCAAGCCGGTGAGCGTGATGCCGGGGCCGTTGCGAACCGAGAACGACACGTGACGCACGCCGATCCGCCCGCCGCGGTCGCACGCTTCGATCCTGAGCCGGTGCTCGCCGTCGGCGAGCTGTTGCGTATCGAGGCTCACGGTCAGCGGCGGCGCATAGTCGGCGATCGGTTCGGCGCCGTCATCGAGATACACTCGAATGCGTGCTTCCTCCATGCGATCCGCGCTCTTATCGATCATCGCGCAGCACCTGATACTTCGGGTGAGTCGTATCCTCTTCACCCGGCCTGAACAGCATCACGAACATGGCCGCAAAGCAGGCGATGGCGATCGCGCCCACGATCGCGATCACGACCAGGTTGCCCAGAAACGGCCCGCCCATCATCATTGTCGAGTGCTGCATGCGCTCACCGCTTGGCCCGCGCCGCCGCGACGTCCTGCGCCGTCACCAGCGGCGCGTGATTGCCCCAGGACGTGCGCTCGTGGTCGATGATCGCGGCGATCTGCCGGTCCGAGAGCATCGGCCCGAACGCCGGCATCTGAGCCGCATAGGTGACGCCGGCGATCGATTTCCCGTGCACCCCGTGCAGCACGGCGCCGATGTGCTCGGAAGGATCGGACGCGGCGACGGCCGGATTCGCATGCAGCGACGGAAACACGCCCGGCACACCGGCGCCCTGCGCGCCGTGACAGGCGGCGCAGTTGGCGGCGAATAGCTTCGCGCCCTCGGCGGCGTCGAATACGGACGATGCTGCCGCGGTTGCCGCCGGCGCAGCCGGTGTCGCCGGTGTCGCCGCCATACTCGTCGCCGCTGCGGCCGTCGTCGCGGCCCGCGCGGCGGAGTCGCCATGCGCCCCGGGCAACGCCGCCTGCTTGAGCGACAGCAGGTACGCTACGAGCGCTCTCGCATCCGGCCCCGGGATCACCACGCCCTGCGCCGGCGCGTAGGGCTTCGGCACCGGCACGGGCTCGAGGCCCTGCGGGGCCTCGTCGGTCACTTCGAACAGCCAGCGAAATGACGGCATGATCGATTGCGGAACGACCGCGCGCGGATCGTACAGATGGATGTACTGCCAGATCTCGCTCGACTGGCGCGCGCCGATGTTGCTCAGATCGGGCCCGGTGCGCTCCGAGCCCAACAACTGCGGTGTGGCGTACGCGTAGTCGCCCGGCGCCGATGGTCGTCCGAAGACCTCGTCCAGCGGCAGCGGGCGCACCTGCTGCGTGTGGCAATAGGCGCAACCCTCGCTCACGTAGACCTCGCGCCCGCGCGCTTCGAGCGCAGTAAGCGGCCCGACACCCGGACCCGGCGGCACGCGCGACAACTCGATCCCCGGTATGACGCCCATCAGCACCGCCAACACCGCATAGAGCAGTGTCGCACCGCCGGCAATCGCGAGCAGCTTGTTCATGCGATCACGCGCCGGCCACCGCCGGCGCCGCCACCGCTCCCGCGACGCCGGCGCGAGCGTAGGTCATGGTCCACACGTTCCACGCGAACAGCATATGACTGAGAAACATCAGCACTCCGCCCACCGAGCGCCACAACCAGTACGGCGCCATGTCGGTCACCGACTCGATGAACGGTGCGCCGCGTATCCAGTCGAGCCCCTGCACCGTACCGCCAACCGAGAGCGCCACGACGTAGATCAGCACGCCCACTGTCGCCAGCCAGAAGTGGATGCCCATCAGCAGGTTGTTCGGATCCTTGCCGGTCGCGCGCGGCAGCAGTGCGTAGATTCCGCCCCAGATCGCGAACGTGATGAAACCGTACATCGTCAGATGCGAGTGGCCGACGGTGAAGTTCGTCAGATGCCACACGCGCTGCAGCGAGCGAAACGCCTCCACCGTACCTTGCGTGGAGCTAAGCAGGTAACCGAGGACGCCGACCAGGATGAAAGCCGCGGGCGTGCGGCGCAGGCGCTCGGGCCGCCCGCGCATCGTCAGCAGGAAGTTGGCGCTCCCGCCCCAAACCGGCACCAGCATCGCCACGCTGCAGACGATCGCGGTGGTCTGAAGCCACCACGGGAGCGGGCTGAACAGGAAGTGGTGGGCGCCCAGCAGCGGATAGAACGCGAGATTGGTCCAGAATGCGAAAATGCCGAGCGAATAGGAGTAGATCGGCCGATTCATCAGCTTCGGCAGCGCGTAGTAGAACACGCCGAGCGCGAGCGGCGTGAACCACATGCCCACCGCATTGTGCATGTAGTAGCCCTGCACCGCCACCTGACCCAGACCGTGCTGATACCATGGCAGCAAAGCCACGATCACGATGATGATCGTCCACAGCGTGCCGCCGATGGTGTACCAGTTCGAGAGATAGATATCCTTGCCTTCGCGGCGCGCCACCGTGGCGATCAGGTTCCATGCCGCCGTGATCAGGCCCGACGCAAGGATCACCCGGATCCACCACAGCCATTCGCGATACTCCTGGTCGCCGTCATTGAAGCCCAGCGCAAGCGTGATCGTGCCGGCGAGGGCTGCGAGGTTGAGCAGCAGGAGCGTCAACCATGCGAGCTTCGTGCTGTAGAGGCGCGTTCCCGAACTGCGCGCCGCGACATACAGGGCCAGCCCGATCAGCGCCGGGCTCGCCCAGGCGTAGAACGTGCCGTTGGTGTGGATCGGGCGCAACCGGCCGAAAGTGAGGGCGGGCGAATTCGACAGCAGCTCCGGCCAGGCGAATTTGAGCGCGAGCAGCACGCCGACCGCGGTGGCGAACAGCAGCCAGATCGTCGCGCACACGATGTAGGCGCTCAGCATGCTCGCGAGCGCGCGATCGTCGGCGTACCGTGCCGTCCTCGAGCTCGGGCTGGGTATCGATGTCATCCGTTTGGCCGCATTGATATTGGCGCGCTCCGGGCCGGCGCGCCGTCGCACAGAGACGGGCAGCATGCAACCGGCGGGCCCGCAATCGGCGCAACCCGCTGCGCCAGCGCGCGGAGCGCATGGCGCTCATGCGGACCGATCGCGGCAATTCGTAGCACTATCCAGATGGTTTCGGCCCGGTTGCCGCGCGCACGCAACACGGCGGGCGCGCGCACATCGACAAGTTCGCGAAGGAGTATCGGGATACGGGCGCCTATCCGATCCATCAGCTCGACGCGCCGCGTGTGCGGTGTCAAGCTGGAGCCCGCCAACTTCTCGGGCTTGAGGTCCGAGCACGCCTTGCGCAAGCCCGCAGCGAGACAGCACCGGCGATCGCAAGCGCGATCGCCCTGCCGTGTGCATCCCGATCTATTGTTTGCGCACGACGAGCGACCGCCGGAGCCGCCGCTCCCGCCCGCCGACAGTGCTCGCGGGCGCCGCCGGCGACTTCGGCGCCGGCGCGGATTTCTTGCGGTAGCTTTCGACGGCGCGTTCCATGGCCGCCTCGAGATCGGCCGCGTTCTTCGCCGCCACTTCCTTGGCCTTTGCAGCCGCCGCAGCCTGCTCGGCCGGGCTCTTCGGCGGCGCCGCGGGCAGCTTCGCTTGCGCGTAAGAAGCGGCGAGCAGCACGCCGCTCGCAAAGAGGGCGATGGCGATCCGGTTCATGTTTGTCTCCGCGGTGTCAGTGCTGGCGCTGTAACTCACCGAGCGCGCTCTGCTCGGTCTTCGCCTGTATCTTCCCGGACTTGATGTCCTCGTACCAGAGCGCGTGGTGCTCCTTCGCCCAGGTTTCGTCGACGTAACCCGTGCGCATCGAGCGGTATGCTCCCGCCATACCGATCGTGCCCATGTAGATGTGACCCAAACCGAGCGCCATGAACAGCACCGCCGCGATGGCGTGCACGATATTCGCGATCTGCATGGTCTCGCGCGTCTGGTCGAAGTTCGGGAATAGCAGGACGAGGCCAGTGATGCTGACCACGATGCCGAGAATCAGCACGCCAATCCAGAACCAGCCTTTCTCTCCGGCGTTGAACCGGCCCGACGGCACCTCACCGCCGCCGAGCAACCCGCCTGCCGTCGCGATCCACTTCCGGTCCGCGGCTTGCAGCAGATTGTCGCGCATGAAGGTGATGATGGTCACGATCAGGCTCAGGATGAAGAGCAACGCCACGAAATTGTGCAGGTACTTCGATAGCGCGGCGAGCCATGATAAGAACACGTGCCCGGTGAGCGGCAGCAGCACGACCTTGCCGAACAGGATGACGAGCCCGGTGATCGCCATGATGCAGAAGGTGATCGCCACGCTCCAGTGCACGAAACGTTCGAAGCCGCCGAAGCGCTCGATCATCCGGCCTGTCGGCTTGCCGCGCAGCCTGATCGGGCCACGCAGCAGGAAATACAGCGCGATCGCGACGACCACCGCCACCAGCAACCAGCCGCCGTAGCGCATGATCGGACCGTCGCGCAACGCACGCCAGGTCTGGCCGGACGACACGATGAGCACGCCTGACTCGCGGCCCGGCACAGAGTTGAACTGCGGCTGCCCGGAACGAATCTCCCGCCATACCGGTGCGTTGTTCCCCGGCTGCTCGCTGCGCCGCTGCTGTTGCTGCTGAATGAGTTCCTGATTGCTCGAGACGGGTTGCGCGTGCGCCGCGCCCGCGAGGATGAACGCCGCGACCACACCGACCCAACCCAGCACCCGTGCGAGATTCGCCATGGCTCGGCCTCCTCCCTCAGTGCACGATGCGCACGTACTCGTTCTGGCCCAGCGTGCGCCGTTTGACTTCCTGCTCCCAGCTTGCCTCGTCGCCCTTGGTCCACTTGGCGCTGCCGTAGGCGGGCGGGGCGTTCTCCCACGGCCGCTGGTCGGGCTTGCCGTGATACTTGCCCTGCTCGTAGAAGACGACCTGCTCGGGTTCGCCACAGCCGGCGAGGCCGAAGACGGTAAGCGCGGCGGCAGCCGCCAACAACACGAACGGCCTCATGGCTTGCTCCTTTCCGGCGCCGGCTTCTGGCCGCCCTTCGGTGGTCCGTAGGCGGTGCCCCAGCCCCATACTTCGGAGCCCTTGCCGCGCACCGTCACGCGCTGCCGGAAGATGTCGGCGATCACGTCGCCGTCGCCCGCGAGCAGCGCCTTGGTCGAGCACATCTCGGCGCACAACGGAAGCTTGCCTTCGGCGAGGCGATTGCGCCCGTACTTCTCGAACTCGGCCTGCGAGCCGTCAGCCTCGGGCCCGCCCGCACAGAACGTGCACTTGTCCATCTTGCCGCGCAGGCCGAACGCGCCTTCCTGCGGAAACTGCGGCGCGCCGAACGGGCAGGCGTAGAAGCAGTAGCCGCAGCCGATGCAAAGATCCTTGTCGTGCAGCACCACACCCTGTTCGGTGTGATACATGCAGTCGACCGGGCAGACTGCGATACACGGTGCGTCCGAGCAGTGCATGCACGCGACCGAGATCGACTTCTCCGCGCCAGGCACCCCGTCGTTCACCGTCACCACGCGGCGCCGGTTGACGCCCCAGGGCACCTCGTTCTCGTTCTTGCACGCGGTCACGCAGCCGTTGCAGGCAATGCAGCGTTCGGCGTCGCACAGGAACTTCATTCTCGCCATGGCTTGCCTCCTCGTTTAGCGATTGCCGAACGCCTACACCTTCTGCACCTGACAGATCGTGGTCTTCGTTTCCTGCATCAACGTCATTCGGTCATAGCCGTAGGTGGTGGCTGTGTTGATCGCCTCGCCGCGCACAAACGGCGCCGCCCCCTCCGGATAGTACGGCAGCATATCCAAGCCCTGCCACCAGCCCGCGAAGTGGAACATCACGAAGCAGGTGTCGGGTCCGACGCGGTCCGTGACCAGCGCGCGCAGCTTGAGCTTCGCGCCCTCCGGAGTACTCAGCCAGACGTAATCCCAGTAGCGGACGCCGCGGTCGGCGGCCGCCTTCGGGCTGATCTCGACGTAGTTCTCCTGCACCAGTTCGGCGAGCCAGCGGTTCGAGCGCGTCTCTTCGCCTCCGCCCTCGTACTCGACCTTGCGGCCGCTGGTGAGGATGAGCGGGTACTTCTTGTAATCCTCGTCCTTGACCGCCTTGTCCTGCAACGACTTGAACAGCGTCGGCAGTCTCCAGAGCACCTTCACGTCGTCGTTCGCCGGCCACTTTGCCACCAGGTCCGGGCGCGGGCTGAAGATCGGCTCGCGGTGTACCGGAATCTGGTCCGGCCAATTCCACACCACGGCGCGCGCCTTGGCATTGCCGAAGGGCACGCAGCCGTGCTTCATTGCCACGCGCTGAATTCCGCCCGAGAGGTCGTTGGTCCAGAGCTTGCCCTCGGCCTCTTTTTTCTCCGCGTCGGTAAGCTCGTCCCACCAGCCCAGCTTCTTCAGGAACGTGGCGGTGAATTGCGGGTAGCCGGTGGTGATGTCGCTGCCTTTCGGCGCAATGCCATCCTCGGCAAGCAAGTTCACGCCGTCGTGCTCGACACCGAACAGCGCGCGGAAGCTGTGGCCGCCGTCCATGACGTGCTTGTGGGTGTCGTACAGATTCGGCGTGCCCGGGTGCTTGATCGCGGCAGTGCCGTAGCACGGCCATGGCAGGCCGAAGTAGTCGCCGGTCAGATCGTAGCCGGTTTTCGCGTCCTTGCCGCCCTTCGCGCGCAGCGTCTTCACGTCGAACACATGCATGTTGCGCATGTGCGCCTGCAGCCGCTCGGGCGACTGCCCGGTATAGCCGATCGTCCAGCAACCGGCGTTGATCTCGTTGCGCAGCACGTCCACGAGGTTCGGCTCGTCCATGCCGCCCTTGCCCTTCACCAGGCCGACCACCTGCTTGCCGTTCGCCTTGCCGAGAAACTGATCGGCGAAGCCGAGCTTCTGCGCGAGCTGGTACATGATCATCTGGTCGGTGCGCGACTCGAACAAGGGCTCGATCACCTTCTCGCGCCACTGCAGCGAGCGGTTGGATGCGGTGACGCTGCCGTAGGTCTCGAACTGCGTCGCCGCCGGCAGCAGATACGCGCCGTCCTTGCGCACCATCGCGAACATCGCCGCGCTCGCCGAAGGGTACGGATCGATCACGACCATGAGATCGAGCTTCTTCATCGCCTCGACCATCTCGTAGCCGCGGCTCTGCGAGTTTGGCGCATGCCCCCAGTAGATCACGGCACGCAGGTTCGGGCCCTGATCGATCACGTCGTTCTTCTCCAGCACGCCATCGATCCAGCGCGACACGGTCATGCCGGGCTTGTGCATCATGCCAGGAGCATAGCGTTCCTCGAGCCACTTGGGATCGACGTTCCAAACCCTCGACCAGTGCGCCCAGGAGCCGGGCGATGTGACCGAGTAATAACCCGGAAGCACGTCGGGATTGGGGCCGATGTCGGTCGCGCCCTGCACGTTGTCGTGGCCGCGGTAAACATTGCAGCCGCCGCCCGAGCCGCCGACGTTGCCGAGCGCAAGTTGCAGGATGTTGTTCGCGCGCACGCCGCCGTTCGCGTTGTTGTGCTGCGTCTGGCCCATCGCCCAGATGTTGAACCCGGGACGGTTGTCGGCCATCATCTTCGCGACCTCGAACATCTCCTTCTCGGGCACGCCGGTGACGTCCTCCACCGCCTGCGGCGTGTACTTGGCAAGCACCTCTTCCTTGACCTTGTCCATGCCGTAGACGCGGTCGTGCAGGTACTGTTTGTCCTCCCAGCCGTTCTTGAAGATGTGATACAGGATCCCGAACAGAAACGCGACGTCGGTGCCGGAGCGCACGCGCACGAACTTGTCGGCCTTGGCGGCGGTGCGGGTGAAGCGCGGGTCGGCGACGATCACCTTGCAGCCGTTCTCCTTCGCGTGCAGCGTGTGCAGCATCGACACCGGGTGCGCTTCGGCGGCGTTGGAGCCGAAGAACAGCAGACACTTGGCATTCAGCTCGTCGTTATACGAGTTCGTCATCGCGCCGTAGCCCCAGGTCTGTCCGAGGCCCGCGACGGTGGTGGAGTGGCAAATACGCGCCTGGTGGTCGGTGTTGTTGGTCCCCCAAAGGCGAATCCATTTGCACAGCAGCTCGCTCTGCTCGTTGTTGTGCTTCGACGAGCCCACCAGGAAGAGCGCGTCGGGCCCGCTTTCCTTGCGGATGTCGAGCAGCTTCTTCGAAATCTCGTCGTAGGCCTGATCCCACGGAACACGCTTCCACTTGCCGCCTTCGAGCTTCATCGGGTATTTGAGGCGGTGCGAATCGTGCGTGATGCCGTGCTCGCGCACTGCAGCGCCCTTCGCGCAGTGCCCGCC
>WYBJ01000232.1 GCA_011525945.1 Burkholderiaceae bacterium | reverse complement strand
GCAATCATGGGGCGGCTTCAAGGGCTACGATCGCTGGCTCGGACCAAGCGCGAACAATGCGAGTCTTGCTTCGGTGGCCGTGTATACCCGGTTGGTGCCGGCCTTCCAGGCCTTGCTCGAACGTTCGGGAGGCGACTTGCCGCGCTTCTACGAAGAGGCCAGGCGTCTGGCCGATATGCCGCCAGCGCAGCGCCAGGCGACGCTGAGCGAACTCACACGGCACGCCGAGCTCGGCGCCGCCGAGCGCCAAAGTGCGGCTCGGCCCTGAGGCGATGCGCAGGCGTTTGTCCCAATTTCTTGCCGTGGCGGGTGCGGGCAGGCATGATCACGCCAGTGTGCCTTCAGGAGACAACCGATGAGACTCGCAAGCTCGTGCTTTGACAACGATCAGAAGATCCCGGCCGAATGTGCGTTCTGCGCGCCCGATCCGAAGAGCCGCGTCACACTGTCGAAGAATCTCAATCCCGATTTCAGTTGGTCCGGCTTGCCGGCGGGCACGCGTTCTTTGGTGCTGATCTGTCACGACCGCGACGTGCCGAGCAAGCCCGACGACGTGAACCAGGAGGGACGCACCATAGCGGCGACGCTGCCCCGGGTGGATTTCTACCATTGGATATTGGTCGACCTCGATCCGGCATCGGGCCCGATACGCAAGGGTGAGTTCTCCGACGCCGTGCAGCCCAAGGGCAAGGGCGGCCCCGCCGGACCCCGTGGCACGCGCCAGGGCATCAACGACTTTTCCGCCTGGTTTGCCGGCGACAAGGACATGGGCGGCGACTATTTCGGTTACGACGGGCCGTGCCCGCCCTGGAACGACGCGATCGTGCACCACTACGTCTTTACCCTGTACGCGTTGGACATGGCGAAGTGCCCCGTACAGGGCAACTTCAAGGGCGCCGACGTGCTCAACGCCATCCAGGGGCACGTGCTCGGATCGACCACGCTGACCGGAGTCTATACGCTCAACCCGAGCGTGAGCGCGTAGTCCGGCGCGCTGCGCACATAAGCCGCATCGCCCCGGAAGCGGCAAGCGCGCTGCGGCGCGCACCGGCCCGAGCTATCATGGCGTCTCGCTGCCGTTGGGAGCAGGGCAGCGGTGCAAGCTGCTGCGCTCGATGTCCGCGAGCACGATCGAGATGTTGTCGATGCCGCCCGCATCCATGGCCAAGGCGAATAGCGCTTCGACGGTTCGGACCGGATCCGGATCGACGCAGCTCCCCATGGCCGCATCGCTCAGCATGTCGGACAGGCCGTCGCTGCAGATGAGATAGCGATTGCCCGCGCGCACCGCCAGCTCGATCAGGTGCGGCGAGATCTCGGTCGAATCGGGGAAGCCGCCAAGACACTGGCTCAACACGCGTGCGGCTGGGCTCCGGAACGCGAAGCCGAGTCCGGTCGGCTCGCTGTCATCGACGCTCAATTGCTCGACGACGCCTTGTTCGATCCGGTAGATGCGACTGTCGCCGACATTGAACGCGAGCAGGCGTTCGTGCCCGGTCACGATGCCCGCGAGTGTCGTGCCCATGCCGTACCAGCGCGGGCAGCGCGCCATCTCGGCGAACAGGAACCGATTCGTTTCACGCAGCAGGTTCTGCAGGGAAGCGGCTTCGGGTTCGGCGCGCGCGAGGCCGCCGAGCATCGCCTCGATCGCCGTGCGGCTTGCGATTTCGCCCGCAGGATGCCCGCCCATGCCGTCGGCCACGAGACACGCACACGCTGAATCGAGCGTTTGCACCGTGACCCACGCCTTGTCCATCGGCTCACTCAGTATCCGGTCGCCGACGGCGATACAGTCTTCATTGCTGTCGCGGCGCAGCCCGACGTGCGTCAGCGCGGCCACGCGCAGGCTCAAGGTGGCGGAACGAGTCATCGAATCGCTCGGGAATGTTTTGCCAATGTTACTACCTGCCGTGCGGCGACCCGCGTGCGCGCCGCGTCGACGCCTCGGTGCGCCACCGAACGCGCGTGCGTGGCAACCGACGCGCGCAAGCGGATCCGCCGGCGGGTCTAGTCCTGCCGGCGGCGTAAGCACCGTCGCGGGCGCGACGCGATCCGGGCATTGACGCCGTCAGGACGAGAACGGATCATTCGCTCCCCTGCTCGTTTACGGAGTTCGCTTTGCGCCGCCTCGTAACCATCGTGTTGCTTGTCTGCTTGGGGCTCAGCGGCGCGCCCGCGCGCAGCGCCACGGCGGAATCCTTTCCCGAGTTGCAGGCAGCGCAGCGCGCGGCGTGGGAAACGCTCGGTATCCTGGCGCAGGGCATGACAGGCAGCGACCCGCGCCGCTTTCCCGGCCTCGATGCCTGGTTGAAGGAGTACCGCTCGCTTGGCGGGTTCATCGGCAAACCGCCGCAGAATGCGCCGCTGCGCAAGCTCGATCCCGAGCGCTACGTTACGCGCAGCTCCACGTTCTGGCGGGCTTACTTCGAGCAGGCCCCCGGCGATGCCTGTACCCTGCTGTGGCATGGCGCGCTGCTGCTCGCCGGGGGCGAGGCGAGCCGCGCGGCCTACGTGTTGCTGCTTGCGCGTCAGGCGCAGGATGTCGAGAAGCCGATCGCGGAAGCGATCGACGGACTGTTGGAGCACGCCCATCTGGTCGTGCAGCGCGGTGCGCAGCGCGTGGCCGAAGCTGCCAAGCTGCACGATGAGGGCGATCCGGCGGCTTCGGCCGACCGGCTGCGCACGCTGATCGCGGCATGGCCCGCGAATGCTCTGGCGCATTACGAGCTTGCACTGGCCTATGCTTCGCGACAGTACAGCGATGCGGGGCGCAAGCCGCCGGCGCGCGCGCGCCTGAGCATCCATAGCGATCTGCCGGCATCGGCCGAAGTCGCGTCGGCCTACGCTCGCGCGCGCGCGCACGATCCGCTGCTGATTCGCGCCTATCAGGGCAACGAGACCGCCGCCGGCGACGTACTTTTGGTGCTGGGCAAATCGGTGCGGCCGTTGTGGGACATCATTGCGCGGGACACGCAGGCGGGGGCGAGCGACGAGACGCTGTGGAAGCTCGCCGACGCTTTGCGCGACGCCGGGCTTGCGGAACTTTCGCTGACCGCCGCCCAGGTGCTGATCGGGCGCGAGGGCAGCTACGACGACGCCGATCGCAAGTTCATTGCGGAGAACCTGAAGCGTCTTGCGCCCGGCGCCGTCGAGGCGGTGCTGAAGCGTCTCGCGCAGACGCCGGCGCAGTTCATCCGGCTCATCCTGCCGTGAGCCCGAAGGCGCGGAAGGCTTGGTGCTGCCCGTCGATACGGACGGCGTCGCGCAGAGCAGCCTGCGTCACCGCGTCAGCCACGAGCGCGCGCGCACGGTGAGCACGGCGTAGGGAAAGATCCACCACAAGGCGAAGAACGCGAAGTAGGCATACAGGATGCCGTACACGAAGCGCATCGAGCGCTCGCTGTAGAGGTAGTAGAGCATGTAGAACGAGGCGCCGATGCCGATTGCGACCAGCACGCGCAGCAGCGACAGCGGGTTGCTGACGACGCGCGTGGCGAGCAGCACGAGCGCAAGCCAGGCGACCGGATAGCGCAAGTTGGTGACCGTCTTCTCCAGCACGGCGAGCAGCATCGGAATCGCGGGCCGGCGCCAGACGATGCGTGCAAAGCGAATTTCCTCGCGCACGTAGCTGCGGTCCCATCGCAGGTACATCTTGCACAGCTTGCTGTAGGTTTCGGGCACTAGGGTGTGGACCACGGCGCTACCCTGGTAGACGCTGTCATAGCCCTCGGCCAGGATGGCGTTCGTGAGCGCCCGATCTTCGCCGAAGGTGCAGCGCGCGCCGAGGAAGCGCTGGTTGAGCCACGTGTCCAGCACCTTGTGCACGATCTGCGCACGGTATGCGGCGAGCGCCCCGGGGCAGCAGTAGACCGTGCCGTAGGTCGACTGGACGCTGCGCTGGAAGTCGAACGAGAGGATGTAGCGCACGTGCAGCATGCGCGGCAGCCAGCCTCGATCGCGGTTGAACGCGGCGACCTTGCCTGCCACCGCGCCGACCTTCGGGTTGCGGAACGGTCCCGCCATTGCCGCGAGCGTGCCGGGCTCGATCACGCTGTCGGAGTCGATCGTCACGAGCACCGTGCCGCGCGCGCGCCGGAATCCCGCGGCGAGCGCGGCGCGCTTGCCCTGATTGCGCTCGAGGCGATGCGCGCTCACGAGCCCGGGGTGGCGGCTTGCCGCGCGCTCGATGTAGCGCCAGGTATCGTCGGTGCTGCCGTCGTCGACAACCAGGATCTCCAGGCGCTCGCGCGGGTAACGCGAGCGCGCGACCGATTCGATCGATTGCTCGACCATCGCGCCCTCGTTGTACGCAGGGATCACCACCGTGAGCATCGGCGCATCGTCGTAACTCGCCGAGGGAAAGGGTCGGTAGCAGAACCAGAGCGCCGTTCGGACCGTGAGCATGACGATGGCCATAGCCACCCACAGAAGGCTCGGACGCAGGATTGCGGCCTGCCAATCGCCGCTCGCGATGGCTTCGCGCGCGGGACGGAACAGCTCTCCGCTCAGCGTCACGTATACGACCAGCGCCAGCCCGATCAGGATGGCGCTGCCGATCAGAATGCGATAGCCGCGGCTCGGTGTGCTCGCGGGTGTTGGGGCGAACGGCGCGCGTGCTGCCGTGTCGAGCGTGGAGGACATCGAACTCCCTTTGTCGAAGCGCTATGGGGGCGCCGCCGCGCATGATGCCGAAAATGCCTTGCGGACAGCTTACAGACTCGGCCGATCAAGCGGAGTTTCGGTAACGAAACGTTACGATCGTTGCAAGGGCGACATATTGCGGAAGCGGCCGTCGCCGGGTGGAGACGGACAGCGCATTCGTCGCGTGATGCGTGTTCGGTGCACTTTGATCGTTGCTTGCGCGACATCGGCGTGCTCGGTCGCTTTCCAGGAACCCGCGCGCGACGCGGGCAGGCGGCGCACTCTCGCCTGCGAGGGCGGGTGCCGGGATGGGGGCGGCTTCTGCTACGGTGCGGCGGTTGGTGCAGGTGCGGGCGTGGGAGACAGGCAGCCTCCCTGCGGGAGAAGGACTGGGAATGAGGGTGGCTGAGCATCGTCACCAGGTAAGGATAAATCTTGCCCATGGCGTGCCGAGGAATGTTGTTAATTGGGAACAACAGCAAAAGGTTCGATGTCACCGCGGTGCCCTCGCAGAATCGGTGTCACGGTCCTTTGCGCCGACAACTGGGCTAAACTCGACGACATGTCGCGAGCATCGGAGCCATCGAGAACCGGTGTACCCTGCGCGCGCCGTCGGAGCCGCAAACCGCACTCGCTAACATCGCCCGGGGTTCAGACCCGTCATCCAAAGGAATCGCGTCATGAATGCGCGCAGCTCACCGCGGCCGCTCACCTTGTTCGAAGCGACCATCCCCATCGCCAGTCTCATCGTGCTTGTGGCGCTCGCCTATTTCCTGTTCGGCGACGCAGGCGCAGGCGGGCCGAACCAGGTCGCATTGACCATTGCAACCTTGATAGCGGTATTTATCGGCTGGCGCTGCGGTCACACTCTCGACTCGCTGCGTGAGGCCGCGGTTGCGAGCGTCGCTTCCGGTGTCGGGGCGATTTTCATCCTGTTCGCGGTCGGGGCGCTAATCGGCACCTGGGCCATGAGTGGTACGCTCATGGCGATGGTGTACTACGGCTTGCAGATTCTGAGCCCGAATTACTTCTACCTGACCGTGGCCGCAGTCTGTGGTGTCGTCTCGTTCTGCATCGGCAGCTCGTGGACGGTGGTCGGCACGATCGGCATCGGCTTCATGGGAATCGCGGTCAACATGGATCTCAATCCGGCGATCACGGCGGGCGCGATCATTTCGGGCGCCTACCTCGGCGATACGACCTCGCCCTTGTCCGATTCGGCCAATCTGGCGGCGGCTGCGGCCGGGGTCGATCTGTACCAGCATATCCGCGAGACAGCCCTCACCTCATTGCTCGCATTCGCGATCGCCCTCGCGATATTCGGCTTTCTGGGCAGGCCGGGCGATTTCGACGCGAGCGACAAGATTGCCGCTATCCACGGCGCGTTCCGGATGTCCCTGTGGCTATTCCTGCCGCTCGTCCTGGTCGTCGGACTCGCGCTGTTCAAGGTTCCGCCGTTCACCACGATCTTTCTGGGGGCGCTGGCGGGCGGCGTACTGGCAGTCTTTGCCGCGCCTGAACGCGTGACTGCTTTTGCCAACCTGGGATCGCCCGCGCCGGCGGGATTCGCCTATATCAAGGGCGTGTGGCTCGCGCTCGCGAGCGGATATACGTCGGGCACCGGAGTTGCCGTGATCGATCAGCTGCTGACGCGCGGCGGCATGGCGAGCATGCTGAACACGATCTGGCTCATCATCACCGCACTTGCTTTCGGCGGTGTGGTGGAAAGGGCCGGGGTTCTGGAGCGCGTGATCGCGCCGATGCTCGCGCTGGTGAAGTCGCTCGGCGCCCTGGTCGCTTCGACCGTCGCTTCGGTCATCGGGACCAACATCGTTACCGCCGATCAGTACATCGCGATCGTCCTGCCGGGGCGCATGTTCAAGGGCGAGTACGCGAAGCGCGGACTCGCGCCGGTGGTCCTTTCGCGCACGATCGCTGCGTCCGGAACGCCGACCTCGGCGCTGATCCCCTGGAACGCTTGCGGGGCATACATGGCCGGAACGCTCGGAATCGCCACCTTCAGCTACCTGCCGTTTGCGTTCTTCAATTTCGCGAGCCCGTTATTGGCGGTGGCGGTAGCGTATCTGGGCGTTCGCATGCTGCGCGTTTCCGCCGGAGAAATCCACGTAGATCGCGCCGAACTTGGCCGAGACACATTCGACCCGCGCGCCTCCGCGTTACACTCGGCGCTCGAGGACAGGGAGAAGTCGGGCATGAATCCACCGCTACATCTGTTTGGGCGGGGCCAACGACGCAAGCTGCGCAGGCGCTGGGTGGGCTCGGTCGTGACAGCGCTGGCACTCATCGCTTCGAGCGCGGTTTGCGCCGCCGATCTGGCGCGTTCCGAGCAGTTGGTGCGCGAAGGCAAGTACAAGGAAGCGTACGATTTGCTCGCACCTCAGCAGGCTCACAGCAAGGATGATCCGGCCTTCAGCTATCTGCTCGGCCGCGCCGCGTTGGGTACGAACCGCGCCGAGGAGGCTAGGGCATTATTCGAGCGTAGCCTCGCAGCCCGGCCCGGCAGCGTCGCCGCGCATCTCGCGCTCGGCCGCGCCTACTTTGCGCTTGGCCGCTACGCGGAGGCGAAGATCGAGTTCGAGACGGTGCTGGACATGGGTGATCTCGAGCCAGATCTTTTCACGCAGGTCGAGCGGTATAACGAGGCGGCGCGGCAATTCCTGGACGAGGGCAGAAAGCTGACCCGTTTCGGCTACGCCGAGACGGGCATCGGTCGTTACCGGGTGAATTCGACGCGCGGCACCAACGCGTTCGGCGGCGGAGACCGTCACAACAGCTTCCTGAATGCGCGCGTCGGCGGGGGTGTGAACTACGCGCTCGACAACGGCTATGCGCTCGACGCCAACCTCGATTACCGCTTTCGTCACCACGACGATTCGGACATCCGCAACGACTCGGATCTGCGCTGGCGCGCAGCCGGCAGCCGCGCCCTCGGGCGAGACAGCGTCGCGCTGGGCCTGAGAGGGAGGGTGAGTTATCGCGGCGACAGCACATACCGTAACGATTACGGAATTTTCAGCGAGTACCGCCATCAGGTCGACGCGCGGAACCAGGTCACGCTTGGCGCTGAACTGCGCCGACGGCGTTACCCGAGCGGGCCGCTGCGCGAGCGCAGCCGTACGACGGCCGAGGCTTCCATAGGCTGGGTGCACTCGTTCCTGGATGGCCGCGCCAGCTTCGGTCTCAGCGGACATGGCGGTCGCAACTATGCGACCAGCAGGGCCGACGGCGAGTCCACCATTTGGGGTGCTACCGCCAACTTGGACTACACCTTCAGCAAGCGCCTGGCTGGATTCCTGTTCGCGTGGTGGGAGCGTGACGCGTTCAACACGGATCGCGTCCATTTTCATCCCGATGCGCTCGACGAAGGCGTGGTCCTGCGGCGCAGAGACAATCTATACGAAGTCGGCGGCGGCTTGACCTGGGCGTTCGCGCCGGGTTGGACCTTGCGGCCCGAGGTGCTCTACATCCGCGATCAGAGCAACTCCGTGGGATTCAACTACAGCTCGACCGAGTACTGGCTCAACGTGCGCAGGAGCTTTTAGCTTTCCCCGCTTGCGGCCGCCGACGTTGCTGGCGCCCCCCGCGATGTCGCGGCGAAGTTCGGACTCAGGACGCCAGGCGGCACTCCATGCCAGTGCCTTCGCCAGCTTCGCAAACGGTCGCAGCCGGGATTTCCGTTCGTCGCAGCAAATCCTTCTGCAGCTCGGCCCAGCCCGTCCACATCATCTGAATGCCGATGCACAGGAGGATGAAAGCCATCAGCCGCATCATCACGAGCGTGCCGATGTCGCCCAAGCGCTTCAGCACCGCAGCCGAGTGCCAGAAAACGTAATAGAGCACCACGCTCACCAACATCGCCCCGACCGCAGCGACCAGCGCACCGGCCAGATATAGCACGGGCGCTGTCGTAGGGATCTGCGCGCCCAACGCGATGGAGGCGGCGATCGTCCCGGGTCCCGTGGTAAGCGGGAATGTCATCGGGAAGAAGCTGCGCCGGACGAGCTCGTAGTGCGAGAGCGTGGATGCTTGTTCGGCGGCTGCCGCGTGCACATCGTCGTCCGCATTGGAGTGCAGCATCCGCCACGCGGTGGCCGCCAGGAGCAGGCCGCCGCCCAGGCGCACGACCGCAAGGGAGATGCCGAATACCGTGAGGACATACGTCCCGACGAGCATGCAACCTACCAGCACGTACCACGAGTTGATGGCGATCTGGCGTGCCAGCCGCTTCGCCAGATCGCGATCGACGCCGACGGTGGCGACGAATACAGGAGCCGTGCCGAGCGGATTGATGATCGGCAGCAGCGCCACCGGCACCAGGACAAGCGCCTGCAGCATCGGGACGACATAGTCCATCGTTCTTCTCTTCCTCAGCCGTGTGCAAGCATCCCGGCGTACAGCAGTACCATCCACATGCCGAGAGGTGAGCCGGTGCGAGGGGCCGTGATCATGGTGTACCTTCGCTTTCGGCTGCGACGAGCCGCACCTCCATCGTGCTCAGACGTTCGTGCATGCGAACTTCCTTCAGGATCGGCCACCAGGCATAGAGAAAGATCTCGAGCGGGTGCCAGAGCGCGACCCAACCGGCGATGAAGGCGCCTTCCATGAGAACCAGCTTGTGCGCCTCATTCTGCAGCCGGGACGCTACGAAATCGGCCCCGAGAATGATGGCGACGAGGAATGTCAGCCCGATCGCGAG
>WYBJ01000231.1 GCA_011525945.1 Burkholderiaceae bacterium | reverse complement strand
GGCATGGGAATGCCGACGGTATCGCTGGGGCTGCTCCTGTTCGGGATGGAATTACCCACGGCAGTACAGATCATCGTCGTGCCGACGGTCGTGACCAATGTCTGGCAGGCGCTCATCGGCGACGGTTTCAGCCGCCTGGTGCGGCGTTTTCGCGCGCTGCTGATCACCACCGCAGGCGGCGTATGGATCGGGTACGCGGCATTCTTTCGTATCGATCCGAAGGCGATGACCGCCGTGCTCGGCGCCGCCATCGGCCTGTATGCGCTGAGCGGTCTTTCCGGCATACCGCTGGTACCGCGCGTTCGGCGCGAAGCCATCGCCGGGCCCGTGGTCGGGCTCGCAACCGGCGTATTGGCGGGTGCCACCGGAAACATCTCGATGCCTGCGCTCGCCTACCTGCACCGGCTCGGGCTACCGCGCAACGACATCGTGCAGATGCTCGGAATCCTGTTCACGCTGGGCGCCGCAGCGCTCGGCGTGACGCTGGCCGGTCACGGCGACTATCGCGCCGATCTTCTGCTGATTTCGGCGCTCGCGGTCGTCCCCGGCGTCGCCGGCATGCTGCTCGGTCAGCACCTGCGCACGCGTCTATCCGAGCACGCGTTTCGCCGCGCCTTGTTCTCGGGATTGCTGCTGGTGGGCGTGCACCTCGTCTGGAAGGGTGTCGCCTGAGCGCATACGCGCCCGGTTCGTGCGCGCCGGACCCGACCCAGGTTGACGGCATACACTCGGGATAGCGCCGTGCCGGACCACATACGTAATTCCACGAGTCGAACCCCGATTGCCGATCTCGTTCTCAACGCCACCGCGACAAGCAGGTAAACTCGGTGCCTGATGCCCGCACAACAGGTGCCCTATCTCAGGAGGAGAGTGATGCAGCAGACTAAATCGACATCCGTATTGTTGGCCGCCATTGCAGCAATGACAGTGTCCATCGCGGTGCAGGCGCAGGACTATCCGGCACGTCCGGTGCGCATGATCGTGCCGTTCGCGCCGGGCGGTGCGTCCGACTTCGTCGGCCGCATCATCCAGCCGGCGATGGCGGAACTGCTCAAACAGCAGGTGGTAGTGGACAACCGTGGCGGCGCCGCGGGCAACATCGGCGTCGAAGTCGCGGTGCGGGCCACGCCCGACGGCTACACCTTTCTGCTCGGCAACGTGGGCACGATGGCCATCAACCCGAACTACTACACCAAGTTCCCGTACCGCCCGCTGAAGGACTTGATTCCCATCACACAGGTGGTCGACGTTCCGGGATCTCTGGTCATTCATCCGTCGCTGCCGCCGCGCAACGTCAAGGAGTTGGTCGCCTACTTGAAGGCGAATCCCGGCAAGCTCAATTACGGTGCGCCCGCACCCAGCAGCGCCAATCGGCTGGAGATGGCGATGTTCCTGCACGCCACCGGCACCGACGCGGTTCAGGTCGCCTACAAGGGCGGCGCCGGGCCGGCGATGATCGGACTGCTCTCGAACGAAGTGCAGATGATGTTCGTAACCTTCTCGTCGTCGGTCAATTTCGCCAAGCAGGGGCGGGTACGCATGCTCGGGGTCATCGCACCCGAACGCAATCCGGCTCTGCCCGACATTCCGACCATGCGCGAGCAAGGTTTCGACATGACCGTCGGTTCCTGGCAGGGCTTGTTCGTGCCCAAGGGCACGCCCAAGCAGGTGGTCGATCGGCTGTACCAGGTCGGCGTTGGTGCGATGAAGAACGCGCAGGTCATCAAGCGTCTCGCCGACGGCGGTGTCGCCATCGTCACCAGCAAATCTCCGGCCGACTTCGTCCAGTTCGTGAAGGCCGAGACCGCGCGCTTCGGCAATGTCATCAGGGATGCGAACATCCAGACCGAATAGACGCGAAACTGCGAGCCGGGGCGCGCGTCATCACCAGGCGGGCGCCCCTGCTTCGATCAGTCTCGTCGCATGACGGCGAAGACCTGGCGCACGCCCGCGATCGTGCTGCTTGCGGGCGGAGTTGCGATGACCCTCGCGCTCGGCGCACGGCATACGTTCGGCCTGTACTTGCAGCCGATGACGAGCGACCTGGGTTGGACCCGGCAAAGCTTCGCTCTCGCGCTCGCCGCGCAAAATCTCATCTACGGCATCGCGCAGCCGTTCGCCGGCATGCTCGCCGACCGCTATGGCGCCGGCCGCGTCATGCTGGGCGGTACGCTCTTGTACGTGATCGGGCTCGTGCTCATGTCGGGCGCGAGCACTCCGCTCGACTTCACCTTCTCCGCCGGTTTGCTGATCGGCACGGCGATCTCGTGCATCAGCTTCCCGATCGTGTTCGGCGTGGTGGCGCGCATGTTCCCGCCGGAGAAGCGCACCGTCGCAATGGGTATCGCCGGCGCGGCGGGATCGTTCGGCCAGTTCGTGATGCTGCCCTACGGTCAGGTGCTTATCAATCTGCTCGGTTGGCAGCAATCGTTGCTGGTGCTGGCAGCAACGGTGGCGCTGGTGGCGCCGTTGTCGATGCTGCTCGCCGAGCCGCATGCGAGCGTTCGCAGCGTGCAGCAATCCATACCGGAAGCATTGAAGGAAGCCTTCGCACACCGTGGCTTCCTGCTGCTGTGCGCGGGTTACTGGGTATGCGGATTCCAGCTGATGTTCATCTCGGTGCATTTCCCGGCCTTCCTCCTCGATCGCGGCATGACGCCCGAGACCGGGATGAGCGCGCTCGCTCTGATCGGTCTGTTCAATATCTTCGGCAGCTATGCGTGGGGATGGCTCGGCTCGCATTTCAGCAAGAAGCGTCTGCTGAGTCTGCTCTACTTCCTGCGCGCGGTGAACATCGCCGTGTTCATCGCCTTGCCGATCACCCCCATGAGCGTGTATCTCTTCGGCGCGGTTATCGGTTTCCTCTGGCTCGGTACGGTGCCGCTGACCAACGGGCTCATCGCACATATCTTCGGTGTGCGTTACCTGTCCACGCTCGGCGGCTTCGCCTTCCTCTCGCACCAGATCGGCAGCTTCGTCGGCGTAGCACTCGGCGGCTACCTGTTCGACCAGACCGGTTCCTACAACGTCATGTGGACGATCGCCATCGGTGCAGGTGTTTTTGCCGCGCTCGTGAACTTTCCGATCGACGACCGCGAGATCGTCCGCCCGAGCGCAAGCACTGCGGCCGCCTGAACGATGGGCGCTTCAGCGACGCGCAATCAGAGCGGACATGCGCAAACCCCGGTAGGTGGCCGAGCACTGCCGCAGCAGTACGAACGCCATCACCGCCAGGATTGCGGTCAGGATGACGAACGGCCTTGGCCCGATCGCCTGCGCACCGATCCCGGCGATGAGCGCGCCAAGCGAGATACAGGCAGGCAACATCGGCAACACGCTTGTCACCTGACCGCGCATCGCGTCCGGAGCGCACATCTGCAGGCTGGTGGTGGTGCTCGATGCGAGCACCATCTCCGCCATTCCAGCGACCACCAGGAACGCGATCGCGGCCACGAGGGTGCTGCACGACGCGAACGCGATCAAGGCGAGCGCGAACGCGATCAGCGCGTACATCTGTATGCGCGCGACGTGCTCGTAGCGGGAAAGGGTCGCCGCGAGCGCCCCGCCAGCGACCCCGCCAGCACCCACCGCGGAAAGCATGAGGCCGAGCCCTTCCGGTCCGACGGCGAAAACGTCGGCCGCGAACACCGGCATCAGGGCACTGAAGGACGGAATCAGCAGAAGCGGCGGCACCAGGCCCAGGATTATCATCGCGCGCGCTACCGGATGGACGGCGACGAAGCGCAAGCCCGCGAACATTGTTCGCCACCCTGCCGGATGAGGCCGTCGAGCGGGATCGCGCGCAAGCGAAATCATAAGCACGCTGACCGTCACCCCGGCGTAGGTTGCGCCCTGGATCGCGAAGTTCCATGCCGGACCGATCGTAGCGATCAGGATCCCGGCCACCGCAGGCCCGAGCGTCCGGGTCACGCTGAACGCAATGGTGTTGAGCGCGACCGCATTGGCAACCTCCTCGCGCGGTACGACGTCGAACACCAGGGTGTTGCGTAGCGTGCGCTCGAACACCATACCGGAGCTGCCGACGAGCGAAAAGACGAACAGGTGCCAGACTTCGACCGCATCGAGCAAGAGCAACCCGGCGAGAGCGAACGAGACCAGGCACGGAGCAACCTGGCTTAGCGCGAGCGCATGACGCCGATCGAAGCGATCGGCCACCAATCCGGATAGTGGCGCCAGGGCGAGCATGGGTAGCGCGCGCACACCGAGCACCGCGCCCAGCAACGCGGCCGATTCTGTGAGGTCGTATACCAGCCAGCCGAGCGTGGCTTGCTGAATCCATTGCGCCGCGGTGGAGAAGAAGGTGCCGTACCACAACCAGCGAAAGTTGCGATATCGCAACGCGGCGACAGCAAAGGCAAGGGCAGACACCGAGTCGGGAGGCCGCGAAGTCAGCGCGGCGTGCGATGGCGCACGCCGCAGCACCCGGCACGGTGCGCCCGATATGGCACCCGAACACGACCGCGGCTGTGTTCGCAGCAGGCGCCGCTCCTTCTCGCAACGCCAGCGGCACCGTGTCGCGCAGCCCGGCGGCGACTGACATCGGGATGGGTGTTGCCCGGGCGTACCAAGAAAATCCGCTCGACGTCGATCGCCATCGCGTAGCTAGAAAGGAATGTCGTCGTCCATCTCGGCAATCCCGGCCGGACTCTTGGCCGGCGCCTTGGCCGGAGCACCCGCGCCCGCTCTCGCTGCCGGCCGCGCGGCCGCGCCATCGTCAGCGGCGTCGTAGTTGGGCGCGCCAGCGCCCGGCCGTGACCCGAGCATCCGCATCTCGGCCGCGATGATCTCGGTCGTGTACCGGTCCTTACCTTCCTTGTCGGTCCACTTGCGAGTTTCCAGGCGCCCTTCGACATACACTTGAGAGCCCTTCTTCAGATACTCGCTGGCGATTTCGGCTAAGCGCCGATAGAAAGTGACACGGTGCCACTCGGTCTTTTCCTGCCGCTCGCCGCTGGTTCGATCCTTCCAGGTTTCGGTGGTAGCAATCGTGACGTTGGTGACAGCCTCGCCGTTGGGCATGTAGCGTGTTTCGGGGTCACGCCCCAGATTGCCGATCAAAATAACCTTGTTGACCGATGCCATCAGCTCTCTCCCGCAATGAGTTTCGAAACATCCCGCCCGTCGAAGGCGCTCGCGCCGACCTGCAGCGCATCATGCGCACACCCGCCCGCCACCCGATCTCGCGCACACCGGCGACGCTTCGAGTCGCACGCAAGCCGCCGTGCGTACGGCGTCCAACTGGGCAAGCAGCTATGTGCGTATGCTATTCACATCATAGCTTCGCATCCCGCCGGCGGCGATGAGCCACACGATCATCAGCCCCAAGTTCACTGCCAGCAGCGATGTTCGTCCCCAGTGCTGAGCGAGGTAGCCGCCGAGCGCGCTGCCGCAAGCCGCGCCCAGGAACTGCATCGTGCTGTAGACCGCGATCGCCGTCCCGCGCCCGCCCGCGGGTGCTGCCCGCGACACGTGCGCCGGCAACGCCGCCTCCAGAAACATGAACCCCGCAAAGAATACCAGTAGCGCCATGCCGATGCCGATAAGACTTTGGGCTGGAACGAGCAGTAGGACCTGGCTCACCGCAACGATCCCAATGGAGAGTAGGAAGACTGGCTTGGAGCGGCCTTTGCGATCGCCGAAGTGCAGCGCCGGCGCTACGTACAGCGCCGCGCCGAGCAGCACCAGTGCGTACACTTTCCAGTGCTCGTGCGCGTCGAGCCCGATTCGCACCAAGTCGAACGGAACCGTGACCCACAAGGACAGCAACACCGCGTGCAGGACGAAGATGCCGATATTGAGCCGGTTCAACTCGCGATCGCGCAAAACCTGCCCAATCCGGATCGGCCCAGACACCGTGCCCTTGGCGGCAGCGGGCGGATCGGGCAGGCGCGCAACCACCCCAATGGCGAGCAGTGCCAATGCCGCTGTGAGGTAGAAAATGCCGTCGACACCGACGATACGTCCGAGCCATGGACCGAGGACGAGCGACACGGCGAAGCTCGCGCCGATCGTGACGCCGATGATCGCCATGACCTTGGTGCGATGCTCTTCGCGCGTGAGATCCGCGGCCATCGCAATCGCCACTGCGGAGACCGCACCCGAGCCCTGCAAGATGCGCCCCAGGATTACGCCCTGGATCGAGCCCGCGTGGCCTGCGATCGCACTGCCCGCGGCGAAAATTCCCAGACCGATGTAGAGCAGCGGTTTGCGGCCGAATCGATCCGACCAGCGTCCAAACGGAATCTGCAGGATCGCCTGCGACAAACCGTAAGCCCCTAGAGCAACGCCGACCAGCGTGAGATCGTTGCCGCCTTCCAGCCCCGCCGCATACAGCGCAAACACCGGCAGAATCACGAACAGGCCAAGCATGCGCAGGCCGAACACGCCCGCGAGGCCGATCGCGGCGCGAAGCTCGCGCGCGCTCATGCGCTCGGATGCGGACATCGGCCAAATGGGAATGAAAAATGAAGTCGGGTATATTAGCAGGTTTGATTTTGCACGCTCTTCGTCGATGAAGCAGGACTCTTCCGCCACGCTCGCCGCCGTGCCTGCACGAACGAGCACGAGAGCAGGGCTCATCCGCATCCGTGGCGCGCGTACGCACAACCTCAAGAACATCGATCTCGACCTTCCTCGCGACGGCCTTGTGGTGATTACCGGTTTGTCGGGATCGGGCAAGTCTTCGCTTGCGTTCGACACGCTTTATGCCGAAGGCCAGCGCCGCTACGTCGAATCGCTGTCGGCGTATGCCCGCCAGTTTCTGCAGATGATGGACAAGCCGGACGTCGACTTGATCGAGGGACTCTCGCCCGCGATCGCCATCGAGCAGAAGGCGACCAGTCACAATCCGCGATCCACCGTGGGCACGGTGACCGAGATCCATGACTACTTGCGACTGCTGTTCGCACGCATCGGCGATCCGCGCTGCCCCGAGCATGGCGTCACGCTCAGCGCGCAAACCGTCTCGCAGATGGTCGATCACGTGCTGGCCATACCCGAAGACACGCGCCTGATGATCCTCGCTCCGCTCGTGCTCGGGCGCAAGGGCGAGCAGGCGGACTTGTTCGACGAGCTGCGGGCGCAGGGCTTCGTGCGCGTACGCATCGACGGCAGCGTACACGAGATCGACTCGCTGCCCGCGCTCGCGCGCAATCGGAAGCACACCATCGAAGCCGTCATCGATCGGCTACGCGTGCGTGCCGATGCCAAGCAGCGCCTGGCGGAGTCGTTCGAGACCGCACTGCGTCATTCCGACGGGCGCGCCATCGCGGTCGAGACCGATAGCGGGAGATCGCATGTGTTCTCGTCCCGATTCGCCTGCCCGATCTGCAGCTACAGCTTGCCCGAGCTCGAGCCGCGGCTTTTCTCTTTCAACAATCCGCTCGGCGCGTGTCCCCGCTGCGACGGCCTGGGGGTCGTCACCTTGTTCGACCCGAAGCGCATCGTCGCCTTTTCGCACCTGTCGCTTGCGGCCGGCGCGATCAGCGGCTGGGATCGGCGTAACCAGTTCTATTTCCAGATGCTCACGGGGCTCGCGGCACACTACGGCTTCGACATCGATACGCCATTCGAGCTCTTGCCCGAAACAGTGCGTGCGGTGATTCTGTACGGCTCGGGGTCCGAGCGCATCCGATTCAACTATCTTGGCGAGCGCGGCGGTCGCTATACGCGCGAGCACGCATTCGAAGGCATCGTGCCGAACCTGGAGCGACGCTATCGCGAGACCGACTCGACACTCGTGCGCGAAGAGCTCGCCAAGTATCTCGCCACGCAGATCTGCCCGGAATGCGACGGCGCGCGGCTGCGCATCGAAGCACGACACGTGTTCGTCGCAGGACAGGCGATCTACCAGATTTCTGCACTCACATTGCGCCAGGCCGCTAGCCTGTTTCAGTCGCTGGGCTTGAGCGGCAACCGACAGGCGATCGCCGAAAAGATCGTGCGTGAGATCCTGAACCGGCTGCGGTTCCTCAACGATGTGGGCCTGGACTACCTGACGCTCGACCGTTCGGCCGATACGCTCTCCGGCGGCGAAGCACAGCGCATCCGCCTCGCCTCTCAGATCGGCTCGGGCTTGACCGGGGTCATGTACGTGCTCGACGAGCCCTCGATCGGGCTGCACCAGCGCGATAACGACCGGCTGCTCGCCACGCTGCGCAATCTGCGCGATCTCGGCAACTCGGTGGTGGTGGTAGAGCACGATCGCGACGCAATTCTCGCCGCTGACCACGTCGTCGATCTTGGGCCGGGTGCGGGCGAGCACGGCGGGCGCGTGCTCGCGCAAGGTACGCCGGCTGAGATCGCTGCCGCGCCCGAGTCGATCACCGGCCAATACCTGATCGGCAAGCGTTCGATCTCCACACCGGCGCTGCGGCTGCGGCCCGACAAGGCGCGCACGCTGGCGCTCCTGGGTGCGAGCGGCAACAACTTGAAGGCAGTGGATCTGGAGCTTCCGGTCGGCTTGTTTGTATGCGTGAGCGGAGTGTCGGGTTCAGGGAAATCGACCTTGATCAACGACACACTTTACCGGGTGTGCGCGCGCCACCTCTACGGCGCGGCCGACGAGCCTGCGGCGTATGCATCGATCGCCGGGCTCGAGTTCTTCGACAAGGTCGTAAGTGTCGACCAGAGCCCGATCGGGCGTACGCCGCGCTCGAACCCGGCGACGTACACGGGACTGTTCACGCCGATCCGCGAGCTGTTCGCCGGCGTACCCGTGGCGCGCGAACGCGGCTACAGCGCGGGGCGCTTCTCCTTCAACGTCAAGGGCGGGCGCTGCGAGGCCTGCCAGGGCGATGGCGTCACGCGTGTGGAGATGCATTTCCTCCCCGACATCTACGTACCGTGCGACAGCTGCCATGGCAAACGCTACAACCGCGAAACGCTGGAGGTCGCGTACAAGGGCCGCACGGTGGACGAGGTGCTGGCGATGACCTGCGAACAGGCGCGCGACTTTTTTGCTGCCATCGCTGCCGTCGTGCGCAAGCTCGACACGCTGCTCGATGTCGGTCTGGGCTATGTCAAGCTCGGCCAGAGCGCGACCACGCTCTCCGGCGGCGAGGCGCAACGCGTGAAACTCGCGCTGGAGCTTTCCAAACGTGACACCGGCCGCACCCTCTACATCCTGGACGAGCCGACCACGGGGCTGCACTTCCACGATATCGACCTGCTGCTCAAGGTACTGTACCGGCTGCGCGATCGCGGCAACACCGTTGTCGTGATCGAGCATAATCTCGATGTCATCAAGGCTGCCGACTGGGTGATCGACCTCGGTCCCGAAGGCGGTGAGGCTGGCGGACGGATCGTCGCTTCGGGGCGCCCGGAGGATATCGCCCGCAATCCCGCGAGTCATACCGGCGAGTATCTTCGGCATTCATTGTGAGTGCCGGCTGGCGAGCACGGCCGGCGCGTTTGACGCGGCGCATGACGCACGCCATTCAGCAGGAGAGAGCAAGATGTATCTACCGAAGACGTTCGAGGAGACCGACCACACGTGCCTGTTGGCGTTTATCCGATGCCATCCACTGGCAACGCTCGTCAGCACCAATGCGGGCGGCCTGAACGCCGATCACATCCCGATGCTGATCGAGGCTCGCGCTGGCGGTTCGATGGTGTTGCGCGGACACGTGGCCCGCGCCAATCCGTTGTGGCGCAATCTCGGCGACGGCGCTTCGGTGCTCGCGATCTTCCAGCATGCCGGATGCTACATCACACCCTCCTGGTACCCGACCAAGGCCGAGAGCGGCAAGGTCGTTCCGACCTGGAACTACGCTGCGGTCCATGTCCACGGCACCGCACGGGCGATTGACGATCCCTCCTGGCTGCAGGCATTTCTTACTCGTCTGACCGATGCGAACGAGTCAGCACGCCACCGCCCCTGGAAGCTTACCGATGCGCCAGCGCAGTACATCGCCACGCAATTGAAGGCAATCGTAGGCATCGAGATCGAGATAGCGAGCCTGACCGGGAAGTGGAAGATGAGTCAGAACCGCGTCGCGCGCGATGCCGAAGGTGTGATCGCGGGGCTGCGCGAGCGCGGCGATCCAGATTCGTTGCGCATGGCGGCGGAAGTCGAGCGGCGGCGCCCGCTTTGAGGGTTCGGTCGCAGGCTGCGAGCGCTCCGCGCCGCTTGAGCGGGAGGCTGGCGAATGCCCCATTGCCGCCTCGGGAATACCGCTCAAGCCGTCTCGGCGCGAAGCCGATAAGGCGTCATTGAGCCGAGCATGCGCGCCCCGCCACGGGCGCACTGTTTGCACGGCCGTCGATATCCCATTCGTCAGACCGGGCCATGCTGAGCTACGAAAACGTCTCCGATTTCCTTCTCACCGGGTGCGCCGTCGCGCCGGCCGTGGCAATCTACGCAGACCGCCCCGCCATTGCGCTGCTTTCGCACGTCGTTCTGCTCTTTCTCGGCGTGCTGCTCGCCGGCTGCGACTGCGGCGCACCGTTCCGCCATCCGCAGCGATTCCGGGAGGACGAGCGCCGCTAGCCGCCTCACCGGCGCCCCGCACCTCCAAGATCACGCCACCGCAGACATCAGGTCCAGATTCGTACGCGGCCGCCGACTGCGACGCCCAACGCAGCCACTACGCTGGCGCAGTTACGGACGATCTCGACCAGTACGGCTGTTGACGTACCAGGATGCCTCGCCGCTCGCGATTTGCGCGAACACCTCCGCGTGCGGGACTTCGGCCGCCTCGATGTTCCTCAGGCCGCTTTCGCGTCCTCGCCGCCGACTTCATCGGGCTGGTCGAGAAGCTCCACCAGCGCCATAGGCGCATTGTCGCCCTTGCGAAAACCGAACTTCAGAATGCGCAGGTAGCCGCCATTGCGCTTCGCGTAGCGCGGGCCAAGCTCGTCGAACAGCTTCACCACCATGTCCCGGTCGCGCAAGCGGTCGAACGCGAGCCGCCGGTTCGCCAGGCTGGGCGCCTTGCCCAGCGTGATGATCGGTTCGACCACGCGCCGCAGCTCTTTCGCCTTTGGCAGGGTCGTCTTGATGGTTTCGTAGCGCAACAACGAATTGGTCATGTTGCGCAGCATGGCGAGCCGATGGCTGGAGGTGCGATTGAGCTTTCTCAGCCCATGTCCGTGGCGCATGATTTACTCCCTATCGCCGCCCTAGCGTCGCTCTAGGCCGGATGGCGGCCAGTTCTCGAGCTTCATCCCCAGTGTGAGCCCGCGCGAGGCAAGGACTTCCTTGATCTCGTTGAGCGACTTGCGGCCGAGGTTGGGTGTCTTCAACAACTCCGTTTCGGTACGCTGGATGAGATCGCCGATGTAGTAGATGTTCTCGGCCTTGAGGCAGTTGGCCGAGCGCACGGTCAGCTCCAGGTCATCCACCGGGCGCAGCAGGATGGGATCGATCTGCTGCGGCTTCTGCGGCTCTTCCGATAGCTGCGTGCCCTTCAGATCCGCGAATACCGACAACTGCTCGACCAGGATACGCGCGGCGTAGCGTACCGCCTCCTCGGGCTCGACCACACCGTTGGTTTCGATATCCATGATGAGCTTGTCGAGGTCGGTGCGCTGCTCCACCCGTGCCGAATCGACCGCATAACTCACCCGCCGCACCGGGCTGAACGAGGCGTCGAGCAGGATCGAGCCGATCGGGCGGCCTTCTTCTTCGTTCAAGCTCGAGCGTACTGCCGCGGGCTGATAACCGCGTCCCTGCTCGATCTTGATCTGCATGTCGAGCTTGCCGCCCGGAGTAAGGTGTGCGATCACATGCTCGGGGTTCACGACCTCGACGTCGTGCGAAACCTCGATGTCACCGGCGGTCACCACGCCTTCGCCCTGCTTCTTGATGTTGAGCCACACTTCCTTCTGCGTGTGCAGCTTGAGCACGATGCCCTTCAGATTGAGCAGGAGATCGACCACATCTTCCTGGATGCCGTCGATGGTCGAGTATTCGTGCAACACGCCGCCGATCTTGACTTCGGTGGGCGCGGTACCTGGCATCGACGACAGCAGCACGCGCCGCAGCGCATTGCCGAGCGTATGGCCGTAGCCGCGCTCGAACGGCTCCATCACCACTTTGGCGTGGTTGGGGGAGAAGTTTTCGACGTCGATGATACGGGGCTTCAATAGAGCGCTGCTTTGCATCGCTGGATACCCTCGATCACTTGGAGTAAAGCTCGACTACGAGCGATTCGTTGATGGTCGACGAAAGCTCGGAGCGCTGTGGCCGCGACTTGAAAGTGCCCTTCAGGCCCTTCGCGTCGACCTCGACCCATTCCGGAAATCCGCGTCCCTCGGCCGCTTCCGCCGAAGCCTTCACGCGCAACTGCGCTTTGGCCGGCTCCGCGACTTCCACCACGTCGCCCGGTTTGCATACATACGACGGGATGTTGACCCTGTGTCCGTTCACGAGGATGCCGTTGTGACGCACGATCTGGCGCGCCTCGGTACGCGAAGCGCCGAATCCCATGCGGTAGGCGACCGTATCGAGTCGGCTTTCCAGCAACTGCAACAGGTTTTCGCCCGTGATACCCCTGGCGCTGTCAGCCTCGGCGTAGATGCGCCGGAACTGACGCTCAAGAATGCCGTAGGTGCGGCGGATTTTCTGCTTCTCGCGCAACTGCACGCCATAGCCGGACAGCCGGGATTGCTTCTGGCCGTGCTGCCCAGGCGGATAGCTGCGGCGCTCGATCGCGCACTTGTCGGTGAAGCACTTCTCTCCCTTGAGGAAGAGCTTCTCGCCTTCCCGCCGGCACTGGCGACACTTCGCATCGAGATTTCTGGCCACGTAATACTCCTTACACGCGCCGCCGCTTCGGCGGACGGCAGCCGTTATGCGGAATCGGTGTCACATCCGAAATGAGCGTGATCTTGATGCCCAGCGCATTCAACGCCCGCACCGCGGACTCACGGCCCGGGCCCGGGCCCTTGATGCGCACTTCCAGGTTCTTTACGCCGCACTCCTGCGCCGCCTTCCCCGCCGACTCGGCCGCCACCTGCGCCGCGAATGGCGTGCTCTTGCGCGAGCCCTTGAAGCCGCTTGCTCCGGAAGTCGCCCATGCGAGCGTGTTACCCTGGCGATCCGTAATCGTCACGATCGTGTTGTTGAAGGACGCGTGAATGTGCGCCACGCCCTCGGCGACATTCTTCTTCGCCTTCTTACGCACACGAGTGGGTGCCTTGGCCATCATCGATATCCTTTACGCGGTGCCCGCGGGCTTGTTCAGTTTGATCGCCGCCTTGCGCGGCCCTTTGCGCGTGCGTGCGTTCGTGCGGGTACGCTGACCGCGCACGGGAAGCCCTCGCTTGTGGCGCTGCCCCCGGTAGGTTCCGAGATCCATCAGCCGCTTGATGTTCATCGACATCTCGCGGCGCAGATCGCCCTCGACGGTGAACTTGCCGACCTGCTCGCGCAGCCGGTCCATCTCCGCGTCCGATAGATCCTTCATCTTGGTCGTGACAACGATGCCGGCCGATTCGCAGATCTGGCGCGCGCGCGAACGCCCGATGCCATAGATCGCCGTCAGCGCGATACACGCATGCTGATGATTGGAAATGTTTACGCCGCCGATACGGGCCATGCGACCCTCCTGATATCGAATTGCATCTCGAGTCTCGTTCCGCGCCTCAAAGCACCGCGCTCGCTAGCCTTGACGTTGCTTGTGCCGCGGATCCTTACAGATGATCCGCACCACTCGCTTGCGCCGGATCACCTTGCAGTGCCGGCAGATCTTCTTCACCGAAGCCTGTACTCTCATCGCTCGCTCCATCGGGGCCCACACCGCACGACCCCATCTCACGCGCCCGGCGCACGCTACGCTCGTTCGCCCAGGCGCTACTTCGCGCGGAAAACGATACGACCCCGAGTGAGATCGTATGGCGTCAGTTCCACGGTCACCTTGTCACCCGGAAGGATGCGGATGTAATGCATCCGCATCTTCCCCGAGATATGTCCCAGGATGATGTGCCCGTTCTCGAGCTTTACCCTGAAGGTCGCATTCGGCAGGGTTTCCACGATCTCACCCTGCATCTGTATGGTTTCTTCTTTGGCCATCAGCGTGACGGGAACATCCCTCCTTTGAAGCTCGCCTTCTTCAGCAAGCTCTCGTACTGATGCGACATCACGTATGCCTGCACCTGAGCCATGAAATCCATGGTTACGACCACAATGATCAATAGGCTCGTCCCGCCGAAATAGAACGGCACGTTCCACTTCACGATCAGAAATTCGGGCAGCAGGCATACCAGCGTGATGTACAGTGCGCCGGCCAGTGTCAGCCGCATCATGATGCGCTCGATGTAGCGCGCGGTCTGCTCCCCCGGTCGTATCCCGGGAACGAAGGCGCCGCTTTTCTTCAGATTGTCCGCGGTCTCCTTGGGGTTGAAGACCAGCGCGGTATAGAAGAAGCAGAAAAAGATGATCGCACCGGCATACAGCAGTACGTAGATCGGCTGGCCGGGATGCAGCGTGTCGGCGATGCTCTTCAGCCAGCCGAGACGCTCGCCGGAAGTCCCAAACCAGCCCAGGATCGTCGCCGGAAACAGGATGATCGAGGAGGCGAAGATCGGCGGAATGACGCCAGACATGTTGAGCTTCAGCGGTAGGTGCGAGGTCTGGCCGCCGTAGACCTTGCGTCCGACCTGGCGCTTGGCGTAATTCACCAGAATCTTGCGCTGACCTTTCTCGACGAATACCACCACCCAGGTCACCACCACGACAGCGGCGAATAGCAGCAGCACGAACGGGATCGAGTACGCTCCGGTGCGAGACAGTTCCAGCGTGCCCGCGATCGCATGCGGCAGTCCGGCGGCGATTCCGGCGAAGATGATGAGCGAAATGCCATTGCCCACGCCACGCTCGGTGATCTGCTCGCCCAGCCACATCAGGAACATCGTTCCGGTGACGAGTGTCACCACCGCGGAGAGGCGGAACACAACGCCGGGCTCGATCACCAGGCCCTGCTGGGATTCGAGCGCGATCGCGATCCCGAGCGCCTGGAACAGCGCCAACCCCAGTGTGCCGTAACGTGTGTACTGAGTGATCTTGCGCCTGCCCGCCTCGCCTTCCTTCTTCAACTGCTCGAGCGTAGGTACCGCCACCGTCATGAGCTGCATGATGATGGAGGCCGAGATATACGGCATGATGCCGAGCGCGAAGATAGTGAAGCGTCCGAGCGCGCCACCCGAGAACAGGTTGAACATGTCCAGGATGCCACCGCGCTGCGAGTTGAACAGCTCCGCGAGTTGCACCGGATCGATCCCCGGCACCGGGATGTGCGCACCGATCCGGTAGACGATCAGCGCGCCCAGCAAGAACAGCAGGCGACGCTTGAGATCGCCCAGCTTGCCGGAAAGCCCGAACATCGATGAAGAATCGGCCAAGACCCGTTCCTTCTTTCCTAGTCTTTCTTGCCCTTGGCGGGTCTCGCTGAGCGCGCGGCCGCCGCCGGGAGATTGACTTTTCCGCCCGCAGCCTCGATCGCCGCGCGTGCGCCCTTGGTCGCGCCGATGCCCTCGAGCGTGACCGAGCGTTCCAGCTTGCCCGAGAGGATGACCTTCGCGCCGCGCGCGAAGCGCGGGATCACGCCGGCTGCGTGCAGCGCTGCGACATCAACCACATCGCCGCCCAGGCGTTGCAGATCCGACAGGCGCACTTCGGCAATACGCCCCGCGAGCGGCGAGACGAAACCGCGCTTGGGCAATCGGCGCTGCAGCGGCATCTGCCCGCCTTCGAATCCGATCTTGTGAAATCCGCCCGAGCGCGATTTCTGCCCCTTGTGGCCGCGCCCGGCCGTCTTGCCCAGGCCGCTGCCTATGCCCCGGCCCACGCGCTTGCGCGCCTTGTTGGAGCCTCTGGCGGGTTTCAATGAATTGAGTTGCATCGAGTTACTCGCTTGCTTGCGCTTGGTTTCACTTCAATCGGCCGTGGCCCGCTTGCCGCGGGTTCGCATAGCGCAGACGAATCCGCATCACGCTGCGTCCGAGATCTGGAGCAGATACGACACGCGATTGAGCATGCCGCGCACGGCCGGCGTATCGGGCAACTCGACGCTGCTGTTGCGCCGGCGCAGACCCAGACCGCGCACCGTAGCGCGGTGCGATTGCTTGGTACCCATCAGGCCTTTCACCAACTTCACCTTGAGCTTCTTTTCCGTGGACATCGATCACCCCCCCATGATCTCTTCGACCGTCTTGCCGCGCTTGGCCGCGATCTGGGCTGGGGTATTGAGATCATTCAACCCGGCGATGGTCGCGCGCACCACGTTGTACGGATTTGTCGATCCGGTGCACTTCGCCAGCACGTTGGTGACGCCCATGACCTCGAAGATCGCCCGCATCGGGCCGCCGGCGATGATGCCGGTTCCTTCCGAGGCGGGCTGCATAAGCACGCGCGAGGCGCCATGTCGACCCACGACCGCGTGATGCAGCGTCCCGTTCTTCAGCGGGATCTTGGCAAGCTTGCGACGCGCTTCGTCCATCGCTTTCTGCACCGCGACCGGGACTTCGCGCGCCTTGCCCTTGCCCATGCCGATGCCGCCGTCGCCATCGCCAACCACGGTCAGTGCGGCGAATCCGAGCACGCGCCCGCCCTTGACCACCTTGGTGACACGATTGATCGCCACCATCTTCTCGCGCAGCCCATCGGTGCGTTCCTCGCCACCTTGCATGCGCATCTTCGATTGAACCTTGGCCATAGTCGATTCCGCCTAAAACTTCAGTCCACTCTCGCGCGCAGCCTCGGCCAGCGCCTTGACCCGCCCGTGATACTTGTAGCCGGCACGGTCGAACGCGATCGATTCGATGCCGAGCTGCCGAGCTTTTTGCGCGATCCTTTTTCCCACTTCGGCCGCAGCCTGTACGCTGCCGCCCCTGGCCTGAGCCGCCCGCACGTCCTTCTCGAGCGTGGACGCGGACGCGAGCACCTTGCGCCCGGCCGCATCGATCACCTGCGCGTAGATATGGCAGTTGGAGCGATGCACCGTCAGACGGACAGTACTCAGTTCGACGATCCGGCGGCGCGTGCGCTGCGCGCGGCGAATCCTGGCATTGGTCTTGTCATGCATAGCGTTGTTCCGAAGAGTCAGTCGATGGCCATCGGTCCGTCGGCAAGTCGTGCTGCACAATCTCCGACAGACGCGTCACCGGGACACCTACTTCTTCTTGGTCTCCTTCAGCACGATCGTTTCGTTCGAATAGCGCACGCCCTTACCCTTGTACGGTTCGGGCGGCCGGTATGCTCTGACCTGGGCGGCGACCTCGCCGACCTGCTGCTTGTCGATGCCTTTGATCACGATCTCGGTCTGGGTCGGCGTCTCCACCTTTATCCCTGCCGGCATCGCGTGTACGACCGGGTGCGAGAAGCCCAGAGTCAGGTTGAGCTTATCGCCCTGCGCTTGGGCACGATAGCCCACACCAACCAGGTTCAGGCGCCGCTCGAAACCCTTCGAGACTCCGAGCACCATGTTGGCGGTCAATGCTCGCAACGTGCCCGACATCGCCTTGGCCTGGATGCTCTCGCCCACGGCCTCGAATTCCAGGCGGTTGTCCACCTTCGACACCTTCACGTGGGCCGACACCGGCTGCGACAGCGTTCCCAACGGCCCTTTCACCGCCAGACAGCCGTCGGCGATGGTGGCATCGACCCCGGCCGGGATCACCACCGGCATGCGCGCTACTCTGCTCGACATGTCGCGCTCTCCCCCGTCACGCCACGACGCACAGGACTTCGCCGCCGATCCCTAGGCCGCGCGCCTTGCGATCGGTCATAACGCCCTTGGAAGTCGACACGATGGCCACTCCAAGTCCGTTCATCACGCGCGGCACCGCCTTGGCTGCGCGGTACACGCGCAGCCCCGGCGTACTCACACGCTCGATTTTCTCGATCACGGGCCGGCCCGCGTAGTACTTCAGCCCGATCTCCAGGCGCGGCTTGCCGTCGACATCCGTGACCGCGAAGTCGTCGATGTAGCCCTCATCCTTAAGCACCTTGGCGATGGCGACCTTGAGCTTGGACGATGCCATCGCGGTGGACGGTTTCTCCGACATCTGGGCATTGCGGATGCGCGTCAGCATGTCGGCGATCGGATCACTCATGCTCATGCAGCGTCTCCTACCAGCTCGCCTTGATCACGCCCGGAATCTCGCCACGCATGGCGATCTCGCGCAGTTTGTTGCGCGACAACCCGAATTTGCGGAAGTTGCCGCGCGGCCGACCCGTGAGCGCGCAGCGGTTCCGCAGGCGCACCGGGCTCGCGTTGCGCGGCAACTGCTGCAGCTTCTCGCGCGCCTGCTGCTTCGCGTCGTCGGTTGCGCGCGCATCTTCCAGAATGGCGATGAGTGCGGCTCGCCGGGGCGCATACTTCTTCACCGCAGCGCGGCGCTTCGCTTCACGATTGATGAGGGACAGTTTCGCCATGACAATCCTCAGTTCCTGAATGGGAAGCGGAACGCTGCCAGTAACGCGCGCGCCTCTTCGTCGTTTTTCGCCGTGGTCGTGATCGTGATGTTCATGCCCCTGATCGCGTCGATCTTGTCGTATTCGATCTCGGGGAAGATGATCTGCTCGCGCACGCCCATGTTGAAGTTGCCGCGCCCGTCGAACGAGCGCGCCGGGATACCACGGAAATCCCGGATGCGCGGTATCGCCACGGTAACCAGACGATCGAGAAATTCGTACATGCGCTTGCCGCGCAGCGTCACCTTGCAGCCGATCGGGTACCCGGTGCGAATCTTGAAGACAGCGATCGACTTGCGCGCCTTGGTGACCACCGGCTTCTGCCCGGCGATCTTGGTCATGTCGGCAAGAGCATTGTCCATGACCTTCTTGTCCGCCACCGCCTCGCCAACGCCCATGTTGAGCGTGATCTTCTGGATACGCGGGACTTCCATGACGGACCTGTAGCCGAATTGCTCGGTCAGCTGTTTGACTACGGTCTCGCGATAATGATCCTGCAGACGCGCCATGATTGTAGGTACCTCTCGCTTGCGCCGCCTCAGGCGTCAATGACTTCGCCGTTGGACTTGAAGAAGCGCACCTTGCGACCATCCTCGAGCGTGCGGAAACCGACACGGTCGGCCTTGCGCGTCTGCGGATTGAATATCGCGACCTTCGAGACGTGCAGCGGCATCTCCTTCTCGGTGATTCCACCGGTGAGGCCGCGGACCGGATTCGGCCGCTGGTGCTTCTTCACCCGGTTAGCACCCTCGACCACCAGATGCTCGGCGTCCACGACGCGCAGCACCGTACCGCGCTTGCCCTTGTCCTTGCCGGCGGTGACCAGCACGTCATCGCCCTTCTTAATCTTTCTCATCGCTTCGCTCCCTCTTACAGCACTTCTGGCGCCAGCGAGACGATCTTCATGAACCGTTCGGTGCGCAGCTCCCGGGTCACCGGCCCGAAGATACGCGTGCCGATCGGCTCGAGCTTAGGGTTGAGCAGCACTGCCGCATTGCCATCGAAACGCACCAGGGAGCCGTCCTGCCGGCGCACCCCCTTGGCCGTGCGAACCACCACCGCGTCGTACACCTCACCCTTCTTCACCCGACCGCGGGGGGCGGCATCCTTCACGCTCACCTTGATCACGTCGCCGATACCGGCGTAGCGGCGTTTGGAGCCGCCCAACACCTTGATGCACATCACCGTTCGCGCACCGGTATTGTCGGCGACATCCAGCATGGTCTGCATCTGGATCATGTTCGTTCTCTTTGGCTACCGCTCAACATATTTCCAACTTGGTCCGCCCACTCAACGGCGGCCAGTATTGGAACCCGTCCGGGTCAGGAGCGCCCCGCTGTGCCGAATGGCCGGAAGCGGCGCGAATGGAAACTGGCAATTATAGCGAGGCGTCAGCGCATAAGTAAATGCTCGGCATCGTTCTTGTGCGCTCAGACGCTCGGCGCCTTTGCCAGCAACTCCGTCACGCGCCAGCTCTTGGTGCGCGATAACGGCCGGCACTCCTGTATGAGCACCATGTCGCCCGTATGGCACTGGTTATTCTCGTCGTGGGCGTGCAGTTTCACGCTGCGGCGGATGATCTTGCCGTAGATCGGGTGTGTGACGCGGCGCTCGACCAGCACCGTCACCGTCTTGTCGGCCTTGTCGGAGATAACGCGCCCGCTCAGGGTGCGCCCACGGCTGGCTTCGTTCATTGCCTTTGCCCCTTCTCGGCCAGAATGGTGCGCACCCGGGCGATGTCGCGGCGCACCTTGCGTAGCTGGCTGTTGTTCGATAGCTGCTGGGTCGCTCTCTGCATACGCAGACCGAACTGCGCGCGCAGCAACTCGGTCAACTCGTCCTGCAGATCATCGGCGCTTCTTGCTCTCAGTTCCGCGGCCTTCATGGCTAGCCCCCCAGTTGCCGGACAACGAAAGCCGTGCGCATCGGCAGCTTGGATGCGGCCAAGCCCAACGCCTGGCGGGCGAGCGCTTCATCCACGCCGTCCATTTCGTACAGCACCTTGCCCGGCTGGATCTCGGCCACCCAGTACTCGGGGTTGCCCTTGCCATTGCCCATGCGCACCTCGGCCGGCTTCTGCGAAATCGGCTTGTCGGGGAAGATGCGGATCCAGATCCGGCCACCGCGCTTGATGTGCCGAGTCATGGCGCGGCGCGCGGCCTCGATCTGGCGCGCTGTCAGACGACCTCGGCCGAGTGCTTTCAATCCGTACTCGCCGAAACTCACCTTGTTGCCGCGCGTGGCTATGCCCTTGTTGCGGCCCTTCTGCTCCTTGCGGTATTTCCGCCTAGCTGGTTGCAGCATTTTGCTTGCTTCCCGTCTTGCGTGGACGTCGCGCCGGCGTCGGCGTATCGGCGGCCGGCTCACCCGCGGCCGGACCGACCGGACGATCGCCCTTGCCTATCATCTCGCCCTTGAACACCCAGACCTTGATGCCGATCACGCCATAAGTCGTTTTTGCCTCGGCGAACCCGTAATCGATGTCCGCGCGCAACGTGTGCAGCGGCACGCGACCTTCCCGGTACCACTCCGAGCGGGCGATCTCGATGCCGTTCAGGCGCCCGGAGCTGGCAATCTTGATACCCTGCGCGCCCAAGCGCATGGCGTTGGTTATCGCGCGCTTCATCGCACGCCGGAACATGATGCGCTTCTGCAGTTGGGTGGCGATGGAATCGGCCACCAATTGAGCATCGAGTTCGGGCTTGCGGATCTCCTCGATATTCACGTGTACCGGAACGCCGAGCATGCGCTGCAGCTCGGTGCGCAGCACCTCGATGTCCTCGCCCTTCTTGCCGATCACCACGCCGGGGCGCGCACTGTGCACGGTGATACGCGCGTTCTTCGCCGGGCGCTCGATGATGACTCTGCCGACCGCTGCGTGCGAGAGCTTCTTGCGCAGATAGTCGCGCACCTTCACGTCCTCGTTCAGCATCGAGGCAAAGTTGCGGTTGTTCGCATACCAGCGTGAAGCCCAGCCGCGATTGACCGCGAGACGAAAGCCGGTCGGATGAATCTTCTGGCCCATGTCAATTCCTTCCGTCGCCGACCGTCACGAAAATGTGGCAGGTGGGCTTCATGATGCGATTGGCTCGCCCCTTGGCGCGCGCCTGGAAGCGGCGCAGGAACGTTCCACGCTCGACGCAGATGCGCGTGATCTTCAGATCGTCTATATCCGCACCGTCGTTGTGCTCGGCGTTCGCGATCGCCGATTCGACCACCTTGCGGATGATCGTGGCGGCGCGCTTGGGGCTGAACTGCAGCACATTGAGCGCACGGTCGACCGACATGCCTCGAATCTGATCGGCCACCAGCCGTCCCTTCTGCGCCGAAAGATGCACGCCGCGTAGCTTCGCTGTGGTTTCCATGTTGTCGTCCGCTACTTCCTCGGCCCCGGAGCGGACTTCTTGTCCGCGCTGCCGGCGCGCGAGTGACCCTTGAAGGTGCGCGTGTGCGAGAACTCGCCCAGCTTGTGACCGACCATGTTCTCGGTCACGTACACCGGTATGTGCTGCTTGCCGTTGTGGACCGCGATCGTCAGACCGACGAAATCCGGCAGCACGGTGGAGCGGCGCGACCAGGTCTTGATCGGGCGCTTGTCGTTCGAAGCGCGCGCCGCATCGACTTTCTTCACCAGGTGAAGATCGACAAACGGTCCCTTCTTGACGGAACGTGCCATGAGCTTTAACCCTTGTTGCTGTTGCGGCGTCGGACGATCATCGTATCGGTGCGCTTGTTCTTGCGCGTCTTGTAGCCCTTGGAGAGCACGCCCCAGGGGCTCACCGGCGGCTGGGCCGCGGCCGTGCGCCCCTCGCCACCACCGTGCGGGTGATCAATCGGGTTCATCGCCACGCCGCGCACGGTAGGACGAATGCCGCGCCAGCGCTTGGCACCCGCCTTGCCGATCGAGCGCAGCGAGTGCTCTTCGTTGCCGACCTCGCCGATAGTGGCACGGCAGTCGATGTGCGCGCGCCGGATCTCGCCCGAGCGCAGCCGCAGTTGCGCGTAGCTGCCCTCGCGCGCCAGCAGTTGCACCGACGTTCCGGCCGAGCGGGCGAGCTGCGCACCCTTGCCGGGCAGGAGCTCGACGCAGTGCACGGTGCTGCCGACCGGGACGTTGCGCAGCGGCATCGCATTGCCCGCCTTGATCGGCGCCTCTGGTCCGCTGACAAGCTGGGTACCGACTGCGATGCCCTTGGGAGCGATGATGTAGCGTCGCTCGCCATCGACATAGACAAGCAGCGCGATGTTGGCGCTGCGGTTCGGATCGTACTCGATGCGCTCGACGCGGCAGGCGATGCCGTCCTTGTTACGGCGAAAGTCGATGACCCGATAATGCTGCTTGTGACCGCCGCCCTGGTGGCGCATCGTGATGTGGCCGCTGTTGTTGCGACCTGCTCGCCGGCTCTGCCGTTCGGTGAGCGGCGCATACGGCCGGCCCTTGTGCAGATCACGGTTGACGACCTTGACCAAGGTGCGGCGACCGGGTGATGTCGGCTTGACTTTGACCAGCGCCATTATCGTCCCTCACCTTCGGCGAAGTTGATTTCCTGCCCCGGCTTCAAGCGCACGTAGGCTTTCTTCCAGTTGTTGCGCCGTCCGATGAAACGCCCGGCACGCTTTTGTTTACCCTTGACGTTCAGGACCTGCACGCCCTCGACTTCGACCTTGAACAGCAGTTCGACGGCATCCTTCACGTCGCTCTTGGTCGCGGCGCGGTCGACGCGGAAGACCACCTGGTTGTGCTTATCGCCGACCATCGTGCTCTTTTCCGACACCGTGGGCGCAAGCAGCACCTGCATGAGGCGCTGCTGTCGGGCGGCGCCCGCGGGCTTGGCGGCTGGTTTGGCGGACTCACTCACGCGAACACCTCCTCGAACTTGGCCAGGGCAGCGCGGGTGACCAGCACCTGCGGGAAACCGACCAGGCTCACCGGATCGGCCTGCTGCACGCGACACACCGCCACGTGCATCAGATTGCGCGACGACAGCGCCAGGTTCTCGTCGACGTTGTCGGTGACGATCAGCACGCGCTCGATCCCCATATCCTTCAGTTTGGTCGCGAGCAGCTTGGTCTTCGGCGCATCGAGCGCGAAACTCTCGACCACCTTCAGCCGCCCCTCACGGACCAGTTGCGACAGGATGGTCGCGATGCCGGCGCGATAGACCTTGCGGTTCACCTTGTGCGCGAAGTTCTCATTGGGACTGGAAGGAAAGATCTTGCCGCCGCCGCGCCACAAGGGGCTCGAAGCCATGCCGGCACGGGCACGACCGGTGCCCTTCTGACGCCACGGCTTGGCCGTGCTCTTGTTGACTTCGCCACGTGCGCGCTGCGCGCGCGTTCCCTGACGGGCGTTGGCCAGGTACGACTTGACCAGCTGATGTACGAGCGCCTCGTTGTAAGCGCGCCCGAACAAGGCGTCCGAACCGGCCACCGACGCCGTCGCTTCACCCTTGTCATTGATGAGTTGCAGCTCCATCACGACCTCGCTTTTCTCGACGGCGCCACGGTGATCGCGCCGCCGGCATGACCCGGCACAGCGCCGCGCACGAGCAGGAGCTTGCGCTCGGCGTCGATACGCACCACTTCGAGGTTCTGTGCCGTGCGACGCTTGTCGCCGAGGTGTCCGGGCATCTTCTTGCCCGGAAACACGCGCCCCGGGTCCTGCGCCTGACCGATCGAGCCGGGCGCGCGCGTCGTGATCGAGTTGCCGTGGCTCGCACGGTTGGAGCTGAAGTTGTGGCGCTTGATGACACCAGCGAAGCCCTTGCCGATGGACGTTCCGACCACGTCGACGCGCTGGCCGACCTTGAACACGTCCGGTCCCACCTGCGCGCCCGGCGCGAAGCTCGCCGCTTCTTCCG
>WYBJ01000230.1 GCA_011525945.1 Burkholderiaceae bacterium | reverse complement strand
CGCCGAAAGGGATGCCGTGCAGCGGCCCGCGCGGCGCGATGCCGTCGCAAGCGCGTGCCTGGGCCAATACGCCCTCAGCGTCGACATACTCCCATGCCTGTACGGCGTCGTCGCGCGCTTCGATCCGCGCGAGACAAGCCTCGGCGATCTCGACGGCGCTCACCTGCCTCGCGGCGATGAGGCGCCCGAGCTCGGTTGCGGTGCACTGATTGAGCGGGCCCATCGCTTGCAAGCTCCAAGGTATCCTGCAGGGACTATACTGCAAGCGTCGATCGACGGAGGATTCTTCATGCTGTCCATTGCTCGGGGCATTCTGCTCGGCGCGCTAATGCTGCCGGTTGCGTGGTCGCACGCACAGGACTATCCGGCTCGCCCGGTACGGATGATCGATCCGTTTTCGCCCGGCGGCTCCACCGACATCCTCGCGCGCATCTGCGCGCAGAAGCTGACCGAACGACTCGGGCGTCCGTTCCTGGTGGAGAACCGCGGCGGCGGTGGCGGCAACATCGGTGCCGAGGCGGTCGCGAAATCGGCGCCGGACGGTTATACGCTGCTCGTCGCCGGCGTGCCGCAGGCGATCGGCATGACGCTCTATCGCAGACTCAACTACGACCTGGCAAAGGACCTGGCGCCGGTCACGCAGATCGCGACCTTTCCGAGCTTGCTTACCGTTCATCCCTCGCTGCCGGTGAAGAACCTGAAAGAGCTGATCGCGCTCGCCCGGGCGCGTCCGGGTGAGCTCAACTTCGGCGCGAATCCCGGTTCGCCCAATCACCTGGCGATCGAGCTGATCGACTCGATGGCGAAGGTGAAGATGACGTTTATCGGTTACAAAGGAGCCGGGCCGGCGGTCGCCGATGCGGTTGCAGGCCAAATCCAGGTCGTGTCGGCAGGACTGCCCACTCTCATCGGTTACGTGAAGGCGGGACGGCTGCGGCCGATCGCGGTGACGAGTCTCGCCCGCTCGCCGCTCCTGCCCGAAGTGCCGACGGCAAGCGAATCGGGATTGCCCGGGTATAACGTCACTTCCTGGTACGGACTGTTCGCGCCGGCCGCGACGCCGGCGCCGATCATCGACAAGCTCAATGTGGCGGTTGCCGCTCTTCTGAAGGCGCCCGATGTCGAGCAGCGGCTCGCTACCATGGGCGCTCAGGCGGCGCCCACGACGCCAGCCGAATTCGGCCAGATCGTGCGCAGCGAAGTCGCGCGCTGGGCGCCGATCGTCAAGGCTTCCGGGGCAAGCGTGAACTGACTCGAGCGAATCGCGAGTGCATCGATTTCCGCGGCGACCGATCGCGCCGTCAAGCGGAGGAGAGATCGCTGCTCAGGACTGATCGCGGAAAATACTGGCAACGAGCACGACACCGCTAGCCCCTACTGCGACCGCGACGCGCCCCAGAAGCGTTCCGGATTGGCAGTGTGCGCGGCCAGGCCAGAACGCTCGGCAAAACTGCGGTAGACGTCCTGGGCGCGCTCCAGCACTTCGGCCTCGTCGATGGTCAGGATCTTGCGATCGGCCATGATCAGCCGGCCGCCGACCGTCACGTCGGCTACGTCGGCGCCGGTAGCGTTGTAGACGAGCCGGTAGACCAGCATGTCGAGCGGGTACAGGTGCGGCTGAAACAGATCGATCGTGATGAGGTCGGCCTTCTTTCCGACCTCCACCGAACCGAGTTCGCGATCGAGTCCGAGCGCCTTGCAGCCGTCGATGGTCGCCATTTCGAGCACCTTGCCTGGTTGCAGGACGTTTGCATCCTTGAAATGAATGCGTTGCTGATCGATCGCGGCCTTCATGTCCATGAAGAGGTCGCAATTGTGGGTGGACGGCGAATCCGAACCCAGCGCCACGGTGACGCCGGAATCGATCAGCTCGGGAACGGGGCAGCGGCCCGGGTAGGTATAGATGCGCGCGGCACGCGGGTGATGCGCCGCATGCGTGCCGGTGTCGCGCAGGATGGCGATCGAGCGCTCGGATATGCCGGTGCAGTGCGACAGGACGGTATCGGGTCCCAGCAGGCCGAGCTTCTCGTCGTGCGCATACTCGATGGCGTTGCCGTACATGTGCGTCCAGAAAGTCACGCCGTGCTTGCGCTGCAAGTGCAAGATGGCCTCGGCCTGCTTGCGCACCCATTGCTCGCGCTCCGGCGACCACACCGGATCGTGCTCGTTGCGATTGCCGATGCGCGACAGCGCCAAGCCATAGTCGACGATGCCCGCACCTCCTCCTTGCTTGTGCTCCGATAACAAACGCTCGCAGTTGCCGATGATCTCGTCGAAACTCACCATGCGCTCGGTCTTCACGCCGTCGCGCCAATACGTGAAGCGGCGCGGCCAGGGCGGGCGCGCCGGGCCGAGCCCGATGCGGGTACGCAGCCCGATGCGTTCGAGCTCGCGCGCGGCAATCCGCGTGAACGCCACGTCGTCGGTACGTGTGCCGTTGCCGCCCATCATCGAGAACATGCAGGTGGTTCCCATCTTCAGGCGCTCGAGCGCGTTGAGCTGGGCATCGGCCTGCCACCATGCCTCGTCGGTGTAGTCCGGCAGCAGGTTCTCCAGCATCGCACGGCGCGCGCCGCCGCTCAGGTTCTGCCCGGCGGACTTGAGCAGGCTGCCGCCGAGATAGCCGTGCAGATCCACCATGCCCGGCATAACCGCCTTGCGGCGGCAGTCGATGATCCTTGCGGTGCGATACCGATCCCGCAGGTTTGCCGCCGGCCCCATCTCGGCGATGCGGCCGTCGCGAACCGCAACCGAGGTATGCTCATGGATCGCGCGGTTGCGATCCATGCTGATGACGGTCGCGTCGTGAAACAGCAGCTCCTGCATGCGTATCACTCCACCGATTGGACTTCTGGCATTATTGCATGGTGGCATACTGGGACCTGTTCACGATGACTCCGTTGCTTCGCACGATGACCGCCGCGGCGCTACGATGGACGACGATGGCGCTGCTGATCGTGCTCGCCATCGCGGCGCCGGCTTTCGCGCAGAGCGGCTGGAAACCGAGCCGCCCGGTCATGTTCATCGTTCCCAACGCGGTCGGCGGCACCAGCGATCGCGCAGCCCGCACCCTGAGTCGCATCCTGCACGCGCACAAGCTGATCGACGTGCCGATCGTGATCGTCAATCGGCCCGGCGGCAGCGGCACGCTTGCGCTTACGCAGTTGCATTCGAGCTCCAATGACGGCCACGTGGTGATGATCATGAACAGCATCACCATGAGTGCCCACATCGCAGGGCTGACGCCGTACAGCCATGCCGATTTCACGCCGCTCGCGCTGCTCGTGGACGAGTACTACGGCGTGCACGTGCGCGCGGACTCTCCTTTGCGCTCGGCAACGGAGCTGCTCGCGCGGCTACGCAAGGCGCCCGACGCGCTCACGTTCGGCAGCGCCAGCCCCACCGGCGACAATTACCTCTCGCTGCTGCGAGCCTTACAGGCCGGCGGCATCGATGTGAAGCGCCTCAAGGTAGTAAGCTTCAGCGGTGGCGCCGAAATCGCAATGGCGCTCCTGGGCGGGCACGTCGATGTCACGCACTCCGGCCTGGGTAACGTGCTGCCGCACCTGCGCGCAGGCCGCATACGGGTGCTCGCGATCACCGGGCCGAAGCGCCTGTGGGGTCCGTTTGCCGATGTGCCGACCTGGAAGGAAGCCGGCGTGGACATGACGGCCTCGGGCTGGCGTGGGGTGCTCGGACCCAAGGGCCTGCCGGCTGCGCAAGTCGCGTACTGGGAAGATGTCTTGCGCAAGGTGGCGCAGACACCCGAGTGGAAGCAGGATCTCGCCGCCAACTTCTGGGTCGACGCCTACACCGATGCGGCCGAGACGCGCCGCCGGCTCGATCGCGAATACGCCGAGATCAAGCAGTCGATGCACGCCCTCGGGATGGCGAAGGTGAAATAGCCGGAGCGACTCGGGTCATCCGTCGTGTGCAAGCGCGTCACCGGCGCTAGCCACACTGATTGCCGGCCTAGGCGCGTTAGCACGAGAGCCGTGACCACGCCGGCGTCTGCACCATCGGCGGTCCGGCGCCGGACCGCCAGACCCGCCTGCATCGGACGATGCGCGAGCACCACCTTGCCTGTAACTAGCCGTACGTCGCATGCGAGCACCCTTTCTGTCGCTCGCTAGCCCGCCTCGCTACGCATATGACATAGTTCCTGTTGCGCACTATTTGCGCACAGCTAAGCTTTTGCATCGGCTCGCCGCATGCGAGCAGGCTCGAGGGTGAAGGTTCGGCGCAAAGAAGGATCGGGAGGCCACCATGCACATTCGCGGAAAGTTGACGGTATTCGCCGCCACGGCGTGCATCAGCGCTTCGGCAAGCGCGTTCAGCGTGTTCTCTCTCGGCGGCGACCAGGCAAGTAAGTGGGGCAACAACACCGTTGGCACCCCCGGGGGTACCGTGACGTGGAGCCTGATGCCCGACGGCACCGGGCTCGATGCGAGCGCACCGAGTTACATCACCGGCACTTCGAATCTGGCGAGCGTCTTCGCTCAGGTGGGCGGCCAGGCGGCGGCGCTTGCCATGCTGCAAGGTGCGTTCGACGCCTGGTCGGCGGTGGCCAATGTGCAGTTTCAGTACGTGGGTGTGGATGACGGCAGGCCGTTTAGCGCACCCTATGCGCCCGCCCCTGGTCCCGGTCAGGTCCTCGGCGATATCCGCATTGGCGCCTTCGAGATCGACGGCTTCTCCGCGGCCAACGGATTCGCCGCGCCACCCAACGGCGGCACCACGCTCGAAGGCGACCTCATCTTCAATGCACGTAGTGATATTTCGTTCTTCGTCGCTTCCGGCAGCGAAGGCAGTGCGTACAACCTCTTCCCTCCCGGCGGAGGCTCGTACCGCAACGACTTCCAAGGCTTGGCGGCACACGAGATCGGCCACACACTGGGCCTCGACCACACCGACGTGCCCGCCGCGCTCATGTGCGGCGGGGCTAGCAGCAGTCAGTGCTACTGGGCCGATCCGGATGGCAACGGCATGGCGCCGATCACGCGTCTGCCCAAGGCCGACGATGTTGCCGGCATTCAATACCTCTACGGTCCCGCGCCCGTGCCGGAACCGCACAGCTGGGCATTGCTGCTGGCCGGGCTCGGCCTGGTCGGAATCGCGTACCGTCGTAGACAGACTCCGACCTGACAAGCGAAGCGGTAGGCCGCGAACCGGTTGCCCGCGGATCCAGCCGGCACCGTCACGCTTTCGTGCCATCGCGTGTGCGACTCGAGTGGCGTCCCTTCCCATACCCGGATGGGACAGGCCAACCGCTCCCCTCGCCGCATCGTGCCGAGCGATCAGCTACCCGCTCCGTCCGGCCGGAGCTGCGCCGATCGTCCTGCATCGAGCCCGAACGCGATTTGCGCCTACAATCGGCGCTTCGACCTCAACTCGCAAACGATCGTCATGCGCTTCCGATCCGCAGGATTCGCGCCGCGCCTGCATACATACATCGCAGTAAGCACGCTCGCATTGCTCAGCGCCTGCGCCAGCACGCCCCTGGCAACGCCCGAACGCATGGCCGAAGCCACGCGCTTCGAGCCGGTCACGCGCGAGGCGGTGATCTTCATCTACCGCCCCGGCTTTGCGTTGAGTGGCCCGGAGACCACGCTCTGGGTCGACAGTCGCCTGGTCGGCTCGTCGCTGCCGGGCACCTTCTTTCGCGTGATCGCGCTGCCGGGCCGCAACGTGATCGACACCAGCCCGCCGGATGCTGGTCGCATCGAGGTGACGACCCAGGGCAATGACGTGACCTTCGTCGAGATGACCACCCGGGGGGGCACGAACGGCTCGCCGAGCACGCGTTTTCGTGTCATGTCGCCGCAGCAGGCGAAAGCCGCGATCGTCGATTGCTGCTGGATGCTCGAGACGTGGCGTTACAACCAGCCGCGGCTGCTGTGGTGAAAAACGCATCGGCCCGCTCGCACGGTACGGGAGCACGAGCAATGAGGCTGCGGACCTCGAGGCGGCTTTGTGCGCGATCGCCCCAGGCGCACGCTCGATCGCCTGGGCGCCGCGCCTGGGGATGACGATCCGATCTCAGATGGCGTTGAGCGCCGACAGCGGTACGACCGGCAGCACGATGTGCGAGGCACGCAGCCGGCCGACATGGACCGTATTGGTGGCAATGCGTTTACGCACGGCCGCGCCCTCGGGCTCGCCGGTGTTGTAGTTCAGATCGTAGCGCGGGAAATTGCTCGACGAGATATCGACCCGAATGCGATGGTTCGCCTTGAAGAGATTACACGTGGCATACGGCTCGATCGCGATCTCGTACACCGTGCCGGGTGTCATCATCGAGGGTTTCTCCCAAGAATCGCGGTAGCGGACGCGCAGGATGCCGTCAGCCAGATTCATGGCAAATGACCGCGGATAGTCCGGGTTGGCCGGGTGCACGTCGATCAGCTTGGCGGTGAAATCGGTGTCGACGCAGGTCGAGCTCACGTACAGCCGGATGACGAGCGGGCCGATCACGGCGACATCCTCGGCCAGAGGCGGCGTCTGGAACACGAGCACGTCACGGCGCGCCGCCAACGGCAGCCCGAAGCGCGTGCAGCCGAAGAAGCGCTCGTCTTCGCGCTGGTCGAACGCACCGCCCTCGAACACCGGCCGGCCCGAGGTGAGCGGGCCGCCGATGGTCGGCACCGGGTCGTCGGGGTCGTAGTCGAACGAGATCGGCGCGGCGTCGACCGCCGGTAACTCGGGCGCGAGTGTTCCATCGGCGTGCAGGTAGTAAGGCACGAAACGCGTTTGCGGCAGCGGCCAATCGTCGGCTGCGATCCAACGCCCGCCGTGCTGCATGCGCCCGGCCGCATCGCGCCGTCCCGATCCGCCGCCCATGAGAAACAGGCGCACCGCGGGCTCGCGTTCGACCCCGTTGGCGCGTCCTTTCAGCCAGTGATCGAACCAACGCAGGCGCAGCTCGCGCCAGTGCACGGCCAGGTTGCCGTCGATCGTCGCGGCTGCTCCGAAATCGACATCACCCACCCAGCTGCGGCTGCGATCGCCGTGTGTCCACGGCCCCATGATGAGCTGCATCGCCGAACGCTTACGCGCTCTGAGCCCGCGGTAATTCTCCAGCGCCGTTGGCACGTAGGCGTCGTACCAGCTCGACATGTGGATCTGCGGCACGTCGGCGAAGCGCTCGTGCCAGCCCTCGGCATAGATGCCGAGCTGGCGCCAGTAGTCGTCGAACGTGCCGTGGGTCCACTGCTCGAACAGATAGTCCTCGTACTCGGGCACGTGCCGCACCGGCGTGTGGCCGCGCTTCCACGGCATCGCCTTGAACCATGCGCGCAAATCCTCCTGCGCCAGCGCGGCGCGCACCACCGCGTCGGACTTGGCGAGCGGACTCTCGCACGCCTGGTTGAACGCCCACGTCACCTGCTTCATCTCGAACGCGCCGCCATTGCGTATCGCCGAGCGATACGCATTCGAAAATCCGCCGCAGTCGACCACCATCGCCGCCAGCGCCCCGGGCGCGAGGCACGCGGCGGACACCTGCGTGTGCGCTGCGTAAGACAAACCCATGGTCGCGACGCGCCCGTCGCACCACGGCTGGCGGGCGATCCATTCGATCGTGTCGTAACCGTCCTCGCCGTCCTGCAGATACTTCACGAACTGGCCTTCCGAATCGTAGCGACCGCGGCAGTCCTGGTAGACGACGACGTAGCCGCGGCGCACGAACCACGCGGCGACGTCGGCGCGCGGCCGCGCCTCGGTCTCGCCGCGATCGATCTCGGAGCGCGAGACACACGTCTTGCCGTAGGGCGTACGTTCCAGAATCGCCGGCAGCGCCTCGGTCACCGCCTCCCCGTCGCACGCCGGCCGATAGATATCGGTGGCGAGGCGCACGCCGTCGCGCATCGCGATCATGACGTTCGCTTCGCAGACCAGGCCGGGATAGTCGGGAACTACGTGATGCTTCGATTCGGGCATGGCCTTCTCCGCTTGCCGGTCCTGGCATGAACGGCGGCGTGGGCCGCCATCCGGCGACCCTAACACGCTGGGTTCGTGCGCAGCAACGATACGCACGAAAGCGAATCCGCGCTATGCTGAACGCAAAGGAGTCATCGATGCTCGGATTGATGCAGCACTGGCCGCTCGTGATCTCGCGCATCATCGATTACGCCGCGTGTCAGCACGCCAGCCGCGAAGTGGTGACCCGCTCGGTGGAGGGGTCGATCGTACGCAGCGACTACGCCGCGATCCGGGCCCGGGCGCTGAAGGTCGCGCAGCGGCTCGTGCGTGCGGGCATCGCGCCGGGCGACCGGGTCGCGACACTCGCCTGGAATAGCGCCCGCCACCTCGAAGCCTGGTACGGCATCGCCGGCGCGGGCGCGATCTATCACACCGTGAATCCGCGCCTTTTTCCCGAGCAGATCGCCTGGATCGTCACGCATGCCGCGGATCGGTTGCTCCTCGCCGATGTCACGTTCGTGCCGCTGCTGGAGTCGCTCGCGGACAAGCTCGCGACGGTCGAGCGCTACGTCATCCTCACCGATCGGGCGCACGTGCCGGACACGCGGCTGCGCGACGCGATTGCCTACGAAGACTGGATCGATGAAGTCGACGGCGACTTCGCCTGGGTCGGTGTCGACGAGCGCGCAGCCGCCGGACTTTGCTATACCTCGGGCACGACCGGCGACCCCAAGGGCGTGCTCTATTCGCATCGCTCCAACGTGCTGCATTCGATGGCGATGTGCGCGCCCGACGCGCTCGGACTCGCCTCGCGCTCGGTCATCCTGCCGGTCGTGCCGCTGTTCCACGCCAATTCATGGTCGATCGCGTTTTCCGCGCCGATGACCGGCGCGAAGCTCGTTCTGCCGGGAGCACAGCTCGATGGCGCTTCGATCTACGAGCTGCTCGAGTCCGAGCAAGTCACGTGTACAGCAGGCGTCCCCACCGTGTGGGCGATGTTGCTGCAGTACTTGCAAAAGGAGCAGCAACCCCTCACGAGCCTGCGGCGCCTGGTGGTCGGCGGCGCCGCGGCGCCGCGCTCGATGATCGAGGCATTCGAGGCGCGAGGCATCGAAGTCTTCCATGCCTGGGGCATGACCGAGATGAGCCCGGTCGGCAGCATCGGCTCGATCAAGCCCTCGGTTGCCCATCTGCGCGGGGAAGCGCTCATCGATCTCAAGTGCAAGCAGGGTTTCGCGCCGTTCACGGTCGAGATGAAGATCACCGACGACGCAGGGCGGCGCCTGCCCTGGGACGGCAAGACGTTCGGCCGGCTGAAAGTCGCGGGGGCGGCCGTGGCGAGCGCGTATTTCCGCGCCGATGCGGGCATTCTCGATGACGAGGGCTACTTCGATACGGGCGATGTCGCCACCATCGACGCGCACGGCTACATGCAGATCACCGATCGCGCCAAGGACGTAATCAAATCGGGCGGCGAGTGGATCTCGTCCGTCGCACTCGAAAACCTCGCCGTCGGCCATCCCGACGTGGCCGAGGCCGCAGTGATCGGCGTCCCGCATCCGAAATGGGGCGAGCGCCCGCTGCTCGTCGTGGTTGCAAAGGAAGGACGCGAGATCGAGCCTCGAAGTCTCATCGAGCACCTGCGGCCGAAAGTGGCGAGCTGGTGGTTGCCCGATGCGGTCGAGGTCGTTGCCGCGCTCCCGCACACCGCCACCGGCAAGCTCGACAAGGTGAAGCTGCGCGCGCTTGCGCGGTTAGCGGCTCGCGACCTCGACGGTGACGGCGCGCGTATTGCCGAAGCTTGGCACGTAGATCGAATGCGTGCCGGGGCCGCCGGCAACGATGACTTGAATGTCTTCGGGCCGGGGCGCGATCGTCAATAGCGTATCGGGCTCGACCCGTGGGAATTCGTCCGGGCGCGAATCGAGCACGCGCGCACGATCGCGATCGGTCATGCGCCCGGCCGGCATGCGCGAGCGCAACCACAGCGCGCGTTTCACGTCGGCCTTCGACAGGCTGGCCCGTTTGAGGACCTCGGCATGCTCCGGGCCCAGGATCAACCAGGGCTCGCCGCCGTGCGTGTATTCGTTGCTCGGCGGATGCATCATCGTTTGCGCGAACGCCTCGAGCAGCTGATCGGCATCCTTGGCGTGCGAATTCATGTTCATCGTGCCTTCGGCGCCGACCACGGTGACGGTGGTCGCGTCGGGCCGAAAGCCGCGCTCCACGTGCAGCGCTTCCCACGGGCTTGCCGCTTCGTTCTCGGCGCAGCAGAACGTGTACTTGCCCGGTTGCCCGTGCGTTGCACGATCCATCTCGCCCGGGAGCGCGCCGCCGACGTTCTGCAACACCAGGCGCAATGCGCGCCCGAGTGTCGCGCTCGCCCAGGCGCCCTGGCCGAGGCAATTGATCCCGGCATTGACGCCGAGGTGGCGCGCACCCGGTCCGTTCACCAGCACCCAGACCGCCACCGGATTGGTCGTCGCCTGGATGCCCTGCAGGTTGAATTGCGCCTGCGTTACCGCCTCGACCGCCGCCACCACGAGCGGCAGATGCTGCGGCGCGCAGCCGGCCATCACGGCATTGGCGGCAATGCCCTCCAGGCTCGCCACGCCGTATCCCGGTGCGATCGATGCAACCACGGTCTGCGGCGAATGGCCGCTGTGAGCGAGCATACGCTCGACGCGCTCTAGCGTCGGCGGTATCACCGGCAATCCGTCACCCCAGCGGCGCTCGCGTACGAGCGCCTGGATCGCCTCCAGATCGTCGCTTACTTCATGCCGCACACAGCGCTGCAACGCAGGCGCGGTATCAGACGAGGGCCTACGCGCAACCCCGGGAAGGTCGGCTCCGCGGGCGAGCGCCAGCAACTGATCCACGCACTGCGCTGCCATCGCCCGGATCTCGTCGCGATTGCGGTTGCCGAACGGATGTGCGACCAGCAATATGGGTAAATCGGCATTGCCGAGCGCGCGTGCCTGGGCGCGGCCGAGCGTCTCGAACGCACTCGAACAGATGGTGACAGCCGCCTTGCCGCGTCTGGCCGCCTCGATGCTGTCGTGGACACTCCACGACGTGCACGACCCTCAATCGCCGGAGCCGGCGATGACGAGGTCACATTCCGCGGCAATACGCTCCAGCGCTTCTTGCGCGACCGGCAACGACGCCGAACGCTTGCGATGCGTCACAACGCGCACGACACCGTGGCGCTCGGTCAGCAGCGTCCCGATCTCGGCGACCAGATCCCCGAAGTTGGGCTTGGCGTTGTCGATGAACCCGACCACCTTGCCTTGCAGATCGTCGAAGCGCGAGATCGCGGCGCCAGCCCGTGCTTGCGCGGGCGCCGTCGGTTCGACCAGCGTGACTTTCGATTTCATGATGTGCTCTCTCCAGCGTGCGCTACGTTTCACGACAGCCCATTTTGCACCGGGAAAGAACGCAAGGCCAAGAATGCTCTTGCGATCCAGACCATATGCTGGATTCAATGCGCCTCCCTGCGACCCGCGCAATGCTTTACACTTCGCTTTGTGCAGCGAACGGCCGCCGTTGTCGCATCGCAAGCCGACACAAGACCATACTTCCCGCACCCTTGCAGAGGAGACTGGATGCCGCGAAGCCTGTACGCCCAATTGCCCACTCAATTGTCCTGTCAATGATCGGAGGAATCATGCGTAATACGATAATGGTCGGTGCCCTGGCGTCCGCCTTCGCCTTCTTGTCCGGCTGTGCTGGCACGCCGTCGAAGGAACTGAGCGAGTGCCTGCAACCGAATCGACGCGTGGTGGTCGAGGTCGGCGGCCGCACCCTCAAGCCCGCGCCCAAGCCCAAGCCTGGTGAGCAAGCCAAGGCGCCGCCGGCCAAGAAGGCCAAGCCGCAATACCTGAACCTGCAATTGACCGCGCTCGCGCAAGGTAACAGTGCATGGGACGTGGACAGCGCGGTGCTCAAGGACGGCGGCAAGCAGGATCTCGACAAGCTCGTCGCCACGATCACCAAGCGTAAGGTCATGGTGGGCTCGATCATCATCGCCGGGCACACCGACCGCTTCGAAGCGGAGAACGCGAGCCCCAACCTCTCCGAGGAACGCGCGAAGGCGGTGGCGAACTACCTCACGTCCAAGGGACTTGACCAGAAGCTGATCTTCTGGGAAGGCAAGGGCGCGAAGGAGCCGGTGCCGGTCACCAAGTTCTGCGAGGAGAGCTGATCGCTACATGCTCGGCAACCGGGCGCGCCTGCTTCCGGTTGCCGCCATTCGAGCATTGCATCCCGGGCCACGCGTGAGAGCGCTCGCTTAGCAGCCCTCACGCGCTGACATCGAGCGATGGGCCGGCGGCGTTGTGCGCTGCGTTCGCGGCGCCAACGAGTACGTTCGCGAGCAGGTCCGCACCCGGGTGTGGCTGGACATCGGGCTTCGCGGCCTCGATCAACGCCGCGGTCAGCTCGATTCTCACACCCCACTCGAGCGCGACTCCGTACGCCCGCAACGGAGCGTCGCTCGCAGCCAGCACGCGCTGCAGGAACTGATGCATGCTGGCGAACGCGCCCGATGCCGGCTCGGCCGGCGAACCATCCACGATGCGCGCGTCCGCAACCGTTGCGCTTTTGCCGCTCGGCGCTGACACCGGGCTTGCGGGCGCTGCGCTTGCGTCAGAGCGAGGCGCGACGCCGGCTTGCGCGCCAGCTGCAGCCGGCTGCGGTTGCGGCGCGCCGGCCGATGGCGGTTGCACCGTCTGCCCGACCGTGCGTGCCTCCACAACAGGCGGCGCAGGGTATGCGGGCGGCGCACGCCTTTGCAAGCTCGCTCGCACCTCGTAGCGCTCGCTCACCGAGAGCTTCACCGAGTAGCGCGCGATCTCCTGCGCATCGGCCTGCAAGCCCGCCGCAGCCGCAAACGCTGCCTCGGCGTCGCCGCCATAGAATTCGCTCGCGAGCGCGTTCACGCCGTCGACGAAACCCTCGATCGCCGTGAGCTCGGCGGCGTCGAGCTCGCCGCGCACCTCGACCTTGAGCCGGGTGTTGTGCTCGGTCACGATACGCGCAGCGAGCGTGCTGCCGCCAGCGTCGTGTGTGCCCGCCATGACGACGCGCTCGAGCTGGCGACTGCGCAGACCAATGCGTACGACATCGCCGTCCTGCGTCACGAGCTCGATCGCACCGCCCGCCTTGCGCACGTGCGTTGCGCTTACGGCCGCAGCTTCGGCCGCCGCGGGCGACTGTGCGCTGCGCGATCCGGGCGCCGTACCGGCGCGCTCGGCGCGATCGGTCTCGCACCCTTTGCCTTGGCCTGCGGCGGGTCGCCAACACGCGCCCGCCTGCGCGCGGGCCGCTTCGCTGATCTGCATGATGCCCTCCCGGTGCCGGCACACCGCGTTGTGGTGAATCCGGTATCGGATGCCGGTCGCGGGACTTGAATCCCCCCAGCCAACTGGCATGCATCCTGCTGCCGACGTTATCATCCGAGCCGTAGCATTGCGCGACCGCGTTGGGCTCGACCAAGTCCCGATCGCTGAATTTGCGGCGATAGCTGACGTTAACGAAGATTCGGCCTTGGTCCCGCCTCCGAGCGAAGCGTCCACGAGGGCCTCGAACCATGAACGGCATCGTCTTGCATACCCGATTCGAACCGAGCTCGGCGGCGATCCTGTTTCGATTGCGCCCGGGGCTGCCGCCGCGTGAATTGCGGCTCAAGTCGCTCGCCGCGGCCACGGCGCTGGCGCTCGCGCTGCTGCCGGATGCGAGCTTCGGCCAGAGTATCGGCCCGCTCGACGTTCGCTCGTCGCTGGGCGAGCGATTCTTCGGCGCCGTGCCGGTGAGCACCCCCGACGGGATCCTCGATCCGGGGTGCATCCGGGTGGTGCCGAATCCGAACGCACCCGCGGGTGCACAACCCCTGCAAGGGGTGCGGATTCGCACCGGGTCGGCCGACACCGTCATTATCGAGACGGTCGGGACGGTGACAAGCCCGGTGGGGCTGCGCCTCCAGGTCGGCTGCGAGAACCCGGTCAGCCGTGATTTCATCGTGCTCGATGCGAGCGCTTCGCAGCCCGAGACAATGCCAAGCGTGCCCGCAACGGCCTCCGTCTCGACGCCCGCAGCGCCCATCGCGCGACGCGCCGCTGCAACCGAGCCGCGGCCGCAGCCACCCCGCCGCGCCGTCGCTCCGACGCGCACCGTCAAATCTCCCGCTGCCGATGCGGGAACGTCAACGCTGCGCGGCGCAGGCGCTGCGCCCGCGGCGCGCAGCACGGCCCCGGCGCGATCGGCAACGGGCGCCGCAGCGACGCCGGCCAGTGCGGTCGCGGCAGCAGCGGCGCCGAGCGGGGCAGCGGCGAGGCCGGCCGCGCCCGAGCCTCAGCGCCGGATCGCCGATCTGCGCGCACGCAGCGACGATCACGCCGCCGCGTTGCTCGCGCTGGAAGATCGGCTCGCTTTGCTGCAGAAGCAAGCGGAACTATTGAAGGCCCAACTCGAACAACGGCTCGCAGCCGCGCCGGATCGATCGAATACCGCGCCCGAGGCACCGGCGACGCACGCTTCGGCGACTGTGGCGAGCGCTGCCGCGCCCGCGGCCGCCACACCGGGTGCGTCGGCCGCCACACCGACCCGATCGAGCGCTATACAGCCCGCCGCGGCAGCCCCGCCCGCGCCATCGCGAGCGGCTGCCGCCGTGTCGAGCGCGCCGGCGGTCACGCCGGCTAACGGCAGCCCTCGCAGCCAGAGCGTTCTGGATCTGCTGCTCGATTGGAAGGTGGCGGGTGGAATCGCAGTCCTGTTGCTCGGAGCGGCTGCGATCAGCCGGCGGCGCCGGCCGACCTTCCAACCGGCGCCGGCAAAGACGGCGCGCGCCGATACCAGTGCCGATACCGTGTTCGAAGAAACGCCCGCGCACCTGAGGACGCAGGAGGTGCCGGTGCTGGCGCAAGCGGTGCGCCCGGCCGACACCACCGAATGGGAAACGACCCATCCGCGCATGGTCGATCAGACCGCCGAGTGGGTGCCGCCGCCCACCACGGACTCTTTGCCGCTCCCCGGGACTGCCACCAGCCAGCACGCCACGCTCCCGGGTGCCGCCATGACGCGCGAATTTCATCTCACGCAGCAGTTCGAACCGGCTGCCGAGCGCGTGGTAGCGTTGTCCTCGCCCGAAGAGATCGTGCAGCAAGCACGCACCCATTACATGGAAGACAACGACATCTTCAAGGCGATCGACCTGCTGGAGATGGCCGTAGCGGCGCGCAAGGACAGTACGCGCCCGTGGCAGGCGTTGTTCGCGATCTACCGGCGCGAGAACATGCCGGAGCGCTACCAGCGCCTGGTGCTCGCGTATCGCAGCGCCTTCGGCCAGGACGACAACTGGGTAGCGATTCGCACGCTCGGGCAACAGATCGATGCCAGCAATCCGCTCTACGGCGAGGCGGACGGCAGCGAAACCATACCTGACGATCTGGTGGAGCGCTGGCTCGGCGTGCCGCTCGACTTCACCGCGCACCTGCTCGCGAGCGAGATGCACGATCAGCTCATGGCCACCTACTCCGGACGCCAACGCCGCAAGAGTCGATGAGCGCCAGCGTTGCCCGACATGTCGCCGCCAACGAGGGCACCGTGACCGCCTTGAACGACGACTCGAGGCCCACATTCGACCGGGTGCTGGCGCTGTTCGAGGTGGCGCCGGACACGAAGCCCTTCGATCCGGCGCACGTGCTCGTCCTCGCGCGGCTGCAACGCGCAGCGAAAGAGCACCACGCGCAAATCCTGAACGTGGTGCTGGAGGGACGCGCCGGCGCCGGCTTGACCCTGGCCGTGATTCGCGGCGCGCAGATGTTGCACCGGCGCATCGCCAATGCGCTCGCGCAAGCCGCGCTACGGCTGATCGACGGTCCGCATTTGCCCGAGGACCAGATGCGATGCGCCGAGCTCGCGCTGGGGTCGCTGCGCGCGCGCGCCGAGGAGATCAAGTGGCATGCGTTCGAGCAGACCGCGGCGCAGCCTTCGAGCTGGCAGCAGGCCAATCAGCTCGTGCGCGTGCTCGAATCGCGTGGCCTCGAGCGCAAGGTGATCGGCGAGGAGCTGAGCTGCATGGACGCCTTCGGGCACTGCATGCTGCTTTCTACCTTGAACGTGGGCATCCTCACGCCGCCGCAGATGGAGCTGGCGCAGCGCTGGCTTGCCGCGGCCGCACGCGACCTGCGCATCGAGCCGTTCTTCGATCCCGAAGCACACTGGTACCAGGTCGATCTCGCATCCTCCCAAGGGCCCGAGCGCGTAGCGCCCGCGAGCGCAGTCGCCGATACCACCCGCTTCCTCGCCGTTGCACCCCTGGGCGCCACACTCGCACGTGCGCGCAGCCAGCTCTATGCCGGCAAGCTTTCGGTCGGTGCGACCCCGAGTCAGGTGGTGGCGCTGCATTTCGGCGCCTTTCTCGACCTGGCCGAGAAGCTCTGGTCGCAGGATTTCCGCCGCGCCACCTGGCGCAGCGAGCGCGAAAAGATCAATGGCGAATCGATCGAAGTCGTGCTCGGCTTCGACCCGGTGATGGCTCTGCTTGCCGCCGAGGAAGCCGACCGGCGGGCAGCGGCGGCCTGGGAGTTGCGCGACAAGAGCGCCACCGGTCTGGGTGCGTCGCTACCCAAGGAAGCCGGCGAGGGAATCGCGCTCGGCGCTTTGATCGGCTTTCGCCACCCGGGCGAGACGAACTGGCAACTCGGCTGCATCGTGCG
>WYBJ01000029.1 GCA_011525945.1 Burkholderiaceae bacterium | reverse complement strand
TGCCCGTTTCGTGCGCAAACGTGACTCCGTTCCCCCCTCGGGAGAGACGCCACGATGGCGCATCGCGACTTGCGCCCTGGAACCTCGCGTGGCGCCTCTTCCCTCACCCCCAACCCCTCACCCGGTTGGAGAGGGGCGCGTGGTTTGCCCGCGCGGCGGGCAGGTTCCTGGGTAGGGGCGTGCGGGGCCTGTCCGTTTCGTGCGCATACGCAACTCCGCGCTCCTCTCGGGAGAGGGGCGTGCGGAACCCGCCCGTCTCGTGCGCATGTGCGACTCCCCTCTCCCCCCGGGAGAGGGGTCGGGGGTGAGGGAGGAGGCGGCACGCAATTTCGATGATGCAATCCGCGATGCGGTTTTCTGTTTGCCGGTGCGATTCGGTTTTGGCGAACGGCTCATTTCACAGCTCTCTCATCAGAACGGATACGGTGTAGTCGGGCAGGATCTCGACCTGTGATGGGACGGGTACGACCAGCGTCGATTCGCGTTCTTCCAGAATGAGCGGGCCGGCGAGCCGCGTCCCGGGCACGAGCGAATAGCGCTCGTACACCGGCACCGGCGCAAACGCCTTTTTCAGCGGCAGGAAGATCCCGCGCTTGGCGCGCATGATCGGCTTCGATCCGGCGCGCTCGTCACCCCAGGTGAAGCGGTGACTTTTCACCAGCGAGCGCCCGGTGAGGCGCCACGTGATCACCTGCGCCACGGCATTCGGCACCAGGTGACCGTAAAGCTGGCGGTAGCACTTCTCGAACTCGCGCAGGAGCGGGGCTTGCGTGGATCGATCGATGCGCGCCCACGGCAAGGTCACCGCCACGTTGTGGCCTTGGCCCGCGTAACGCATCTCGGCGCCGATGTACCACTTGATGCCGGTGCCGGCGGCGCCGGCCGATGCGAGCTCGCGTTCGGCATCCGCGCGCAGCTCCGAATACACGTTCGCCACACCCGGCCAGTCGATGTCACGCACCAGAGTCGGGTTCGACCAGCTCCGATCCACGCGCGCGGGTGCTGCGAGCAATCCGAGGCACGAGCCGGCGCCCGCCGCAATGGTGGCGAGCACGCGCGGAATGCGCAGCTTGCGCGCCACCTCCACCGCGTGCACGGGCCCCGCGCCGCCGGTGGCGACCATAGCGAATGCGCGCGGATCGTGCCCCTTCTCGGCGATGTGGATGCGCGCCGCCGCGGCCATGTTCTCGTTCACGATGTCGCAGATGCCGAACGCGACCGCAGTGGCCGAAAGGTCGAGCCTCGCGGCGAGTTTTGCGAGTGCCGCTTGCGCGAGATCGACGCGCAGCTTCATCTCGCCGCCGAGGAAATTGTCCTGGTTGAGGTAGCCGAGGACGAGATCGGCGTCGGTCACGGTCGCCTCATTGCCGCCCTGTCCGTAGCACGCGGGCCCCGGATCGGCTCCTGCGCTTTCGGGGCCGACATTGAGCAGCCCCAGATCGTTGACGTGCGCGATCGATCCGCCGCCGGCGCCGATCTCGATCAAGTCGATGCTGGGGATGAGGATGGGCAGACCCGAGCCGCGCTTGAAGCGATGCACGCGTGCCGCCTCGAAGCTATGAGCGATCAGCGGCTCGCCGCCGACTGCAACGCACGCCTTCGCGGTTGTGCCGCCCATGTCGAAGGCGAGGATCTGGTCGATACCGTTTGCGCGCGCGGTGTTGAGCGCCGATAGCACGCCGCCCGCCGGACCCGATTCGAGCAGAAGAATCGGCGTCTGCGCCGCCGCTTCGCCGGAGGTGAAGCCCCCGCTCGAGATCATGATGCGTAGCGGCACGTCCGGCACGAGCGCATCCACGCGGCTGTCGAGGTTGCGCAGATAGCGCGCGACCAGCGGCTGCACGTAGGCGTTGGCCGCCGTGGTCGACATGCGCTCGTACTCGCGGATTTCGCGTGCGATGCCCGACGAGAGCGATACCGCCATAGCGGGAAAGCGACGATGCAGCGCCGCCGCGATCTGTTTCTCGTGCGCATCGCTCACATACGCGTGCAGCAGACATATCGCCACCGAAGTCACGCCGAGTCCATCGACCTCGTCGAGCAGGCGCTCGAGCTCGGTGTCTTCGAGGGCGGCGATCACCGCACCGCTCGCGTCCACCCTTGCGTCGACCTCGCGGCGCTTGTCGAGCGCGACCAGCGGCTGCGGAATCGCGAGATTCAGGTCGTAGAGGTCGTAGCGCCACTCGCGCCCGATGTCCAGCACGTCGCGTGTGCCCTTGGTGACGATGAGGCCGGTCGCCGCGCCTTTGCGCTCGATCAGCGTGTTCGTCACCAGCGTCGTGCCGTGGACGACTTCGGTGACCCGCGCGCCACCGCCGCCGAGCTTGCCTGCCGCGGTCATTTGCCGCAGCAGCTCGACGACGATCGTGGAGACCGCCTCGCCCGGGTCTCGTGGCGTGGTCAGCGTCTTTGCGACCCAGATGCGCTCGCCCGGCGACAGCGCCGCCAGGCCGTCAGTGAACGTGCCGCCGATGTCGACGGCGATCCTGACGCGCTTTTGTCCTCGGCTTGCCTTGGCCACTCTCGTTCCCTCATCGAATTGTCGCTCGCCGCAGCGGCTCGGCGCTCATTTGCCCGTCTCGCGGGGCGGCTCGAGCGGCGTGATCTCACGGATCTTCTCCCGGCGCTCGAGCCACCACGCATACTGCGGCGGCAGGAGCTTCAGGTAGTCCGTCACGCCGAGCGCGCGTGCCGCGTGCACCGGCCAGTTCGGGTTGTACATGAGCTCGCGGGCGAGTGCGACCAGATCCGCCTGACCGCGTTGCAGCACCTGTTCCGCGTGCGCGGGGTCGGTGATGAGGCCGACCGCACACGCCATGACGCCAGCATCACGCCGCACGCGCTCGGCGTAGGGCACCTGGTATCCGGGCAGCCGCGGAACGATCGCCATGTTGAGCGGGCCGTTGATGCCGCCCGACGAGCACGTGACGACATCGACCGCGCGCGCCTTGAGCGCTCTTGCCAGCGCGACGGTATCGTCGAGGTTCCACGCTCCGCCTTCACCGTCGACCGCGGAGACGCGAAAGAAGAGTGGTTTGTCGGCCGGCCAGACCGTTCGCACCGCTTCGGTCACTTCGAGCGCAAAACGCATGCGCCCTTCGATGTCGCCGCCGTAGCCGTCGCGGCGCCGGTTCGCCAGAGGGGAGAGGAACTGATGAATCAGGTAACCGTGCGCACCGTGAATCTCGAGCACATCGAAGCCGGCGTCGAGCGTGCGCCGGGTCGCATCGCGCCAGGCACCGAGCAGCGCGCGAATCTCGCCGGTCGTGAGCTCCATCGGCGCCGGCGCGTCGGCACGCGCCGCGATGCCGCTCGGCGCAACGCCGCGCCAGGGGGGCTGCCCCTCGGCTGCATCGGCATCGGTGAGCGGCTTGAAGTTGGTCCACGGCGGGCCGCAGGAGGCCTTGCGCCCCGAATGCCCGAGTTGCATACCCGCCGCCGCGCCCTGCGCGCGCAGGAAATCGGTGATGCGCCGGTACATCGGCATGTGCGCGTCGCTGTAAATGCCGGCGCAGCCGTAGGTCTTGCGCGCGCGCGCTTCGACTGCGGTCTCCTCGCAGAAGACGATGCCGGCGCCGCCCATCGCGAACTTGCCCAGGTGCACGAGGTGCCAGTCGTTCGGCCCGCCTTCGCTCGACGAGTACTGACACATCGGCGAGACGACCACGCGATTGCGGGCGGTGAGCGCGCGCAGCCTGAGCGGCGTAAAGAGCAGCGGCGCAGCCGCGGGGGTCATGCGGCATTCCCGGGTGTGGCGGTCGCACGGACGGTCGTGCGGGCAAGGGGCGGCATCAATCGACGTGTATGCCCGCGGCCTTGACCAGATCCGTGTAGCGCTTGATCTCCGCAGCGATCAGGGCGCGAAACTGCGCCGGCGTACCGCCGGCGGCTTCCAGGCCCTGCTTCGCGAGCGCGTCGGGCATGCCGGGTGAGCGCAGCGCAGCGAGCGATGCCTGATTGAGCTTGGCTAGGCGGGCAGCCGCTACATGCCGCGGCGTGAGAATCCCCTGCCAATTGGACACGTCGAACCCGGGCACGCCCGATTCGGCGATGGTGGGAACGTCGGGGAGGCTCGCCGCGCGCTTTGCCGTCGTTACCCCGAGCGCGCGCAACCGGCCGGCTTTCAGGTGCGGCAGCACCGGTGGCATCGTGCTGAAGATGAGATCTACCCGGCCCCCGATGAGATCGGTCAGCGCCGCCCCGGTGCCCTTGTACGGTACGTGCACGATGTTCGCGCCGGTCGCGTGCTTGAAAAGCTCGGCTGTCATGTGCAGCGACGAGCCTGCGCCGGCCGAAGCGTAGTTGAGCTTGCCGGGGTTCGCTTTCGCCAAGGCGAGCAAGGCACGCACCGAGTCCGCTTTCACCTGCGGGTTCACGGCCAGGAGGAAAGGGGACGTTGCCAGCAGCGTGATAGGCTCGAAGTCTTCGAGCGGCCGGTACGGGAGGTTCTTCTT
>WYBJ01000028.1 GCA_011525945.1 Burkholderiaceae bacterium | reverse complement strand
TCTCCCGGTGGGAGAGGGGAGCGTTGTGTGCGCGCGCGGCGGGCAGGTTCCTGGGTAGGGGCTGGGGGTAAGGGAAGAAACTGCACGACAGCGTTCCAACGCGCAAGCCGCGACATACCCGTCGTGCAGTCGCTCCCGCAGGGAGAAGTGGGCGGTCAGGCGGCTCCGAGGACGCACAGGTGGCCAACGCGCCACCCGCGCGCGGCAATCTCGGTGAAACGGCGGGCGTGAGCGTCGCGCCGCATCTGCGCGGCTATTTCACCACCAGCACCGGAACGCCAGCATGCGCGATCGTCGCCTGGGTCACGGAGCCCAGCAGCCCGGCGGTGTGGGAGCCCAAGCCACGAGCGCCCATCACGATCAGGTCGGCACCGAGCTGGCTCGCGCATTCCGCGATCGTCGGCCCGGGGTCGCCAACGAAGCGATGCTCGTGCACGCTACCTGCTGCCGATCCGAGCGCTTCGCGCGCCGCGCTCAGCACCTTGTCGCTATTCTCGCGATGGTAGTCATCGAGCGTTTTCCCCGGGATGAACAACGACACATCGCCGGACAGCGGCCGCTGCACGTTGACCAGATGCATGTCGAGCGCGTCGCCATGGCGCAGCGTCTCGCGCAGGCTCAGCGCGCGGCGCAACGCGACGCCCGATGCCTCCGAGCCGTCCACTGCCACCAGAACGCGCTGCAAGCGCAGCGGCGCGGCAGCCGCAGCCGCAGGCAGCGATACCGCCACTCTGACCGGCACGCGCGCGGCCATCCACTTGCCCGCCAGCAGCACGAGCAGCGCCCCGGCGATGCCTGCGCCATAGCGCACGCTGGCCAGCGCCTCGGGCTTGGCCCCCTCGCTCATCGGCACCCAACTCGCAACTGCGGGATCGGTCACCGCCATCGTGCCGGCAATCCAACCGAGCAGCATGCCGCCGATCGTGATCACCATCGGGAACCGGTCCATCAGTTTGAGCACGAGCTGGCTGCCCCAGACGATGATGGGAATGCTCACCACCAGACCGAAGATCACCAGCGGCATCGTGTGATCGCCGCCCGCGCTCTCGGCGGCACCGGCGATGGCGATAACGTTGTCCAGACTCATCACGAGGTCGGCGATGATCACGGTTTTCACCGCGCCCCAGAGCTTGTCGCTGGCGGCCACGTCGCCATGTCCGCCGCCGCCTTCGTGCTCCGGCTGCAGCAGCTTGACGCCGATCCACAGCAGAAGCGCCGCCCCCACGAGCTTGAGGAAAGGAATCTGAAGCAGCGCCAGCGCGAAGAAAATCAAGATCACGCGCAGCACGATCGCCCCGGCCGTGCCCCAGATGATCCCTTTCGTGCGCTGCGCGGGCGGGAGCGAACGGCAGGCGAGCGCGATCACCACCGCGTTGTCGCCACCGAGGAGGATGTCGATCATGACGATCTGACCGACGGCGACCCAGAACTGAGCGCTGAGAAATGCTTCCACGAACATCCCGATCGTCAGATCACACGAGTGTCCAGCAACGCTCGGCGACCTTACCGCTGCGAAGATTACAGCGGATAGATTCGTCTGCCGTGGCTTGTTTGCTCTTGACGAGGAATATTATGCTGCAATTCTGGCGTAGGCGCCGGGATATTCCAATCACTCCATCCTCCGGCACCCAACGAATCACAAGGGCGACACGCGTGACTCGTCCTGGCGATTCCATCCGGCCGTGCGCAGCGACCCGCTTCACCAGCCCGCGGCACGCAGTTTCTGCTCGGTCTGCGCGTTTGCCGGGCGCGCGACCAGGCCGCCGAGCGCAGACAGGCTGACTCGATACTCGCCGCCATCGAGCAGCGGCATGTAGGCGGCACTGCCGTAGTTGGTATCGATCCATCCCAGCCACTGCGGAAAACGCCGCTTCAGCTCATACAGATCGAGCGGATTGGCCGTGTCGAGTGCGACCACGGTGCGCGGATGTGTGCTCTCCTTGGCGCTGTCGGCGTAGCGCCCGCTGATGCGCTCGATCCGATACAGCGGCGGTGCGCCGAGCATTGCCGCGCGCGGATGCCACTTGATCACGCGCGCATCGAGCTGCCATTGGTCGCCGGCAAGGTCGACGCTGCGATGCGTTCCGTCCGGAAATCCGACACCGACCGCAAAGCGCTGCGGAGCGAGCTGGCGCGCGGAAAGCTCGGCCAGCGTGGCCTCCGTGGTGAGCCGTCGATAGCCGAGAAGAGCCGAGCCGCAGACCACGCCAAGCACGGCGAACGAGAGAAAAACGGGCACCCAGAGTCCGCGGTGGCACGCGGAGATGTAGCGTCGTTCGCGCCAGCGCCGGCGTACCGCGAAGGCTTGGGCCAGCGCGACCAGCACGCACACGCCAGCGCACACGAAAAAGCCGATCAGAATCGGGGTCAGGGGCATGCGCCGAGGATACCCGTTCCACCCCGAGGTTTCATCTTCCAGAAAGCCCGGCTGCCTCGGCAACGAGTGCGTTCTGGCGTGCGAGCAGCGCGAACGGCGCAGCCTAATTCCGCAGCGGCCGATCCGGTAATCGCGCCTGTGCGGCGTACTGCTCTCAAGACATCCCGCCGGGAGATCGCCATGCGCTCGCACAACCCGCACTCGTCGCGCTCATACGCGCGGCAACGCCAGATGCACCCGATGAGCCCGAGCAGACCAGGGAGGTGCACATGATGCCGACCCGTTTGCGCGACGATCTCGCGCACATCTTCTCCGACCCCGCGGCAGCCGGACCCGTGCGCGAGCAGGCCGAGCGCGCGCGCTGCGTCGCACGACCCGACGCCCGTTGGCTGGCCGAGCTCGGCGCCGCCGCGGCACTCGGCGCCTATCGCACGCTCGCGTTGATGCTGAAGGCCGAATTCGAGGCCGATCAGGTGCAGCACCCGTCGCAGCCGACCGGCGAGCGGACGCTCACGTGGCGCCCCTGGGAGCAGCCCGCACGCTACCACGGCATGCTGTCGGGATGCGCCGACCCGCCGGATCTCGAAGCGACCGAAGTATTGCTATGGGAGCAGACCGCGCTCGGCTGCGAGCGCATCGGCGCCGCCCAGGTGGCCGCGCTGGCGACCCACCACGCACGCGAAGCCCGAATGCTGCAAGATGCGAACTCCTCGGAGCGCAGTGAGTTCCTCGCCGACAAGCGCGCCTGGCTGCAAAACGAGCATGTGCTCGGCGAGCTGATCGATCGCGAGAAGCGCCTGCTCGACGACATCGTGCACGTGCGCCTCGCGTTTCTCGCGACCTACCGGGACTATCCGGCGCTGGTCGAGGCGGCCCACGCGCTCGCGCGCGAGCGCTACCGCTGGTTCCTGAACGACGCGTCGATGACCGACACCGAGATCGACGCGCGGCTCGTGTCCGACCTGGAGACGCAGAATGCATGCAGCCGACCCGAGCTCGAGCCGGCACTGCGCGAGGTGCTGCGTGACGATCTGGCAGGATTGCGCCACGATCTCGCTTCGGCGCGCACGATCGAACGCCTCGCACGCGCCGATCTGCTGGTTCCGGCCGACGCGGCCTCGCTCGAGCGCGCCGCGCTGCTGTTCCGGCGCCTCGCCCGGCGCATCCACCCGGACATGCTGCGCTGCCATCCGCAATTCGCCGAAATCTCGCCGCGCAACCTGCAGCGCCTGGAGGAAATCTGGCGCGTGGCTGCGTCGCTGCACCGGCGCCGCGTTAGCCTCGACTGCCGCTCGCTGAGTGAGCACATCACGCGCCTGGAGTGCTTCCTCGGCGAGGTCGAGCGGATCCTTGCACACGTCGACTGCTTCAACCCGCAGTACATCGTGGCCGGGCGGTCCCTCGCCGAGTGCCGCGATTACGTGCAGCGGGCGTCGGCCGCGGCCGCCGGCGCGCTGCACGCGCTGCGCAGCGAGATCGCACTGCTATCGCTCGACTCCTTGGTCCACGAGCAACGCCGCCTGCTCGGCCTGAGCGAGGACGAGCGCGCGGCCGAGTCGCGCCGCATGCGGGTGCAAGCCGCGGCATGGTTGGACGAGACCCGCCACCTCGTGCATGCCATGCGGCTGCGCGCCGAGGAAGAAGCGCTCGCCGATGCTCGGCAGATGCGGGGAGCGCGGCCATGACTTCATCGTTTCCCGTCACCATCGCCACCGCGCACCTTGCGGCGGCGCACGCAGCGGCAACCCCCGCCGCCGCGCGCGCGCTCGAGGCGCACTGGGTGCTGCCGTTACTCGGCCAGGTGCGTAGCCGCGGTCTGGCGGTTTCGGGCGAGCTGCTGGCCGCGGCCGGCGGCTCGGTGTGCTGCGTCTGGAACACGGCAACGCATGAGCGTGTAGCGCGTTTCGTCGAACCGGGTTCGATCCAGGCCATCGCCGCGCACGGCGGACACGTCGCGATCGCTGCCGGCAAGCGTGTGCGCCTGTACCGGATCGCCGAGGCCGAGGTCGCGCTCGAATACGCGCACGCCGCCCTCGTGACGAGCGTACACATCGGTCAATCGGGACTCATCGCCAGTGCCGACGGGCAAGGCGTGATCGAGCTGCATCAGATCGACGAGCCGTCCTCGAAGGCCCGCCATCCGCATGAGCCCGGTGACCTGACCGTGTTCGCCGAATCCACGGGCGCGCTTGTCGTGTCGCAATCGGAACGAGAGACCGCGTTCATCGATGCGCACAGCGGTGCAGTCCAGCGGCGTTTTCGGGTGTGCGCGGCGCCCGCTGCGTCACCATCGCCGATCGCTCGTGGCCCGGTGCTGATCGTGCCCAGCGGCAGCGAACTGCGCCTGTTCGACTGCGCCTGCAGCGGCGCCGAATGCTTCCGGCTGATCGAGCTCGACAGCACCGTCACCAGCGTGGACGCGCCCGATGGCGCTGGTTTTTTCCTTGCCAGCACGCTAAGCGGCCGCATCCACGTGTTCGATCTCAACAGCGGCGTGCGCCTCGACACCGTGCGCTCGTTCACCAACCCCTTGTTCGCAGCGGCCTTCGGCCCGCGCCGCCGGCTCTTCGCCGCCGCCGGCGAAGGTTTGATCGCGCAGATCGAGCACCGCCGCAACGTATACGCGTACACCGAGGCGCCGCCGCTGGTGTGCGCGGCGCTCAGCCCGGACGGCAACGTGCTGCTGCTCGGCGATCGCTGCGGCGGGGTTGCGCGCCACGATCTGCGCGACGGCGCGCGCAGCATGCACTCGCCAGGGCATGCGGGTTCGGTCAACGCCATTGCATGCGACGACGAGAACGTGGCCACCGTGAGCTACGACGGGACCTGCCGGGTCACGCACCGCGACGGCGGCCCGAGTGTCGCGTTCGATCTGGGCGTCGGTCCCGTGCAGGCCGTGGCGCTCGATCGCACGCGGCGCGCGGTCTGGGCCGGCGGCTACAGGGGTGCGGTGTTCTGCCACGAGCTCGATACGCTGCGCTGCTGTGCCGCCATCAGCGATGGCGCCGATCCGATCCGCTCGCTTGCGCTGTCCGCCGGCGGCCGCCTGCTGCTGGTCGGCAACAACCAGGGGGAGTTGCTCGTACGCGAGCTTGGCGCCGGCGACAGGGTGGTGGAGCGCTATCGACTGGCGAACGCCGCCTACCGCTCGATGTTCGATGCCGGCGGCGACATCCTCGCGACTTCGGCGCGGGGCATCTCGCGCTTTCGCATCGGCAACGCGCGGCCGATCGCCGAATTCGATGCCCCGCGCATACGCGATTTCTGCCTGCTCGGCGACGGCCTCGCAAGTTTGAGCCTCGACGGAGAACTGCGCGTGTTCGACGCCGGCGGCTGCCTGCGGGCATGCGCGCGCATCGACGATCCGCGCCCGCATCGGGCGATCCTCGCGCTGTCGCCCGAGCGCCTGCTCACCGCCTCGGGTGATGCGACGGTGCGCGTGTTTCGCCTCGACGGGTGCGCGCTCACGCAGGTCGCGACGCTGTACCACCTGGCGCGCGACGTGCTGTGGACCACGGTTGCTGAGGGCGCGCATCCGGGCTGGTTTCATGCGACCGATGCATCGCTGCTCGCGATCGGCGAGAGCCGGGACGGCGAGCGTACGGCCTGGCAGGCAGCCGATCCGCGCCGGGATGCGCACCGCGCCCTGTTCGAAAGCGCCTCGCACGTGATGGAGGTCGTCACCGGCCGTGTGCGCCCGGTGCCCTCCGCCAACCCCGACACGAAGCTGCCGTCGCTTCGAACCATGCGGCTGCGACTCGGATACACGCGATGCGGCTGACATGCATCGCCCGCGGGCGCTACCGTCGGGTCGGCAACGATAAAAGTATGCGCATAAGGAGCTCATTGACTTGCACCGCGTCGTGAACGCGATGCAGATCAGCTCGGTGATCGAAATCGGCCCCGAAGCCCCGGCCGCAAT
>WYBJ01000229.1 GCA_011525945.1 Burkholderiaceae bacterium | reverse complement strand
GTGAAGCCGGCAAGGCGCTGATCGAAGATGTGACCGATCCAGCCGGCGCTGCGGCTCACGGCATAAAGCGCCGATGCCGTGCGCTCCGGAAGGCCGATGGCGCGGCTGAGGAGGACCAGCGCGCACTCGACGCTGGGTGTAGCGCCGCAATGCTTCTCGATCATTTCGATCCCTTCGGCCATCCGTCGAAAGGCGCTGACGTCCGCGCTGGCGGCCGAGGCGAGCCTGATAAGGCAGCGTGCGCGCGGATCGCCTTGCGGGTGGCGCGAGCTGCGCTCCACCCCTGGCACTACTCGCCCGGCATCAAGCATGGCTCTCACCTTCGAGAGCAACGCTTCGGGATGGGCCTGCGCTGGAAAGATCTGCTCGACCCAGTCGCAGACGCGTCCGGTCAACGACGCGGAATGAACGGAGAGCGCTGCGTTAACGGCGGCGTGGACGTCGCCGCCCGCCGAGGCGGCGAGCCGTGCCGCGAGCGCCGGAGGATCGAACTCATGGTCCGCCATGAGCACGAGGAGGGCGTCGAGCGCCTGCAGCGTTTCGGCCGATCGGCGCACCCCCAGCGCGCGCGCGATGCCTTCGCAGACCAGTTCACTCTTTTCCAGCTTTAGAAACGTGCGCTTCGAACCCGCCACGCCAAACACGCCGGCCATGGTTTTCAGAATCCGGCGCGCCGAAATCACCGGCGCTCCGCCGGCTCGAAAGCGTTCGCTGCGGCTGCCTTCGCTTATGCCGAGGGCGAGCACCGCGTGCGCGAGAAGATGGATGAGATGGGGACGCTGATGAAGGCGGGCCGCTTGCTCGAGAAGCGAAACCAGGTGCGGAGGAAGGGGCTCGACCGTCCAGCCGACCGGTTCGTCGATCCACTCCCCGGTCCAGAGATACTCCGAAACGGTTTCGAAAGTGCAGCGCTCGCTTACGAGGCTTAGCACCGAGCGGGACCTGTACCGGTGGCCGTCGTCACCGATGGTGGTGATCGATCGCGGCCAGACCACCCGGGTTCCCGCGGCCGCACCGTAGCCCTCGGGCGTGCGGCGGCGCGTCGCTGCCCGGGCGCTCATGCGCTCGACGTCCTCGCGCAAGTAGAGGCTGGTGCGGCCGCCCCCGGGCCGTATGCTCTTCACCTGGCCGCGGCTGACGTAGCAATAAAGCGTCTGCGGCTTCACCTTGAGGATCTGCAGCGCCTCGTCGCGGCCCAGGTAGGCGCCGCCCGTCGGCGCGTCTGCCGCCGCGGACGCCTTGGTCTTCCGGCTCATGTTGATCGGGATCTTAATCAACATTGCGCAACGTGTCTGGCGTTTCTTACACTGAGGATGTGAGCGGCCCGCTCTCCGCATTGCGCGTCATGGAACTGTCGGCCATCGGCCCGGTGCCGTTCTGCGGAATGCTGTTCTCCGACATGGGGGCCAACGTGCTCCGGCTAGACCGCGTTAAGGAGGCAGGCCTTGGGATCGGCACGGCCCCCGGGTTCGACGTGTTCGGTCGCGGCAAGCGCTCCGTTGGCGTGGACCTGAAGCGGCGCGAGCATGCCGAGCTGGCGCTCGCGCTTGCCGCGCGCGCCGACATCCTCATCGAGGGTTACCGCCCCGGCGTGATGGAGCGCCTCGGCCTCGGGCCAGACGTCTGCCTCGCGCGCAATCCTCGCCTCGTGTTCGGGCGCATGTCGGGATGGGGGCAGCTCGGGCCGCTCGCCGCCGAGGCGGGCCATGACATCAACTACATTGCCGTAAGCGGCGCCCTGCGCGCCATGGGACGGCCGCAGGACCCGCCGCCGCCGCCGCTCGCGATTGTCGGCGATTTCGCGGGCGGTGCGCTGATGCTCGCTTTCGGCCTCCTGTGCGCCGTGCTGGAAGCGAGGCGCTCGGGCGTCGGACAGGTCGTCGACGCGGCAACCTTCGACGGCGTGAACCTGCTCATGGCGCCTTTCCACGCCCTCGTCGATTCGGGCCGCTGGGACGATGAGCGGCGCGGAGCGAACCTCCTCGACGGCGGCGCGCCCTGGTACGACAGCTATGAGACGCGCGACGGCAAGTACATGGCGGTCGGCGCCATAGAAGATAAGTTCTACGTCGAGCTCCTCCGCGTCCTGGGGCTTGATCCGGCGTCGCTGCCGACGCGCAGCGACCACGGCCAGTGGCCGGTGCTGCGCCGCGCGCTAGCCGCAGCGTTCAAGAGCCGCAGCCGCGAAGAATGGACGGCGCTCTTCCGCGGCAAGGATGCGTGCGTCGCGCCGGTGCTTTCCCTGCGGGAAGCGCGCCAGCATCCCCACGCCGTGGCGCGCGAAAGCTTCGTGCTCGCCAACGGGTTCACGCAGCCCGCCCCCGGCCCGAGGTTGTCGCGCACGCCCGGGCGAATCGGCGCCAAGGCGCCGCGACCCGGCGAGCGGGGCGAGGCCGCGCTGCTCGAGTGGGGCTTGAGTCGATCCGACGTCGCCGCGTTCAGGAAGTGCGGCGGCATCTGCAACTGAAGGAAGACATGCCCTACGAGCTTACCGAAGAGCAGCGGCTGATCCGGGCCTCCGTGCGCGAGATCGCGGAAAAGCATTTCAAACCAAAGGCGCAGGAGGTGGACCGCACGCGCCGCCCGCCGGTGGAGAACCTGAAGATTCTTGCGCAAAACGGCTTCTCCGGCGTGTTCATCCCGCAGCAGTACGGCGGGCCTGGACTCGGCCTGCTCGACATCGTGCTGATCGTGGAAGAGGTGGCGCGCTGCTGCGCCAACACCGCGATTCTGATCGGCTGCACCGACGGCGCCACGCCGCGCGCCATATTGCATCTCGGAACCGAGGAGCAGAAGCGCGAGTACCTTCCGCGCATCGTGCGCGGCGAGCTGCCCTGCGCCTGGGGTATGTCGGAGCCCAACGCGGGCTCGGACGTCGGCAGCCTGCAATGCAAGGCGGTCCCCGACGGCGACAGCTATGTCATCAACGGCAGCAAGATGTGGTGCTCGTGCGCCCAGGTGTCGGATCTGTTCCTCGTGCTCGTCCGATTCGACGGTATCTCTGGCATGAAGGGCGTCGGTGCGCTGCTCGTGCCGCGCGGCGCCCCCGGCTTTTCCATCGGCAAGCATATCGAGCTCCTCGGGTTCCGCGGCACTGGCATGGCCGAGCTCGTCTTCGACGACTGCCGCGTGCCGCGGAAAAACCTCATTCTGCCGGCCGGGCAGATGCGCTCGCTGTTCGAGGTGTTCAATTCCGACCGCATCGCGACCAACCCGCCGATCTGCATCGGCGTGGCGCAGGCGGCGTTCGAGGCAGCGGTGGACTACGCGAAGCAGCGCGTGCAGTTCGGCAAGCCGATCGCCGAGCAGCAGGGCATCCAGTGGAAGCTCGCCGACATGGCGATCGATCTCGAGGCCGGCCGGGCGCTGCTCTACCGCGCCGCCGCCCGCGTCGACGCCGGCATGCCCTCGGCCGTCGACGCCTCCATAACCAAGACGTTCGTGAACGAGATGTCGCGCCGCGTGACGGACCAGGCGATGCAGATATTCGGCACGATCGGGCTTTCGGAGGAGCTGCCGATGCAGCGGATGGTGCGCGACGTGCGCGGCATGTCCATCGGATACGGGACGACCGAAATCCACCGCAATGTCATTGCCAGGGAGATTCTTGAGGGCCGCTACAGTGAGATCTGAAACGAGCCGCATCGCCACGGACGCAGGATCCTTCCGCGGCTATCTCGCACAACCCGACGCCCAGTCTGGCAGGGCCGTCGTCGTGCTGCAGGAGATCTTCGGCGTCACGCGCAAGATCCGCGCCTATTGCGACCTCTTCGCGAACGCAGGCTACAGCGCCCTCGCGCCCGACCTGTTCTGGCGCCTCGAACCCGATCTGGAGCTAACGCACTCGGAAGCTGACGTCGCCAAGGCCTTCGACCTCCTTGGCCGCTTCAGCGATGCGGACGCCCTGAGCGATATCGACGTCTGTGTCAGCGCGCTGCGCAATCGCGGTGCGACCGCCGTAGCGGTCGTGGGCTTTTGCCTGGGCGGCAAGCTTGCAGCCATGGCCGCGGCGCGCGGGAAGGCGGACGCGGCCGTCAGCTTTTACGGCGTCGGCCTGGAAAAGCATCTGGACACTCTGCGCAGGCTTCGCTGTCCGCTCCAGATGCACTTCGGCGGCAAGGATTCATACGTGCCGGAAGCGGCACGCATCGCCATCTCGGCCACCCTGGAGGAGCGCGCGCGTGGCAACATGCACGTCTATCCGGAAGCGGGCCACGCCTTCTTCCGCGCCGACCTGAAGGACGACGACTCCGCGGCCGCGTGGTCGCGGACCAAGGCCTTCCTCGATTCGCATTTGGGCAATCGAAAATCAACACACGAGGAGTCCGCATGACCGCAATGACACGCAGGGCGGTTCTGAAATTCGGCGGTGCTTTTGCCTTGCTGGCGCCGTTGGCGCCGTTGCATGCCCAGAGCTATCCGAGCAGGCCGATTCGCTTCATCGTGCCCTATGCTCCGGGCGGCGGGGCGGACGTCGCCTGCCGCATCATCGCGCAGAAAATGTCCGAATCCATGGGCCAGCCGGTGATCGTCGAGAACCGCCCGGGCGCGAGCGAGATCATCGGCAACCAGGCGCTCGCGCAATCGGCCCCGGACGGGCACACCGTGGGGTTCATCAGCAACGCCCTGGCGATCAACGCGACGCTGCAGCCGAAGATGCCCTTCGATCCCCAGCGCGACATCATTCCGGTCACCCGGCTGGTGAACATACCCCTGATCATGGTGGTGCCGCCCTCGCTGCCGGTCAATTCGGTCAAGGAGCTGGTCGCACTTGCCAAAGCCCAGCCCGGCAAGCTGAACTACGCCTCGTTCGGCATCGGCGGTCCGCACGCACTGGCCATGGAATGGTTCAAGACCGTCACCGGAACCGACATCGTGGCAGTCACCTACAAAGGGGTCGCGCCGGGCATGGGGGCGCTGATGGCCGGCGAGGTGCAGGTCATGCTGACCGGCCTCACCGGCGCCATGGCGCAGATCAAGGCTGGCAAGATCAAGCCGATCGCCGTCACGGCCGCCAAGGGCGTCGCCGCCATGCCGGACATCCCGCCGATCGCGCGTGACTACCCCGAGTACGATCTCAGCACGTGGTATGGACTCGGGGTGCCGGCCGGCACGCCGGCGAATGTCGTCAACCGCATCCACGACGAGGTGACCCGTGCATTGAATGCGCCGGAGGTCCGCCAGCGCTTTGATGGCCTGGGCGTCGAGACCTCTCCGATGCCGCAGGAGGCGTTCATTGCGCTGCTGCGCCAGGAGATCCAGTTGTGGGCCAAGGTCATCAAGGCCGCGCGCGTCACCATCAACTGAAGCGCAGCGTGCGAGCCGGGACCGGGGGCGGATAACGATGGATGTACTGCACGGCGCCCGGGTTGTCGACCTTGGCAACTTCATCACCGGCCCTTATGCCGCCATGCTGCTCGGCGAGCTCGGGGCGGACGTGGTCAAGGTCGAGCGGCCCGGCACCGGCGATCCATTCCGGTCTTTCAAGGAGGGGCTCTACAGCCCTCACTTCCAGTCCCATAACCGCCACAAACGCAGCGCGGCAATCGATGTCACGAAGCCCGCCGGACTCGATCTCGTTTACGAGCTCCTGAGAAGTGCGGACGTCGTCGTGCTCAATAATCGGCCCGGCGTCTCCGAACGGATGGGTCTGGGGTTCGACAAGCTCCATCGGCTAAACGCCAGGCTGATCTACTGCTCCATCACCGGTTTCGGCCCCGACGGTCCGTATGCCTCTCGACCGGCGTACGACAACGTCGGCCAGACGCTCTCCGGCTGGCTGTCACTCTTTCACATGGGCGGGGATCCGAGGATCGCCGGCCCGGCGGTCACGGATGCGCTCACGGGCGTGTTCGCTTGCATCGGCATACTGGCCGCGTTGGTCGAGCGGCAGCACAGCGGCGTCGGCCGGCGCGTTGAGATCAGCATGCTGGAGGCGACGCTCGCTTTCGCGACGGAGCCGATCGGGCAGTATCTGGCGACCGACATGCCTCCCGAGCCCTTCAGCCGCGGCGCCATGTCGCAGGCTTACATCCTCGCCTGCAAGGACGGAAAGCGCATAGGCCTGCACATGTCCTCTCCGGACAAGTTCTGGGAAGGACTCGCAAGGGCGATCGCGAGGCCGGATCTTCTTCAGAAGTATCCGAACCGCAGCGCCCGCGTGGCGCACTACAAGGACATCGCCGACGAGCTGTCGCGGGTTTTCGCCACCCGGCCGCGCGACGAGTGGGTCGTGGCGCTGGAGAAGAACGACGTGCCTTTCGCGACCGAGCGCCTGATCAACGAGTTGCAGGACGACCCCCAGATTCGTCATCTCGACCTCATTCGCGAAGCGATTCACCCGCGATACGGTCGCGTGCGCGGACTGGCGCGCCCCGTCCGCTTTGACGGTCAGCGGGAAGAAACGATGCGCCCGGCCCCTGACCTCGGCGAGCACACCGAGGAGATATTGCGCGAGATCGGCAAGTCAGCAAGCGACATCGCCGAGCTACGCAGGAAAGGCGTCCTCTGATGGATTTCGTGATCCCCGAGGAACTGAGCATGCTGCGCGAGTCCGCGCGGCGCTTCGTCGCCGAAGAGTTGATGCCGCTCGAAGCGGCCCATGGGCAGGCGCACGATATTCCGGACGACCTGCGCGCGCGGTTGCAGGCGCGCGCCAAGGAGCTGGGATTCTGGGCCTTCGATCTTCCCGCGGAATACGGCGGCGGCGGCGTCGGGGCGCTCGGCATGTGCCTCGTATTCGAGGAGCTCGCCCAGTGCAACATCCCTGCGTTTCGCGCGCCGACGGTCTTCACGCCGTTTCTCGGGCCGGTGCTGTTCCATGGCAACGAGGCGCAGAAGGCGAAGTATCTGCTGCCCGTGATCCGCGGCGAGAAGCGCACGGCATTCGCGCTCACCGAGGCGAGCGGCGGGTCCGATCCGGCGAACATGGCGACGCGCGCGGTGCGCCAAGGCAGCGACTGGGTCATCAACGGCACGAAGATCTTCATCACCGGGGCCGACAAGGCCGATTTCATCCAGCTCTTCGCGCGCACGAGCGGCACGGGGCGCCAGGGCATCACCTGCTTCCTCATAGACAAGGGCACGCCCGGCATGCGGCTCGGCCAGCAGTTCGAGCTGATGTCGCCGGACCGTCCCTGGGAGCTCGTGCTCGACAACGTGCGGGTGCCGGCGAGCCAGGTCGTGGGAGATGTCGGCCAGGGCTGGAACCTCGCCCGGGAGTTCCTCGACATGGGCCGGCTGATCCACGGGCCCAAGGCCGTCGGCCGCGCCACGCGCGCGCTGCGCCTGGCTATCAATTGGGCCAAGCAGCGCAAGACCTTCGGCGCGCCGCTCGCGTCCCGGCAGGCCATCCAGTGGATGATCGCCGACTCCGAGGTGGAGCTACATGCCGCGCGGCTCATGGTCTACCACGCAGCCAGCAAGGCCGATCGCGGCGAGCCGTATCACACCGAGGCCTCCATGGTGAAGCTGTATGCCGACGAGATGATGCTGCGCGTCGTCGACCGGGCGATCCAGATCCACGGCGGCATGGGACTTTCACGCGAGCTGCCGCTCGAGCTGATGTACCGGGATGCGCGCTCGCGACTGGTCACCGAAGGCTCGCAGGAAATGCAGCGCATGATCATCGCTTCCGAGCTCTTGTCCGGAGGCGGCCAGATAGAGCGCTTTTGAGGTCAGCTGCCATGCGACAGAACAAGCCGATCCGCTCCAACCTGTGCCTGAGCACCCCCGAGCGCATCGTGGTGCAGGGCCTCGACCTGCCGAACGAGATTCTCGGCAACCTCAGCCTCGGGGACATGGCCTGGCTCGAGATCACGGGCAAGGCGCCGACGCCCCAGCAGTCCGCGGTGTTCAACTCGCTCCTGGTCACCCTCGTGGAGCATGGCATGACGCCGATGGCGATCGCGACCCGGCTCGTCTACCTCGGTGCGCCCGAGTCGCTGCAGTCCGCGGTCGCCGCCGGGCTTTGCGGGCTTGGCACCGTTTTCGCCGGCACCGCCGAGGGCGCCGCGAAGATGCTGCAGGAAGGCATCGGCTCGGCAGGCGAGCGCGACCTCGGGGCGGTGGCGGCGGGCATCGTCGCGGGCTTCCGCGCGCAAAGGCGCGGCATCCCGGGGCTCGGGCACCCGGTGCACAAGCCGATCGATCCGCGCACGCCGAGGCTCTTCGAGATCGCCCGCGACAACGGCTACGAGGGACGCTACGTCGAGCTGATGAAGCGCATCGCCGCCGAGGCCGAGCGGGTCATGAACCGCCCGCTGCCGGTCAACGCCACCGGCGCCATCGGCGCCGTCGCGAGCGAGCTGGGCCTGGACTGGAGGCTGTGCCGCGGCATCGCGGTCATCGGGCGCGCCGTCGGTCTGGTCGGGCACATCGCCGAGGAGCTGCGCAACCCGATCGCCAAGGAGATCTACGAGCGCGTGGACGATGAGGCGAGCGAGCATCTGCGGTAGCCTCTCCACGCCAACCGTTCATGTCCTCGCCGCCGAGGGCGTGTTCCGGACCGACGGCGCGTTCGTTTCCCTGCCGGCGATCCCCGAGGCGCTCCTCGAGCACGGGTTCCCGCGCGCGGTGGTGGAGTATCTCGTGCGGCAAGGCGCAATCTCCCAGGAACTGCGCGATCGGATGCTCAGCTGGTCGCCTTTCTGAGCCAAAAAGGCATCGTTACCCAGAAGTTGCCCGAGCGTCTGGAGAGGGCAGACGAGCTTCCTTACACGCCTACCGGCAAGCTGAAGAAGTTTCTGCTCAGGGAGCAGATTGCCAGGACCATCAGTGATGAAGAGGGGCGGGCCCGACCTCCAGACCGGTGGTAGGGAACCGACGCTGCCGATCTGAGCCACGCCACGACCACAAGAACGGAGGCCTTATGCTAAAGCTGACTGCCACTCAGCGCGAACTCATCGAGAGTGTTCGGCGCGTGACCGCAAAGGAAGTCGCGCCGATCGCCCGCGAGATGGACGAATCGGGACAATTTCCTTCCAGACTGATCTCCATTTTTGGCGAGATGGGGCTGATGCAGGGTCTTATCCCGGAAGAATATGGCGGGCCGGGGCTGGATCTGACGACGCTGTGCCTGTTGAGCGAGGAGGTCGCCAAAGTCTCCCTAGACTGTTCTACATTGGTTGGGCTGAACACGATGGCAGCGTTACCAATACTGCACATCGGCACCGAGGCGCAAAAAGACCGTTGGCTGCGGTTGTTCGCATTGGGCAAGACCCCCACCGCAGTGGCCGTCACCGAGCCGCATGCCGGCTCCGACGTCGCGGCGATCCGCAGCTCCGCGATGCGCGACGGGGACGATTACGTTATCAATGGGCAGAAGTGCTACATCACCATGGGTTCGATTGCCCATTATGTGATGCTGTTCGCCAAGACCGGCGATGTGGCGCGACGCGGTGTTGACAACATCAGCGCGTTCGTCGTCGACACGAAGACGCCCGGCTTTCGCCTTGGCCGCGACGAGCGCTGCATGGGCATACGCGCGACGCCTCACAGCGAGCTCTACTTCGAAGACATGCGTGTGCCGGTGGAGAACCGGATCGGCGAGGAGGGCAAGGGATTTATCGCGGCGATGGCTGCCTTCGACCGGAATCGCCCGATCATTGCCGCCTCCGCCGTTGGGGTGGCGCGCGGCGCCTTTGAGGTTGCGCTGGCATACGCGAAGGAGCGCAGGGCCTTCGGCCGCACAATCGGGGAGTTTCAGGCCATCCAGCACATGCTGGCGGACATGGTAATGCAGATCGAGGCTGCCTCCGCGCTGCTCTATCAGTGCACAGTAGTGTCCGGTTAACTTTCGAACAGATTCAGCTGGTTGGGCGAATTCGAGGAAATCGCATCTGGCGGTGCGAGCGTAAGCAGTTGATGCAATGGTGTTGTCTCGAACAGGGTCAGACTCAGAAT
>WYBJ01000228.1 GCA_011525945.1 Burkholderiaceae bacterium | reverse complement strand
TGCCACTCGTGGCGTCGCGAGCATCAAGAACATTGTTGCAACGACTTCTGACTCGGGACACTAGCGATGAAGTACCCGATACGCCAGGCGGCGGCATGGTCGCTCCTGGCGAGTTGCTGCGGTGCGCTTGCGCTGCAGCCCGCAAGCGCAGGCGCGCAAGACGAGCAGCCGCCATTCGTGGTGACGCCGGGGCAGGTGGTCGATCGCATGCTGACGCTGGCAAAGGTGAGCGCCGGCGATGTTCTGATCGACCTGGGCTCGGGCGACGGTCGCATCGTGATTCAGGCCGCAAAGCGTTTCGGCGCGCGCGCACTCGGCATCGAAATGAACGCCGCTCTGGTCGAATCGAGCCGTGCCGCCGCGCGGCGTGAAGGCGTTGGCGAACGCGCGCGCTTCGAGCGCGCCGATGCGCTTGCGACCGATCTCGCAGCGGCGTCTGTTCTCACGCTCTATCTCTCGGCTGAGCTGAACGAGCGGCTGCTGCCGCGAATCTTCGCCGCCATGCGCCCAGGTAGTCGAGTCGTCTCGCACGACTTTGCCATCGCCAACTGGGCGCCCGACCGCACCGAGCACCTGAACGTGCCGGAGAAGAACAACGGCCGTGGCGGCGAAAGCGTCATCATGCTGTGGGTCGTGCCGGCCCAAGCCGCCGGCCGATGGCGCGGCACCATCGGCGAAGGCCCGATTTACCACACGTTCGAGTTCAGTCTCGCGCAGCAATTCCAGTTCCTCGATGCCGGGTTGCACGGCCCGGGCGGCGCAGCGCTCGCGTTCGGCGCCTCCTTATCCGGCGGACGGGTCACTCTGCAGCTTCCGGCGCAGGACAAGATTGCCCCCGGCGAGGTGCGCGCGCACATCGATGCAGATGTCATGACCGGGGTCTGGGTAAGCCAAGACGGCGCCGCCGCGGCGCCGTTCCGAGCACGGCGCATCGCCGCGCGTCCCGATCTGTACTGACGCATGTAAAGGGTCAGCGGCGCAGTAACCGGCGCAGCTCGCTTGAAAGCGCAACTTTCCCGTGCAGGCGGTACGCCTCGTGATTGCGCTCGATGTCACCCGGGTCGTAGACGTAATTGACCATGATGCCGGCGGATTGCTTCATGCCGTTGTCCGAGGTATCGGCGAGCCAGTTGAGCCGCTCGATGCGCGCGCCGTTGTCGAGATGAAAGCGCGCCACCGGGTCGATCGGCCGCAGACCCTTGCGCGTCTCGGCCAGGTAATGCGCGCAGGCAAGCAGCATGGGTTCTTCGAGCGCCTGTGCAAGCTTCGGCTCGCGGCTCCAGTCTCGGCCGGAAAGAGCGCTCCACAACTCGCGCGCGTTGGTCGGCTCCATGCCCGCTTTCTTCAGCTTCGAGCGCATCGATGCGGGCAGCATGATTGCGCCGGCCGCAGCCGATTGCAGCCAGTGCGCGAATCCCGGGATCGGCGACAGCGTGGCGAAGTGGCGTAGCGCCGGGAAGTCGCGCTTGAGCTCGTCCACCACGCGCTTTATGAGGAAATTGCCGAAGCTGATGCCGCGTAGCCCCGGCTGGGTGCTGGAGATGGAATAGAAGATCGCCGTATCGGCGCGACGCAGATCGGCGGCGGGCTGATTCTTATCCAGCAGCCTCTGAATGCTGGCCGCAAGCCCCTTGGACAAGGCTACCTCGACGAAGATAAGCGGTTCGCGCGGCATACGCGGGTGGAAGAACGCGTAGCAGCGTCGGTCGGAATCGAGCCGGTTGCGCAGATCGTCCCACGAGCGGATCTCATGCACCGCCTCGTAGGCGATCAGCCGCTCGAGCAACGATGCCGGCGAATCCCATGTTATCGACTGCAGCTCCAGGAAGCCGACGTCGAACCACAGCGCGAGCAGGCCGGAAAGCTCGCGCTCGAGCACATCCAGCGCGGGATTCTCCCGCGCTGCCCGCAGCAGATCGGCGCGCAGGTCGACGAGGAACTTCACGCCCTCGGGTAAGCCGGTGAACTGGGTGAGGATCTTCACCCGTGGCGCGCGTATCGCTTCGCGCAGGGCGCGTTCGTGCTCGAGCCGCGCGGCGTCGTCGCGCGCATCCAGCAGCCCGCGCGCGGCTGCCCCGAGCACGCGCTGATCGGGGCCGAATCGTGCGATGAGCTCGAGGAACTCGCGCTTGCCGGCAGCGTTGAGTCCCAGGTAGGTCTGACCGAGCGCGGCCGCCTGCAGACGCGCCGAAACCTCGCCACCGGCCTGGGCGACACACGCATGCATCTGACTTTCGAGATCCTTCAGTTGGCGGCGGGTCATGCCAGCCGGCTGAGCGTCGTCGCTCGCCGCGATGCCGGCGATGCGCGCCCAAGTGCGTCGCAACCGATCGAGCTGGCGGCTGACGAAGCTCTCGCTGCGTATGACGGCTGACTCGCCGTCCTCGCGCGCGGGAGCCACGGCGCTTGTGCCTTGCAGTGCCGAATCAGGCATCGACGGCTGTCTCCTCAAGGCAACGACGGCACATGCCGCAATTGTTACTGGGTGACGAAATGCGGCACGGAAGAAGGTTTGATCGGGCCATGGCTGTGCGATCGGGCTCGTTAGGGTGTTGTTGGCATCAGCTTTGCTGTGGAGCATACGCCAGCCTCGGGACGGGCGCATAGCGAATGGCGGCAATGATGTGTCGATTTCGCGGCAGGCAATCGCGTCATTGGGACAAAGGAAAACACGATGCGTACTTCTTCACGCAATCCGCAGCGCGGCGTCGAAGCCGAGGACTACTTCGAGCGCAAGTCGCGCGAGCTGATCGTGCCGGAGGATGAGATCGAGGCCTGGGAGCTCGATTCGCAGGATCTGGACGGTCTGGGCGCAACCGAGCACTTCAACGCGAGCGACGCGCAATAGCGCGGCGCCGTCTCGGCTGCCGTGCGCCTTGCGCCGGCAAGAGATCAGGCGCGCCTGATCAGGCGCTTCAGACCGAGCCATTGCTGGGCGAGGAAGGTTTCACCGTAGTCGCGCCCGTCGAGCTGATCACGGATCCCCGTCTCGGTGCCTCGATAGGCGAAGTTCGCCGTGCCGAACATCACGTCCCAGAGCGGAAACAAGGTAGCGAAGTTGCACCCGTACCGGTCCCCTTCGTGTCCGACACCGAGCGCGTGGTGCGTGCGGTGAAACCGTGGACTCACCAGCAGCCGTTCGCCGAGCGCCCCAAAGCGCAAGCGCACGTTCGCGTGCGACAGACTTTCGACGAGGCGTGTCAGCATCACGGCGGTCACGAACTGTTCGGGTGGCACGCCGATCAGGAAGGCGACGCCGGCGAGCCAGAACCCGGCAATCAGCTCATCGAGCAGATGATTGCGATCGTCGTTCCAGAACGTCATCTGGCGCTGGCTGTGATGCACGGCGTGCAGCGCCCACCACCAGCGTAAGCGGTGTTGCAGCCGGTGACGCCAGTAATCGGCAAGATCCAGCACCAGCAGATAGGCGCAGAACGCGGCCAGCGGAGATTGCGCCAGTGCGGGAATCAGATCCTCCAGGCTGCGCGGAATGTATCCGGCAGAGCGCAACTGCGCATCGAACGCGTTCACCAGTGGTGTGAGCACGGCGTAGATCGCGATCGGCACCAGGCCCACCCGGTTCAAGAAGGTGTACAGCACGTCGGTACGCACCGCCTTGCGGTCCTGCCAACGTTCTGCCGGACGCCAGGCTTCCAGCGGGCGCAGCAGCACGTACACCAGCATGATCTGGAGCAGTCCAAGCAATACGAACTCGGTGGCGTCGAAGGCGGGCTCGGCGAAATCCATCAGCCCCGCCGCATATAGCGAAGGTAGCACGGCGCTCTGGAACAGCCAGCCCTGCACGTCCGCAAAGCGCTCGACGATCCAGCTCACGACCTTGCCTTTCCTTTGACACGGCCTCTACCCCACGAGCGTGCGCGCTGGAACATACCGGATCAGCCCCCGGCCAGGGTCGCAAAGCAAAGGCCGCGCGCCTTCAGCCCGGCGATCAGTGGATCGAGCTGCGGCCAGAACGGATCGTGCCGCGACCAGATGCCCAGGTGCATCATGAGGATGTCGCCCGCCTTGATGTTCGCCAGCGCCCGCTCGAGGAGCAACCGGTTCGGATAACGATCGGAGGGCAACTCGTCGCCGAGAAACCCAGCTTTCGACCAGTGCACGTGGCGACGATAGCCGCAGGTCTGGGCAAATTTCAGCGCGCGTGGCGTAGTGCGTCCGCCCGGTGCACGCCAGATGGGATCGAGCCTGCGCCCGGTCATGGCGGCAAAAGCGTCATCCGCGCGCTTGAGCTCGGCGCAGAACGCAGCCTGATCGAGTAGCTCGGTCCTGCCGTCGCGACTGACATAGGCGACCTTGTCGGGCTCCACGTCGCGGCGCAGGTACCAGTGGCGCCAGGTGTGATTGCCGAAGGCGTGGCCCTCCGCCACTCGCGCGCGCCAGAATCCCCCCCAAGCCGGGTCGAGCGAGCTATCTCCTCGCTTGGTCGGCTCGTCGGCGACGAAGAACGTTGCCTTCACGTCGTACTTGCGCAGGATTGCGGCGATCGCCTCGGCCGGCTCCATGTTGCCGGTGTCGATGGTGAGGAACACCTTCCCCGTGCACTCGGCCGCTGCCGCGGCCGGCGCGGCGATTCCGAGTACGACCAGCAGTACGCTACTGGCGCGGCGCATGGCCCCTGAAGTAAATGCCATGGGGCGAGCGCCCGACCGGGACCTGCGCGATGACCTTCTTCGTTGCCATGTCGACCACCGAGACCTTCTGTATCCAGCGCGAAGTCACCCACAGCTCCTTGCCGTCGCGCGTGAGCTCCATGCAATCGGGCCCGCCCGGCACGGCGAACTTCTCCACCACCGCGAGCTTGTGCATGTCGAGGATGGCCACCGTATTCTCAACCCGGTTGGTGACCAGGAGACGACGCTTGTCGCCCATTGGCAGAAAATTGTGCGCCCCCTTGCCCGTGGTGATGCGGCCAACGACCGCGCGCTTGCGCCAGTCGATCACGTCCACACCGTCCGTGCCAGTCAATCCCACCAGCAGATGCTTGTCGTCCGGAGTCATCCAGATGCCGGCCGGCACCGGCCCGACCCGAACCTTCCACGCCTCGTTCTGCGTGGCGAGGTCGATCGCCACCACCTCGTTGCTGTCCTGCAGGGTAATGAAGGCAAGGCTGGAATCCGCGTTGAAGGCGATATGGCTCGGCGTCTTCGGCGTCGGGATGCGTTTGAGCAGCTTGAACGAGGCCGCATCGTAGATATCGGTCTGATCGAGCCGAAACGATG
>WYBJ01000227.1 GCA_011525945.1 Burkholderiaceae bacterium | reverse complement strand
TTCTGCCACTGGGAGAGACGCCACGAGGGCGCATCGCGACTTGCGCCCTGGAACCTCGCGTGGCGCCTCTTCCCTCACCCCCAACCCCGCTCCCGGTGGGAGAGGGGAGCGTTGTGTGCCCGCGCGGCGGGCAGGTTCCTGGGTAGACGCCACGATGGCGCATCGCGACTTGCGCCCTGGAACCTCGCGTGGCGCCTCTTCCCTCACCCCCAACCCATCTCCCGGTGGGAGAGGGGAGCGGTGTGTGCCCACGCGGCGGGCAGGTTCCTGGGTAGGGATCGAGGGTGAGGGAGAAGTCTTGGCATTGATGCGCATGCCGAAGATTGTCCCTGATCAGCTGCGCGGATGGTCGGCTCGGGCGGATGCGCCATTGACGAGGGATCCATGACAGAGAAATATCGCAAGGTGGCTTATTACCCCGGCTGCGCGCTGGAGGGAACAGGCCACGCCTACCATCGCTCGACCAAGGCGGTCGGCAAAGCGCTCGGCCTCGATCTGGTCGAGGTGAAGAACTGGAACTGTTGCGGTGCGATGGAAGCGAAGAACGTCGATTCGAAGCTCCAGACCTATTTGTCCGCGCGCATCCTGAGTATCGCGGCCACCGAGATGGGATTCGATACGGTGATGTCGCCCTGCAACGGCTGCTACCACAATCTCAAGAAGGCCGAGTACGATCTCGCACACGATCCCGCCAGCGTGCAAGTGGTGGAGAAGCTCGCCCGCAAGAGCGGTCACGAGCCGTATCGCAGCGGTTCGATCGAGTCGATCCACGCGCTCGACTGGATCAAGGAGGCGATCGGCGAAGAAGGCATTCGCAAACGCGTGACGAAATCGCTCGCCGGCATCCGCATCGCGAACTACTACGGCTGCCTCTATACGCGCCCGCGTCATATTTTCCCGGAGAAGGACAAGGATCCCGGCAGCGAGTCGACCACGCAACCGCATTTCATGGATGACATCCTGCGTTGGGCAGGCGCCGAGATCGTCGATTTTCCCTTGAAGACGGCTTGCTGCGGCGGCGCGCACACGCTCTCGGATTCGGACATGTCGACCAAACTCGTACTCAACATCCTCGAGGCGGCCGAAATGTGCGGCGCCGACGTCATCGCGACCGAGTGCCCGACCTGCCACTCGGGACTGGAGATGCATCAGGTGCGCGCCGAGAAGCGCTTCGGGCGCAAGACCGCGGTGACGATGCTCTATTTCACGCAACTGCTCGGCATAGCGCTCGGCCTTTCCGCGCGTGAGCTCGGCGTGCAGGAAAATGTCTCCGATGCGCGAGCGCTGCTCACCGCGAAGGGATTGGCGTGAGGCCGTTCGCCGAGCTCGAAGCCGCAGCGGGCGGTCTGCGCGCAGGCGACGCGACGCCGGAGGAACGTTCGCACGCGCTGCTCGCGATTGGCGAAGAGACCCTGGAGCATTGGCTGCGTGCGCGCGGCGCAGAGCCGACGCAAGCCAAGCGCGAGGGATTTCGCCTGCTTGCGCTGCATCGACAGGGCTGCCAAGACGAGCCCAGCTTCAACGCTTGCCGGGAGACCTGCCGCGAGATCGTCTACCATTACAACGTCATCGCCGCCGAGCCGACCGCGCCGGACGCACCCCGGCAGGCGCGAATCATGGCGATGCTTGCGATGCACCTGATCCTGTTCGTGGGCGGGAAGCTGCAGAATGCCAGGCTGGGGGAATTCTGCTGCTCGGCGCGCCCACTGCACGCCCAGATCGACTGACCCGACAGTGGAGACGAGCCATGCCCCTTGTACGTGGGTGCAATCTGCCCGATGAGCTTCTTTACGATGTCGACAACCACATCTGGTTCACCGAGCTGTCTGACGGCAACGTCCGTCTGGGGATGACGGCGGTCGCGACTGCCTTGGCGGGTCAAGTCGTCGCGGTCACACCGAAGAAGGTCGGCCGCTCGGTCGATGCCGGCAAGTCGTGCGCGACGATCGAAAGCGGGAAGTGGGTCGGTCCGGCGAAAAGCGCTGCTGCCGGCGAGGTTGCGGCGATCAATTCTGCAGTCACGGCACGCCCGGCGCTCATCAACGACGATCCCTACGGGCAGGGCTGGCTGGTCGAGATCAAACCCAGCGACTGGCCGAGCGTCAAGGAAGCTCTGACGCCAGGCAGCGCAGTCGCGGCGAAATACGAGGCCAAGATGCAGGCTGACGGCTTTCAGGGCTGCAAGTAGACCGATCCGTGGTCGAAGTTGTCGACAAGCGCTTGCTCGCCAAGAGCGTACGGCGCGCAAGCGGCTTCCTGAAGGCGGTATCCAACGAGCACCGACTGCTCGTGCTGTGCAATCTGGTGGCCGCGGAGAGGACAGTTCGCGAGCTCGAAGCCATTCTCGGCATCAGCCAGCCCACGCTGTCGCAACAACTCGCGCGCCTGCGCGCCGATGGGTTGGTCGCCACGCGCCGCAACGGCAAATCGATCTACTATTCGCTGGCAAGCGACGATGCGCGGGCGTTGCTCGGCCTGCTTTATCAGCGTTTTTGCGCGCCCGCGCAAGCGCCGAGCGCGACGCCCGTGCGCCGTTCGCGCACCGCGTCCGCGCCGGCAGCGCAGACGCCGGCCGGCGACGGCTGACTGGGCGGGGCGGCCAGCTTGAGCCGCGTGCACGCGGCTATCGTCTGCGCGCGCGAAGCGCGTTGGCGATGCGGAAAGCGGCGTGGTCCTTTTCGCGCTCTGCGCCGAACTCGCATTCGCGGCTGCAACGTCTGATGCGATCGATCGTGCCTGGTTGCTGCCGGCGTTTGCGAGTCGCCTCGCTCGCGGGTATTCTTGCCGTCAAGAATGCCACCCTCGGTTGCTCGATTCGAACGCGGCACAGGCGTTCAACCGAAGGGTGCATCGCACGCCGAATTTCCAGTGAGCTCAGGTCCGCACCCGTTCAGAGGAGGAGAAGACGATGTTTCGCACGAAAGCGTTGATGGCGACAGCTCTGGTCGCGCTGATCAGCACGCAGGCACATGCTGAGTGGCCGGAGCGACCAGTCACGATTACCGTTGCCTATGGAGCGGGCGGCACCACCGATGTCGTTGCGCGCACGGTCGGCGAGGCTGTATCGAAGGCGCTCGGTCAGCCTGTAGTTGTCGAGAACAAGCCCGGTGCCGGCGGCGCATTGGCCACGAAGGCGCTGACCAAGGTCAAGGCCGACGGCTACAACCTGGTCGGGACGACTTCGACCAGCATCACGCTCGATCCCCAGTTGCTCGATCTGGGCTATGGCCTGGGCGATTTCACTTATGTCGCTGCGGTCGGGCAATTCCCGGAAGCTTTCATCGCGCTACCGGCCAAGAACTGGAAAACGCTCAAGGATGCCCTGGCGGCTGCGAAGAGCGCCGGCAAACTGAACTACGCCTCGACGACGACGGTCGACCGCATGGTGGCGACCATTGTCGGCAAGAAGGCCGGTGTCAGCCTCACTCCGGTCCCGACCAAGGGGGGCGCAGAAGCGGTCGCGCAGGTGATGGGTGGCCACGTCGATCTGGCTTACAGCTCGGGCGCGTGGTACCCGCGCGGCAAGGCAGGCGACGTCGCCGTGCTGGCGGTGCTCGGCGATTCTCGCCTGCCGGAATTTCCCAATGCGCCGACACTCAAGGAGCTCGGCTTCGACGTGTCGAGCGTCAACCTGATCGTGTTCGTTGCGCCGAAGGGCGTGCCAGCCGAGGTGCGCCGGAAGCTGGAAGCCGCCTTTACTACGGCCACCAAGAGCAAGGCGGTGGTCGATCTCATGGCCAAGCGGGGCTTGAACAACTTCGTGGAGATTGGCGACACGCTCGCGGCGACCATGAAGAAGCAAAGCGCGAGCTACGCGAAGATGATCAAGGAATCGGGCCAGAAGTGAACGGCCGTCAAGAGGGTGGACGGCGAGGGAACATCCTCGCCGCCGCCCTGGAGACCGTGGTCCTGTGCGGTTTGGGCCTGGTGGCGATTTTCTGGATCATTCCAGCACAAACCAGCGGCAGCGCGCTCGGCCTTAATCCGGCTTTCATGCCGACCGTGTACGCGTCTGCGTTCGTATTCTTCGTGCTGCTCAACGGCGTTTTGCAGCTTTCCGGCCATGTGACGGCTTCGCCCTTGACGCAGGGTGCTATTTGGCTTGTCGTGGCGATGGTTGCCATCTGCTGCGCCGGGATCATGGCCTTCGAGCGCTTTGGCGCCGCGGTCTGCGCCCTGGTGGTGATACCGTGCAGCATGGTCGCGCTGGGGGAGAGGCGCTGGGGCCTCGTCGTCGGGACGACCGTCGTAAGCGCGGCAGGGCTGGCGCTGGCTGTCGGATAGAGAATGGCAGACGTTCTGCTTGGCGTCGGCGACGCGCTCAGCGCCGATACGATGCTGTTCGTCGTTCTCGGCATCCTGATTGGCTATGTCATCGGCGTCTTGCCGGGCCTCAACCGGCCTGCCGCGCTCGCAATTGCCGTCCCGCTCAGTTACTACATGACGCCGCTTGCCGCGGTTGCGTTTCTGGTCGGAATCGCCAAGGCGAGCGGGGCGGGCGGCGCAACCACCGCCATTCTCATCAATGTTCCGGGCGAGCCGAGCGGCGCGGTCACGTGTCTCGACGGCTACCCGCTTGCTCGCGCCGGCAAGGCAGAGCAAGCACTGAAAGTTGCGTTGTACGGATCGGTCATCGGCGATCTGGTCGGTACGATCGCGCTGATCGTCGTGGCAAAGCCGCTTGCAACGATCGCACTCAAGATCGGACCCGTGGAGATGTGCGCGCTGATGGGGCTCGCCATGACGTTCATCGCAGCGCTTGCCGGGCAGTCGCTGTTGCGCGGCCTGGCCGCCGGCGTCCTGGGCGCCTTGATGGCTACCGTCGGCCTCGATATCGAAACCGCCACCCCGCGTCTGGCTTTCGGGTCCGTCGATTTGATGGATGGGGTGCCCCTGCTCGCTGTCACGGTGGGTATGCTCGGCCTGTCGGAGATGTTCATTCAGGCCGAGGAAATGCTGATGAGCCGTTCGGTCAAGACGCAGCCGGCGACGGTTCTTCGCTCGTCGGACACGGCGCTGGGCTGGCGCAAGTTCCGAACCGTGCTGCCGACGATATTCCAGTCGAGCGCCGTCGGCGTCGGCTTGGGGATAGTCCCGGGACTGGGGCCATCGGTGGCGTCCTTCATGGCCTACGCCTTTGCGAAACGAACGGCCCGCCCAGGTGAGAACTTCGGCAAAGGCGAACTGAAGGGTGTGGCCGCAGCCGAAACGGCGGACAATGCAGCCTTTCCGGCGAGCGTCATCCCGCTTTTCACCTTGGGATTGCCGGGCAGCGTGTCGGCGGCCATTCTGCTCGCCGCTTTCATGATTCATGGGGTCACCCCCGGCCCGCGTATTTTCTCCGAGCACCCGCGCCTGATCTACGGGTTGTACGCTTCGATGCTGATCGGCAGCGTCGTCATGCTCGTCATCGGGCGAATCGGACTGGTCGCGTTCGCAAAACTCACGCAGGTGCCGGCGACCGTCATCATCCCGGTCGTGTCGGTTCTGTGCATCGTCGGCTCGTACCTGGAAACGCACTCGTACTTCTCGGTCTGGATGATGGTCGGGTTCGCGTTCCTTGGCTATCTGATGCATCGGTTGAACTACTCGCGAATCACCTTTCTCATCGGGTTCATCATCGGACCCATGTTCGAATTGTCGTTGCGCCAGTCGCTCATCATCACCTCGGGTGATGCATTCGTCCTGTTGCACTATCCGTTTGCCGCGGTAATCGTGGCGGCCTCTCTCGTGGCCGCGGTCATGTTCATCAGAAATCCACGGTGAGCGCGAATGCGACTTCCTCGGTGCCGCACGTGGGACCGCGCCTTGCTGCCCCGTCCGGCGGTTGAAGCCCGCTTCAGGGCGGCTGTACCGATTGGCGGCCGCCGACGGTGAGGCACGACGACGCGTCTGCGCGCGCGCCACGGCAGCGTCCAGGTTAGCCAAAAACAGGAAACCCCCCGGCTTTGCCGGGGGACTCACAAAGTTTGACATTTGCGGGAGTCCATCCGCGAAACTTCCAGGCGTGAGCCGCCAAGCACACGCGAGGGAGTCAAGTGGATGGACGAAGGAAGCCTAAGTCATACGAAATGGGAGTGCAAATACC
>WYBJ01000027.1 GCA_011525945.1 Burkholderiaceae bacterium | reverse complement strand
TTTTGCCACTCGTGGCGTCGCGAGCATCAAGAACATTGTTGCAACGACTTCTGACTCGGGACACTAGAGACGCAACAGCGCATCCACCTTGGCGGCGCAGATGAAGTCGTTCTCCGACAGGCCGCCGATCACATGCGTACTGTAGTCGACGCGGCACGTGTTGAAGCCGACGTACAGGTCCGGGTGGTGATCCTCGCGCTGCGAAACCCAGGCGGTGGCGTTGACGAACGCCATGGTCTGCGAGTAATCCGCAAAGCGAAACGTCTTTGTGATTGTCCCGCCGTGTTGCGCCCAGCCGTCGAGTTCGAGCAGCAAGCGTTCGATCCGCGCATTCGCCAGGGGCTCGTCGCCGCGCTGGCATGGCTTGCATTTTCTGCCCAGCAGGTCGGTCGCCGTTGCACCCATGGTGATCCTCCGCACAAGGGTCAAGTCGCGGCGGCAGCTTCCATGCGCGCGATGCGAGCGGCTGCCGGCGGATGCGAATCGTAGAACACCGAATGCAGAGGGTCGGGCGTCAGGGTCGATGCGTTGTCCTTGTACAGCTTGATCAGCGCCCGCTTGAGCTCGGCTGCGGACGCGTTTTGCGCGGCATATCGATCGGCCTCGAACTCGTGCCGGCGCGAATAGAAACCCAGTACCGGCTGCAGCAGGAATGTAAATACCGGCAGCACCAGAAAGAACAACAGTAGCGCCATGGCGGTGGAGGGCGATTGCACGCCGAGGGCACGATAGAACCAGTCGTGGCTCATGAGGTTGCCGAGCAGCCAAAACAACCCCAGGCTCGCGGCGAACATCCAGATGATCCGCTTTAACACGTGCTTGTGTTTGAAATGCCCCAGCTCGTGTGCGAGCACGGCCTCGATCTCCGCGGGCTCGAGGCGCTCGAGCAGCGTATCGTAGAACACGATACGCTTGGAGCGCCCGAAACCGGTGAAATAGGCGTTCCCGTGACTGCTGCGGCGTGACCCGTCCATCACGAACAAGCCCTGTGCGCGGAACCCGCAGCGGGCGAGCAGGCGCTCGATGCGCGCTCGCAGGGCACCGTCCTGCATCGGCGCGAAGCGATTGAACAGCGGTGCGATGAATGTGGGATAGATTGCCAGCACGAGCAGGTTGAATCCGCTCCACGCGGCCCACGCGTAGAGCCACCAACGGCCGCCCGTCGTTTGCATAAGCCAAAGGATAAGCGCCACCAGGGGTAAACCGAGCAGCGCGGCGACCAGCGCACCCTTGGCGAGATCGAGCATGAACAGCTTCAGCGTCATCTTGTTGAAGCCGAAGCGCTCTTCGATACGGAACGTGCGGTATAGCGAGAGCGGGAGCTCGATCGCGCTCAACACGACAGCAACCAGGGCGATCAACGCCACACCTTGCATCACTCCGGGCGCGACCGTGGCGGCCACCGCGCGGTGCGCGAGATCCAAGCCGCCACCGAGAGTCAACGCGAGCAGAACGCCTGCATCCAGGAGCGTGCCGAGCATGCCGAAGCGTGTCTTGACAACGGTATAGTCGGCCGCTTTCCGATGCGCACTTAGCGGAATGGCGTCGGCGAATGGCGCTGGCACGTGCTCACGATGCGCGCACACATGGCGCACGTGCCGGTGCGCGAGGTACAGCCGCAGCGCAGTGGCAAGCAGCAATGCGGCCAGAAATAAAACCGTGAACGGATGCATGAGGCCGATCGACCTTCAGAATCAAAGCTCGTCGGAAATACAAGTTCGCGCGCAAGGTTCCGTCACCTCGCCGAGGCACCTCGAGCCTTCGGAAGTCGCTGAACTTGTGCCACAATACGCTGGGTCAAGCACGGGATCATTATGCCACAGGACGCGGCCAACCTCATCTGGATCGACATGGAAATGAGCGGGCTCGACCCGGACCGGGACAAGGTACTGGAGGTCGCCATCGTGGTTACCGATGTCGATCTCGAAGTTCTCGGCGAAGCCCCCGTTCTCGTGGTGCACCAACCCGACAGCATCCTGGGCGCGATGGACGCCTGGAACACGAGCACGCACGCGCGCACCGGGCTCACCGAGCGGGTGCGCGCTTCCACGACGAGCGAGGCGCAGGCCGAGCAGCGCATGCTGGATTTCGTCTCCGAGTTTGTGCCGCCATCCAGTTCGCCGATGTGCGGAAACTCGGTCCACCAGGACCGGCGTTTTCTCGCCCGCTACATGCCGCGCCTGGAATCGTACTTCCTCTATCGCAACCTCGACGTGAGCACGCTGAAGGAGCTCGCTCGGCGCTGGCGCCCGTCGCTCCTGAACGGCCTAGCGAAGGCCGGAAAGCATGAAGCACTCGCCGACATCCACGAGTCGATCGGGGAATTGAAATACTATCGCGAGCACTTCCTGCGCCTGTAGCCTGGTGAGCCTCGGTATTGCACATCGCGCGCTCGCTCGCCTTCGCCTGCAGACTGCCGGCGATCGCCGATGCGACATCCCGACTTCTGCATCGTCGGCTCTTGCGGATATAAGGAATCGAGCGTGCTGGAATACGTCACCCCGGCTGCTGTCGGAAGGGCCTAAGGATCGAGCATGACGAAAGGCACCGCGTACACCCTGCAAGTGCAGCCGCGCATTCCGGCACGGCTGGAACGGCTCAACGAGCTCGCAAACAATCTCTGGTATTCGTGGGATCGACCCACGCGCGGGCTCTTCAGCTTGCTGCATCCGGGATTGTGGAACGCGGTGGGTCACAATCCGCGCGCGTTCCTGCAGCGAGTGGACGAACGCCGGCTGCTGGATATGGCGCAGGATCCGGTGTTCCTCGGTTCCTTCAACAAGGTGCTGTCTGCTTACGATACCTATCATACGGAGCCGCTGCGCCGCGACGGCTCGGAGTGGCTGCGCAGCACCGATCTGGTCGCCTACTTTTGCGCCGAGTTCGGCTTTCACGAGAGCTTTCCGATCTATTCTGGCGGTCTGGGTATCCTCGCCGGCGATCACTGCAAGAGCGCGAGCGACATGCGCCTGCCGTTCGTCGGTATCGGGTTGCTCTACCGGCAAGGCTACTTCTCCCAGAGCATCGATGCCGAAGGCAACCAGCATGCGAGCTATCGCGACGGCGAATTCGAGGCGATGCCCATCGCGCCCTCGCTGGACGCAGCCGGCAGAGAGATCCGCGTAGCCGTCGATCTGCCCGGGCGCACCGTCGTGGCGAAAGCCTGGCATGCGCGTGTCGGACACGTGACGCTTCATCTGCTCGATACCGACGTCGAACCCAATGCCGAGCATGACCGCAACATCACCCATCAGCTCTACGGCGGGGATCGTACTACCCGCATCGAACAGGAGATCGTCCTCGGAGTGGGCGGCGTACGCCTGCTCGCGATGTTGGGGCTGAATCCGACCGTGTGGCACATCAACGAGGGTCACGCCGCGTTCCTGGTGCTCGAGCGCGCGCGCGCGCTGGTGAGGCAAGGATTGGACTTTCAGGCCGCCTTCGAGGCTGTGGCGGCGAGCACGGTGTTCACCACGCACACCCCGGTTCCAGCCGGGCACGACCATTTCAACACCGACATGATGTGGTACTACTTCGAGCGTCACGCCGAAGATCTGGGCATCGGGCGGGACGCTTTGCTCGCACTGGGTCGTACCCCCGATTCGGACGCGTTCAACATGACGGCGCTTGCCATCCGCGGTTCGCGTTTCCAGAACGGCGTTTCTCGCATTCACGGCAATGTGTCGGCGTCGATATGCGCCGGAATGTGGCCGCAGATCGACGCCGAGGAGAACCCGCTCACCCACATCACCAACGGCGTGCACGTGCCGACTTTTCTTGCGCAGGAATGGCACGAGGTGTTCGAGCGCTACCTCGGGTTCGGCTGGGCCCATCGGCTGGGCAACAGCGAATTCTGGCAGGGCATCTACCGCATCCCGGATCAGCTCTTCTGGAGCGTACGCCAGTCGCTCAAGTCGCAGATGCTGCATCTGGTCCGACGCCGGGTGGCGCAGCAGCACTTTCGCAACAACGGCTCGGAAGCGCACCTAGATCGCCTGCTGAAGTTGGCCGATCCGCTGAATCCGAACGTGCTCACGATCGGCTTCGCACGGCGCTTCGCGACGTACAAGCGCGCTACGCTGCTGTTCGACAACCTCGAGTGGCTGCGCCAGGTCGTGTCCGACGCGAAGCGGCCGATCTTGTTCATTTTTGCCGGCAAGGCGCATCCCGCCGATGGGCCGGGACAGGATCTTATCCGCGAGGTGCACCGGATGTCTCACCTGCCGGAGCTCGAGGGACGCCTGCTGCTGGTGGAAGACTACGACATGCGGCTCGCTCGGCGCCTGGTTTGCGGCTGCGATGTCTGGCTCAACAATCCGATTTATCCCATGGAGGCCTCCGGCACGTCGGGCATGAAAGCGGCGATCAACGGCGGGATCAATCTTTCGGTGCTCGACGGCTGGTGGGGTGAGGCGTACGACGGCAACAACGGGTGGGCGATCAAGCCGGCGTCGGCGCAGTTGGACGAGTCGCGCCGCGCCCACGAAGAGGCGGTCACGCTGTATGAGTTGTTGCAGGATCATGTGGCACCGCTCTACTACGAGCGCGGTGCGCTCGGCTATTCGCCCGGATGGGTGCGCATGGCGAAGCAATCGATCGTGAGCCTGCTGCCGCGTTTCAATGCCAGCCGCATGCTGACGGAATACGTGCGCAAGACCTATCTACCGGCGTCGCAACAGGGCCGACGCTACGGCGAGAGCAACCACGAGGCGGCGCGTCTGGTCGCGCGCTGGAAGGGCAAGGTACAGCAAGCCTGGCCGGGTGTGAGCCTTCGCCGCATCGACGCACCGAGTGCGCGTATCCTCTACGGCGACAGCCTGACCGTAGAGGTGGCGGTGAGGCTTAACGGTTTGTCGCATGCTGACATGGTAGTGGAGCTCATCCTGGGCCGCCCGATCGGCGAGCCGCGCACGCATCAGGCGGCTCGCTACGAGCTCGAATGGGTGGGCCGGAAGAACGATCTGGGCGAGGATCTTTTTTCGCTCGCGCTCTCACCAGAGCTGTGCGGCAAGCTCGAGTACCGAATTCGCGCCTACCCGTGTCACGAACTGCTCACGCACCCGTTCGAAACCGGACTGATGATCTGGTTGTAGGTTTCACGTGCTCGCGCGCTGCATCGCCCGGTACAGTGCGATGTAGCGCCGGGCGCTCTCGGTCCAGCCGAAGTCGCGCGCCATGGCGTTGCGCTGCAAGCGCTGCCAGATCTCGGGTCGGCGCCATGCGCCCGCCGCACGACGTACTGCCGCCACGAGCGCTTGCGCGGTCGGCGCCTCGAACACGAACCCTGTAGCGGTGCCCGATTCGAGCGAGTGTGGTGTGCAATCCACAACCGAATCGGCCAGCCCGCCGGTGCATCTCACGACCGGTGGCGTTCCGTAACGCTGGCTGTACATCTGGTTGAGCCCGCACGGTTCGAAGCGCGAAGGCATGAGAAAGATGTCCGCGCCCGCTTCAATGAGGTGCGACAACGACTCGTCGAAGCCACGCACAACAGCCACTTCGCCCGGATTGCGCGACGCCACGCGCGCCAATGCCTGCTCGATCGATGCGTCGCCAGTTCCCAGCACCACCAATTGCGCCGGCAGGGCGAGCAAGGCCTCGGCGGCTTGCACCACCAGGTCGATGCCCTTCTGCTCGATCAGGCGGCTGACTACGCCGAGCAGCGGCTGATCGGGCGTCGGCCGCAAGCCGAGGCGTTGCCGCAGGGCCGTGGTGTTGTGCCGCTTGCGGGCGAGGTTTTCGGCGTCGTAGGTGGCGCTCAAGCAAGGGTCGGTCGCCGGGTTCCAGGTGCCGAGATCGACGCCATTGAGTATGCCTTCCAACGTGCTGCTGCGGGCGGCGAGAAGTCCGTGCAAGCCAAAGCCGAGCGGCTCGGATTGGATCTCGCGCGCATAGGTGGGGCTCACCGTGCTGATCTGCTGCGCGTAGTAGAGACCTGCCTTGAGAAACGATACTTTGCCGTGGAACTCCAGGCCGTTGATGTCGAAACTCTGCGCAGGCAATCCCAGGGCAGGCAACACATCCGGTGGAAAAATGCCCTGATAGGCGAGGTTGTGGATCGTGACGAGGCTCGGCACGCTGGCGCTGCCCCACCAGTGCAGGTAGGCAGGAGCGAGCGCGGTCTGCCAGTCGTTGCAATGGACGACATCACAGCGCCAGCTATACGGGTTGCGCGCGCACGCGAGCAAGGCGGCAGCATACGAAAGCAAGCCAAAACGCAGCGCGTTGTCCGGCCAGTCCAGGCCGTGTGCGTCGAGATACGGACCGCCGTCGCGCTCGTATAACTCAGGGCAGGCGAGTATGAGCAGCGGCACGCCGCTGGGATGCTCCGCCGCCATAAGTTGCGCCGAGGGTAAACCGGCGTTTGCCGGGATCGATCCCACTGCGCTCGTATCTAGGGAACGGAGAACCTCGCGATATCCGGGCAGCAGCACGCGTGCATCGGCACCGAGGCGGCGCAAGGCAGCAGGTAAAGCGGCCGCAACATCGCCCAGACCGCCGGTCTTGGTGAGTGGCGCGCACTCCGAGGCAACGTATAGTACGCGCAAGGCTGCTGCCACGGGGCTTGCGCGCTTATTCGAGTTCGATACGCCCGTCGAACTGTACTTCCAGCCCAAGTGCCGGAACGCGCAGTGTCATGCTGGCGGGAAACGATTCGCTGCCTTGCACCTTGCCGCCAGTGCGGGCGTGCGCGACTGCCCGCTCGATCTCGTGTTGCGACTTCACACCCACGGTTTTGAGGAACTTGCGGATACTCATGTTGAAAGCGTCTTCGTTCATGCGACGACCCCTCGCGGCGAAAATCAGATCCGGGCTGAATCGCGAAGCATATGCCGGATGAGCGCCGAAGTCGACGCGTCATGACTGCCCGATCGCGACGCGGCCGAATCACCCACTTCGTCCAGGATGCGCTGCGCGAGTTGCTTGCCAAGCTCCACGCCCCATTGATCGAATGAATTGATGTTCCAGACCGCACCCTGCACGAAGACCTTGTGCTCGTAGAGCGCGATCAGCGCGCCAAGGCTGTGTGGCGTGAGGCGGTCGAGCACGATCGAATTGGTCGGTCGATTGCCGGAAAACGCCTTGTGCGGTAGCAGGCGCTCGAGCGCTTCGTCTGCCAACCCCTGCGCTTTGAGTTCGGAGCGCACTTCGGCGTGTGTCTTGCCGCGCATGAGCGCTTCGGTCTGGGCAATGAAATTCGCCACCAGCAGGCGGTGGTGCTCGCCCATGGGGTTGTGGCTGTACACCGGTGCGATGAAATCGGCCGGAACGAGCGGCGTTCCTTGATGCAGGAGCTGGTAGAAGGCGTGCTGGCCGTTGGTGCCGGGTTCCCCCCAGACCACCGGACAGGTCGCATAATCCACCGGCTCGCCATCTCGGGTCACCGATTTGCCGTTACTTTCCATCTCGAGCTGTTGCAGGTAGGCCGGAAATCGAGCGAGGTATTGATCGTATGGCAGCACGGCGTGTGCGCGCGCGCCGAAGAAATTCGTGTACCAGATGCCGAGCAGTGCCAGCGTCACCGGCAGGTTCGATTCCAAGGGTGTGGTGCGGAAATGCGTGTCCATGGCGTTCGCACCGGCCAGCATCTGTTCGAATTCGTCCATGCCGATTGCAAGCGCCAGCGACAGGCCAATCGCCGACCAGAGCGAATAACGTCCCCCTACCCAGTCCCAGAACTCGAACACGCGCTCGGCATCGATGCCGAAATGCCCTGTGGCGGCGAGATTGGTGGATAGCGCGACGAAGTGATGCCTGACGGCATCCTCAGTACCGAGCTGGTCGATCAGCCAGCGGCGCGCGGAAGTGGCGTTCGCCAGGGTTTCCTGCGTGGTGAAGGTCTTCGATGCAACGATGAACAGCGTCGTATCGGCTTGCACGCGCTTCAAGACTTCGGCCAAGTGGGTGCCGTCGACGTTGGATACGAAATACGGCGTTATGCGCGTGTGCCGGTACGGCGTAAGGGCTAGAGTGGCCATAAGCGGGCCAAGATCGGAGCCGCCGATGCCGATGTTGACTACGGAACACAACGCCTTGCCGGTAGACCCGACAATCGATCCATTACGCACTCCATCGGTAAAGCGACGCATTGCAGCGCGCACCCGCAGTACGGAGGGCACGACATCGTGCCCGTCGAGCAGCATCGGCGTGGTGGCGCGTAAGGCGACGTGGAACGCAGCCCGGTTCTCGGTGCTATTGATGCGACTGCCGTTGAACATTCTCTCGATCCAGCCCGGTACGTCTTGCTGTCTTGCGAGCGCATGCAGCAGCGGCATCGTTGCTTCGACGAGCAGATTCTTGGAATAGTCGAGCGTGAGCCCCGCCGCCCGCAGGGTATAGCGCTCATTGCGTCTCGGATCGGCAGCGAAGAGCTCGCGCATGTGGATGCCCCTGAAGGCGGCGTGATGCGTCACGAGTGCTTTCCAGGCGGGCGATTCGGTCAGACGAGACATGACGATACCTCTGTTTCAGGAGGGGCCGTCCTACGTACCGACGGTTGACGTACGTGGCGAGCACGAGTGCTTGTGCTACCCAAAAAGCCGCCCGCAAATAAGAAGCCCCGTCGTGACGGGGCTTGTGCAACACGGTCGGGCTACGTGGACTCAGTGCGTCTTCTTCCTGACGTTCTTCGCCACTTGCGCGGCGACTTGCGAGCCGTTCGCGACTGCGGCATCGGCGGCTTGGCGCGCTACCTTGGAGAGCGTATCGTAGGCGCTATTGGCCATGACCATCGCGGACTTGACTGCGGAAAAGGCGGGTTCCGAGCCGGCCGGTGCGGCCTTGGCGGCCTTATCCAGAGCCGCCAGGAGCTCTTCATTCACCCGCGAGATGCGCGCTTCCACCAGCTTGTTGATTTCACTCTGAGCCTGCGAGGCGACCTCGTAGACGCTGCGCGAATATGCAAGCGCCTTGTCGATGCCGGGCTGTGTCGCGCCCGATTGCAGCGCGACCAAGTCCTGGACATTCTTCGCTTCGGTCAGCGCCTGGGCGCTGCGCAGGCTCTCGTCCAGCGCTTCCTTGGCGGTCTTCAGATTCAGATCGAGCAAGCGCTCGGTGCTTTGCAGGGTAATGTTGGCAAGCGTCAGAGCAGCTTCGATACTCGACTTGCCCAGTTGCAGGAATTGCTCGGGTGCTTGGTACATGACGGCCCTCTGGTTAATGACTCGATTTGATGCAATGCAACATTGGCGAGTCTAGAGAGCCATCACGGTCTTGTCAAGCACTATTTTTGTGTGCCGCAGCATAAGCGGGGGCGATTGCCGGCACGCTCATCCGACGCGTTCGAATACGGCCGCGATGCCTTGCCCGCCACCAATGCACATGGTCACCAGTGCATAACGGCCGCCCGTTCGCTGCAGCTCGTAAAGCGCCTTGACGGTCAGGATGCAGCCTGTGGCGCCGATCGGATGACCAAGGGCGACGGCTCCGCCGTTGGGATTGGTCTTGGTGCTCGACATCTTCAGGTCGCTCGCGACCGCCAGGGCCTGAACTGCGAACGCCTCGTTCGACTCGATCACGTCGATGTCGTCGATGCCAAGGCGAGCCTCGGCAAGCGCCCGGGTACACGCCGGCACCGGCCCGATTCCCATGTACTTCGGATCGACACCGGCGATCGAATACGACACCAGACGCGCCAGCGGTTTCGCGCCGTTCACTTGTGCCTGCTCGGCCGCCATCAGTACCACGGCGGCCGCGCCGTCGTTTATGCCCGAGGCGTTGCCAGCGGTCACGGATCCGTCCTTCTTGAACGCGGCGCGCAGCTTAGCCAGGCCTTCGACGCTGGCATCGGCTCGCGGATGCTCATCGCGGTCGACCACAATGCTGCCTTTGCGCGTCTTGATCTCGACCGGGACGATTTGCTCCTTGAAACGCCCCGAATCGATTGCGTGCACCGCGCGTCGGTGACTCTCCACCGCAAACGCATCCTGCTCCTCGCGCGAGATCTTCCACTTCTCGGCGATGTTCTCGGCGGTGATCCCCATGTGCACGGTGTCGAACGGATCAGTCAGCGCGCCCACCATCATGTCGACCACGCCGCCGTCTGCCATGCGCTGACCCCAGCGTAGCGTCGGCAAGAGATAGCCGCCGCGACTCATCGACTCGGCGCCGCCCGCCACCGCAGCATCACAATCCCCGACCGCGATGCTCTGCGCGGCGCTGACGATCGCTTGCAGGCCGCTGCCGCACAGACGGTTGAGCGTCAGCGCGACCGTTTCCTGGGGAAGTCCGGCCTTGAGCGCCGCCACTCGAGCGAAGTACATATCCTTGGGCTCGGTATGGATGACGTTTCCGAACACCGCCTGGCCGATTTTCTCAGGTGCCACCTTCGATCGCCGCACGGCTTCGCGTACTGCGGTCGCTGCCAGTTCGGTGGGTGCAACATCCTTCAAGGCGCCGCCGTAGTCGCCGATAGCAGTCCGTGCCCCTGCGACTATTACCACTTCGCGCTTGCCGTCCATGACGCTCCTTTTGTCGCTCGTCGTGATGTTGGAGACATTATATTCCTCGGTGCGCGATGGGACCGCAATGCCGTCGCGCCCCGCAATGCGCGATCAGGTTTGGCGCGCGCTTGCTGGAGCCGTACCCCGCGCATCGGGGGCGACCGGCGGCCGATCAGGAGAAAAGCGCGCGACACTGCTCGGCGCTAAAGGCATAGGTCTGACCGCAGAACTCGCAGGTGATCTCCGTGCCGCCGCGTTCGGCGAGCACTTCCTCCACCTCGTTGCGGCCGAGCCCGATCAGCGTGTCCCGAACACGCTGTGCCGAGCAGGAGCACGCGAAGCGTAATGCTCGACCCTCGAACAAGCGCATATCGTCTTGCGGGAACAGCCGCCGCAGGAGCATCGGAGCCGGCAGAGCGTGCAACTCGCCGGTGCTCGCTGTGCCGGCGAGCAGTTGCACGCGATTCCAGGCGTCCGGGTCGGCATCGGTGCGATCCGGGATGCGCTGCAGCAGCAGGCCGGCTGCTGCATCCGCGTCGGCATGCAACGCCATGCGCGTGTCCAGTTGTTCGGACCTGCGCATATAGGCTTCGAGCGCTTGCGAAAGTGTGCCGCTTTCCAGCGGCACGACGCCCTGGTACCTCGCACCGCTGGCGCCTCCCAGCGTGATGACGCAGCGCCCCGCTCCGATCAGCGCATTGAGTGGCGCGCGCTCGATCGGATCGCTCCAGCGAGCGGTCCCTCGCAAGCCAAAATCGCTGGAGCATTCGGCGACCAGGAGCTGGAGCGGACCGTCGCCCTGCATTTGCAGCAGCAAGCTGCCGTGCGTGCGCTGGAGGGTCGAAGCGAGCAGCGCAGCCGCTACCAGACCTTCGCCGAGCAACGATTCCACCGCGGCCGGATACGCACGCAATGTGCGCAGAGAACGCCATGCCGCATCGAGTTGGACGATTGCTCCGCGTGCTGCGACCCCCTCGAACACGAATGCGTGCAGCGAATCGCTCACGGCATTGCCGCTCGGAGAACGCGAGCGCCATCGGCTGCGGGCGCGGATAACGGCCGCGCGGTAGGCATCGCGAGCCAATCGACGTGAGCTCGTGCCGACGCGCGAGCGGAGGATTGCGAGTCGTTCGACGCGATCGAACGCGCATTGACTTTGTTGCGGTGCTCGTGTCTCATAGGGCGCGTCTCATTATAGGACGCGGCTCGCCGTTGCGGCGCCCGCCCTTCCTGCGAATCCCACAGCGTCAAACCATGACGTCAGACGCGCCGACTTCCAGCACCGTTTCCGGGTCGCGGCTCGAGCGCGGCGAGCGCTACGTTACTCGCCTCACCAAGAATACGTACGCCATGATCCTCGCCGGGGGGCGCGGCAGCCGCCTGCTCGGGTTGACCGATTGGCGCGCGAAGCCCGCGGTGCCGTTCGGCGGCAAGTTCCGCATCATCGACTTCCCGCTGTCCAATTGCGTCAACTCGGGCATTCGCCGCATCGGCGTGGCGACCCAGTACAAGGCGCAGAGTCTGATCCAGCATATCCAGCGCGGCTGGAGCTTTCTCGACGGTCGCATGAAGGAGTTTGTCGACATCCTGCCCGCACAGCAACGCATCGTCGAGGCCTGGTACAAGGGCACCGCGGATGCCGTGTTCCAGAACCTCGACGTGCTGAGCGACTACGACCCGCAGTACATGCTGATTCTCGCCGGCGATCATGTGTACAAGATGGATTATGGCCGCATGCTCGCTTACCACGAGCAGACTCAGGCCGATCTGACGGTAGGCTGCATCGAGGTGCCGGCGGACGATGCACGCGCGTTCGGCGTGATGGGGGTCGATGAGGACGATCGTGTGATCTCGTTCGTCGAGAAGCCGTCCAAACCGCCGTGCATACCGGGCAAGCCGGGCGTCGCGCTCGCGAGCATGGGCATTTACGTGTTCAACAGCCGCTTCCTGTTCGAACAGCTTATTCGCGACGCCGAGGAGCCCCACTCGCAGCACGACTTCGGCAAGGATCTCATTCCGTACCTCGTGCCGCGTTGCCGCGTGTACGCGCACCGCTTCGGCGACTCTTGCGTGGGCAGCGAGAACACCGCTCCGTACTGGCGCGATGTCGGCACCGTGGACGCGTACTGGGAAGCCAACATGGAGTTGACGCGGGTAACCCCCGCGCTCAATCTCTACGACGATGTCTGGCCGATCTGGACCCACCAGGAGCAGCTACCGCCGGCGAAGTTCGTATTCGACGACGACGATCGCCGCGGCGTTGCGATCGACTCGCTCGTATCCGGCGGCGACATCATCAGCGGTGCGACCGTGCGTCGTTCGCTACTTTTCTCCAATGTGCGCGTCGACGATCGGGCCTTTATCGAGGATTGCGTCCTCCTGCCCGACGTGACCGTCGGCGCCAACGCCGTGCTGCACAAAGTGGTGGTCGACAAGCGTTGCGCGATTCCCGCCGGAATGCAGATCGGCGTCGACGTGCATGCGGATCGCGCGCGCGATTTCTACGTCACCGAGCGGGGTGTGACGCTGGTGACTGCGGACAAGCTCGGCCAGCCGACGCATGCGTTGCGCTGAGAGCAATCTGGCCGGCTGCTCGCCGTCGTGAGCCGCCCGCTCGATCTGGTGCTGCTGTGGCACATGCACCAGCCCGACTACCGTGATCCGGCCAGCGGCGAGTTCCTGTTCCCGTGGGTGTACCTGCACGCGCTCAAGGACTATTCGGACATGGCGTGGCATCTCGAGCAGCACGCGGCGATACACGCGACCGTCAACCTAGTCCCGGTTTTGCTGGATCAGATCGAGGATTATGCGCGCCAGTTCGAAAGCCGCGAGTTGCGCGATCCGCTATTGCGGCTGCTCGTACACCCCGATCCCGACCGGATTGGCTCTGCCGAGCGGACGCTGGTGCTGGAGAGCTGCTTTCGTAACAACCATGCGCGCATGATCGAGCCCTTCCCTGCGTACCGTGCGCTGCACCGCCTCTATCTGCAGTGCGAGGAGGGTGGCGATAGCGCGTGCAGCTACCTGTCGGGGCAGTACGTGGCCGACCTGCTGACGTGGTACCACCTCGCATGGACCGGCGAATCGGTGCGCAGGGAGCATGCGCTGGTCGTTCAGCTCATGACCAAGGGCTCGGGGTTTTCGATTGCAGACCGCACAGCGCTATTCGATCTGATCGCTGCCGTGGTGCGGGACATCATCCCGCGCTTTCGCGCGCTCGCGAAGAGCGGCCGGATCGAGCTCACCACCACGCCGCACGAGCACCCCCTCGCCCCCCTGTTGCTCGACTTGGCGAGCGCGCGCCAAGCGCAACCCGATATCGAGCTGCCGCGTGAATCGTCGTATCCCGGCGGGCGCATCCGGGTCGCGGCGCAAATCGATTCCGCCATCGCCAGCCACGAAGCGCGCTTCGGCGTGCGACCCAGGGGCGTGTGGCCGGCTGAAGGCGCGCTATCGGACACACTGGTCGAAATGCTTGCGGGGGCCGGGTTTGCGTGGGCCGCGAGTAGCCAGGCCGTGGCCTCGAATTCGTTGCGCTCGCTCGGGCGCACGCTCGGCGACGATAATGCCTTGCTATATCGACCGTACCAATCGAACGGCCTCATGCTATTGTTTCGCGACGATCGCTTGTCCGACCTGATCGGCTTCGAGTATGCGAAATGGCATGGTAAGGATGCATCCGGCCATTTGGTTGCGGAGCTCGAGAAAATTGCAGCCGGCGCGGCAGAGGGCGAGGTACCGCTGGTGAGTGTGATGCTCGACGGCGAAAACGCCTGGGAGTACTACCCGTACAACGGTTTCTACTTCCTGCAGGATCTCTACGGTGCGCTCGAATCGCATACGTCGATCCGCACGCGAGTACCGTCGCAATGCCTGGAATACTCGCGCGAGCCACTCGAACGCATCGTCGCCGGAAGCTGGGTCTACGGCAGCTTGTCGACCTGGATCGGGTCGCACGACAAGAACCGCGCCTGGGATCTCCTCTGCGCGGCCAAGCGCAGGTTCGATCTCGTATCGGCAAGCGGTCGGCTAGCGCCGTCCAAGCTCGCTGCAGCCGAGAACCGGCTCGCGGTTTGCGAAGCCTCCGACTGGTTCTGGTGGTTCGGCGACTACAACCCGGCGCACGCGGTGGCGAGCTTCGAACAGCTCTTCAGGCGCAATCTGACCGAGCTCTATCGCTTGCTCGAGTTGCACCCGCCGGCCGAGCTGTCGCAGCCGATCAGCCGGGGCGGCGGTGAACCCGAGGCCGGCGGCGCCATGCGGCGGGCATCGTAACGATCGGCGGCATGGGACTATGGAAGCGGTCTTGGCGGACCGTAGCCGTACAGCCAGAAGTATTCGTCGTTCTCTCCGGGCCGCGTTCCTTCCCACACCTGGTGCCATCCCGGCGGAATCTCGGGTGGATTCGAGCGTTCCCCCTGCGCCAGCATGAGGTCGCAGGTACGCCGGCGTTCGGGGACTTCCTCGCGATAAGTGATGATGCCTCCGAAGTAGTGCAGCACGGCACGTTGCGATTCGCCCAGGCCGCGGCTGGATATGCAATCGTAGCCGGGCGGCAGCGCCCGCACGAGGTCGGTCACCATGCTGCGATAGCTCTTGCTCGTATCGGCGTAAGCGAGAAAAAGGGTATTGAGTAATCCCCAGATCAGCGTCATGCCGGCCGCCCATACGATAACCGGGCGCTCCGCCATGCGTCCGAGCTTCGCGAGCAACGCGATCCAGGCGCAGCAAAAGGCTACACCTGCCAGCAACGGTAACCAGCGCACGTGGCTGTCGTAGGCGGGCTGCAGCTTGTGCAGGTGGCGTGACAGCCGGCCCGGGATGCCAAGCTCGAGTCCGCTCCAGTACACCCAGGCCACGACGGCGAAAAAGCTGAACCCCATCACGCCAAACCAGTACATCGAGTTGGATGCGCCGCGGCGCATGTTGTCGACCGCCGGTGTGGCAAGCAAAGCGAGCGGGACCAGCAACGGCATGGCGTGCAGCTCGCGCATGGGACCGCAGGCGCTCAGCAGCGCCAGCGCCAGGACGAAGACAACCACCGGAAGCTGGATAGCCGCGCGGGCGAAGCGCGATACGCGTGTTCCCCAAAGCACCCAGAGCGCTAATGGCAGCGACGGCCATGCGTACCACGGGAGAATACGCAGGTAGTGTAGATGGTCATTGCGCACGTCCGGCTGCTCGGTCCTGAGCAGGCAAGCCCAGGCATGCATCCACCATTGCCAGAATAGATCGCTCGATTGCAGGTAAAGCGCGAGCGGCCAGACCAGGAGCCACGGAAGGACCGCACCCAGCGCGGCGGCGACGCCGGGCAGAATCGCACGCGTACGCCAGCTCCGACAGGTGAGGATCAGGATCAGCGTCGACAAAGCGAGCGCACCGGGTGCGAACAGACCCTTCGCCATGAAACCAAGGCCCGCGCCGGAGCCGAGCCACAGGCCACCCGTGATCGCACGCCGCGGCATCAGGGCGAGTCCGTAGCAACCGATTGCGAAACCGGCCAACAAGGCACTGTCAGGAATGAGCTGATGCGCTCGCACGGCGAGCCCGACCGATCCGAGTAACAGCAAGACCGTGACCCAGCCGCGATTCCGGCCGTGCAATTCGCGACCGGCGGCGGCGGTGAAACCGAACGCGAGGGCGATGTATGCGGCGGTCGCGAGCCGAGCGCCGTCGTGCACGGGAAGCAGGGGGGAAAAAGCTTTCGCGAAAAGCGCCGCGGTCAAGACGAAAAGCGGCGGTTGCTGCACGAACGGTTCGCCCGCGAGCATCGGTACGACCCAGCTGCCGCCTTGCAATACGTGATAGACCAGGCCGAAGGTGTAGGCCTCGTCCGGTTTCCAGGGATCGTGACCGACCAGCCCCGGGATGATCCAGGCCGCGCAGATCGAAAGCGCGAGGCCGACCATGACGTTGGTGGCGGGTCGCTCGGTTCGAATTGCATTCAGCACCGCCATATTCTACGTGAACCCCATCGGCATCGTTCCGACTACGGGCGCTGTAGTGCCCGAGGCGGCTTTGTTGCCAGCTTGAATTGCGCCTGCACGGTTCCAATCACGTGCGATCGCCCGTCGCGTCGGGCCGCTGAAGCTTTCTGTGCGCGTCGAGGTAGCCATCGCTTCATAGCGCGTCGGATCAACTAGAATTCGCGCTGCTTCGAACTGCTGCAACCCGACACGCCTTGATCACGTTGCGCAATCTTTCGATCGTTCGCGGCGCTCGTGTGCTCGCATCCGACGTCAATCTCACGCTGCATGCCGGCGAGCGCATCGGTGTCGTCGGCGCGAATGGTTGCGGCAAATCCACACTGCTGTCGCTGCTTGCCGGCGATCTGGATGCCGAAAGAGGCGACCTCGACATGCCCTCCGAGATCGCGGTCGCACGCGTGTTGCAGGACACACCGGCAATCGAGCGCCCGGCAATCGACTATGTGCTCGACGGTGATGCCGAGCTGCGCACCGTGCAGGGAGCGCTGGCACAAGGGGAGGCGGCATCGGCACGAGCGCAGAAAGCGCTGGCGCGAGGGCGCGCGGCCCACCATGGCATCGAGCAGGCATCGCTACACGACAAGCTCGAAGCGATCGATGGCTACCGCGCGCAAAGCCGGGCCGCATCGCTGCTGCACGGGCTCGGTTTCGCCTTCGAGGAGCAAACGGCCCCGGTAGCGTCGTTCTCTGGTGGCTGGCGGATGCGCCTGAACCTCGCCCGGGCGCTGATCGCACGGTCCGATCTGCTGCTGCTCGACGAGCCGACCAATCACCTCGATCTCGATGCCATCATCTGGCTCGAGCGCTGGCTTGCGGGTTATTCCGGGACCTTGATGCTGGTCTCGCATGACCGGGAGTTTCTCGATGCGACGGTCCGGCGCGTGCTGCACTTCGACGGCCGCGCGATCGTGAGCTACAGCGGCAACTACACGGCGTTCGAGACGGCGCGTGCGGGTGCGCTGGCCGTGCAGCAGGCCGCGCACGCGAAGCAGCGCAGCGAGGTCGAGCACCTGCGTCGCTTCGTCGATCGGTTCCGTGCCAAGGCAACCAAGGCGAGGCAGGTGCAGAGCCGGCTGAAGGCGCTTGCGCGAATGGAAGCGATCGCTCCCGCCCATGTCGATTCGACATTCCGTTTTCGTTTCGATCCGCCGGCGGCCGCGCCCAGTCCAATGATCGTTCTGGAAGCGGCCCGATTGGGTTATGGCGAGCGCACGATCCTGCGCGAGGCGACGCTTTCCGTTCTGCCCGGTTCGCGTATCGCCCTGCTGGGCCGCAACGGTGCCGGCAAATCCACCCTGATGAAGGCACTTGCCGGCGCCGTGTCGGTGCTCGAAGGCACGCGGATCGAAGGCAGGGGGCTTGCGATCGGCTACTTCGCACAGCATCAGTTGGAACAGCTTCACGACCACGAAAGCGCTCTGCAGCACCTCACGCGTACGGATCGGGGCGCTCGCGAACAGGAATTGCGCGATTACCTCGGACGGTTCGGATTCGCCGGCGATCAGGCGCTGGCGCCGGTCGGCCCGTTTTCCGGTGGCGAGCGCTCGCGCCTTGTGCTGGCGCTGATCGTGCGACGGCGCCCGAATCTGCTGCTGTTGGATGAACCCACCAACCATCTCGATCTGGAAATGCGGCACGCGCTCACGTTGGCGCTGCAGGAATACGCTGGCGCCGTGGTGCTCGTCTCGCACGATCGGCACATGGTACGAACGACCGCCGATGAGTTGTGGCTGGTTGCCGACGGGCAGGTTGTGCCCTTTGATGGCGATCTGGACGACTATCGTACCTGGCTGCAGTCCGACAAGCCCGAGCGGATGAGTTCCAGCGATGCGCGTCCGGGTCGCAAGGAACAGCGCCGGATTCGTGCGCAGCGCCAGGACGAGGCCGCCACCCGGCGCCGCCCGCTCGCCGCGGCAATTCGCGCCCTGGAAGACGAGATCGAGGCGCTGGGCGACGAGACCGCAACTATCGATCGCGATCTGATCGAGGCCGCATCGGGCAGCACCGATGCCGGCGCCATTGCAATGCGGCAGAAACGTCGCGCCGAAATCGTGGCGAGGGTCGACGCGCTCGAGCAGCGCTGGTACGAGTTGCAAGACGCACTTGCCGCGCTGGGGTAGGCCTGATTCGGCGGTCGAAGCGGTTGCGCGGCCCGGCCGAGTGTGAGCGTACGATCACGATAGCGAGCTCGGGCGAGCGGGCTGCGTCCCGGGAAAGTACGCGGCGCGAATGCATGCGAGGCAGGCTTTCATGCAATCGCGTTCACGCTTACAATTCGTGCCGTCATCGGGGAGTAGCCGGCCCGCAGCTTCAGCGGGCGGATGCGTCAACACACTTGGCCGCAGGGCCATGGCGCATCCGGCGCGTGTGCTTGGCGAGACCTTTGGCATTGGCGTGCCACTCATGGACGGGCGGGCGCGCCGTGCCAATGGTTCTGCGCCCGTCCCACGAGGTTACCGGTGTCCGCCCTGCTTACTTCCACCGCCGTCGTCGCGATTGCCGAGATCGGCGACAAGACACAACTGCTTTCCTTGGTCCTTGCCGCCCGCTACCGGCGCCCGTGGCCGATCATCGCCGGCATCCTGCTCGCGACCATTGCAAACCATGCGCTTGCCGCCTGGCTTGGCGATCGCATCGCCTCGGAGCTCGGGCCGCAGCGGCTTCGCTGGCTGCTCGGGATATCGTTTGGTGCGATCGCCTTGTGGGCGCTGCGGCCGGATCGAGTCGATACCGACAACCGCTTGCACGCGAGACTGGGCGTATTCGCCGCTTCGCTGCTGGCATTTTTCCTAGCAGCCTGTCGGACTTGATGCGTTTGACGCCGTTAGTAGCGATGCGGATGGCGCTTTCGGTGAACATCGCGGCGACAGACTGCTGATCAAAGTCACAATGTCGTTTTGATGGCGCTCAATG
>WYBJ01000226.1 GCA_011525945.1 Burkholderiaceae bacterium | reverse complement strand
GTGAGGGAAGAGGCGCCACGCGAGGTTCCAGGGCGCAAGTCGCGATGCGCCATCGTGGCGTCTCTCCCGGAGGGAGAGGGGAGCGTCGAGCGAAATGCGGTTTGTCAACGTCTTTCAGGATTCTCAATAGGCATGCCCACTGAATTCGAGCTGATCGCGCGCTACTTCGCGCGGCCGGCCCCGCAGGCGCTGCTCGGCGTAGGCGATGATGCGGCATTGTTCAGGCCATCTTGCGGCATGGCGCTCGCGGTATCTGCCGATATGCTGGTGATGGGAACCCATTTCTTTCCCGAGACCGATCCGCGCGCTCTCGGCCACAAGGCTTTGGCCGTCAATCTCTCCGATATGGCGGCCATGGGCGCATCGCCGCGCTGGGTGCTGCTTTCGCTTGCGCTGCCGGGCGTCGACACGCGGTGGCTGAGACGATTCGCGGGCGGCTTTTTCGCGCTCGCGCGCCGCCACCGAGTCGATCTGGTCGGCGGCGATACGACGCGCGGTCCGCTCAACCTGAGCGTTACGATACTCGGCGAGGTTCCGCCGCACGCGTCGTTGCGGCGGGACGCCGCACGGCCTGGCGACGACGTCTGGGTATCGGGCATGCTGGGTGATGCCGCCCTCGGCGTCGCACACGGCAAGGGGCGCGTCACGCTTGCGGAGGGCGAGTTGGTACGCTGTATGCGTCGGCTCGAGCGACCGAATCCGCGTATCGAACTCGGTATCGCGCTGCGCGGGGTCGCGCACGCCGCAATCGACATCTCCGACGGTCTTGCCGCCGATCTGGGCCACATCTGCGAGCGCTCGCGGCTCGGCGCCGACGTGTACGTCGCGCAAGTGCCGCGCTCGCCGCTGGTGGCACGTCTTGCCGATCGTCGGCTCGCGCATGAAGTATTGCTCGCAGGCGGCGACGACTACGAGCTTTGCTTCACCGCGCCGGTTCGCGGCCGTGGCCGCGTGCAGGCGTTGGGCAAGCGGCTCGGCCTGCCGCTCACGCGCATTGGTACGATGCGGCGTGGCCGCGGGGTGCGGCTGTTGAACGCCGATGGCGATGCGGTGCGCATCGGTAGACATGGTTTCGACCACTTCGGCTAGAGCACCCGACAGACCGTCGTGGCGCTTCGTCGTCTCGCACCCGGCGCACGCGATCGCGCTGCTCGCCGGGGTCGGCCTGATCCCAATCGCCCCCGGTACCTTCGGCACTCTGGGTGCGCTGCCGTTACATCTGTGGGCGGCGGCGCACCTCACTGCCTATCTTCACCTGGCCGGGATTGCGGCGCTATTCGCGATCGGTATCTGGGCGGCCGGACGCACCTCGCGCGACCTCGGCGTGGCCGATCACGGCGGCATCGTCTGGGACGAGACCGTCGCGTTCCTGCTGGTGCTGTTCTTCACGCCGCCGCATCCCGTATGGCTGGTGCTGGCATTCGTGCTGTTCCGCTTCTTCGACATCTGCAAACCGCCGCCGATCCGCTATTTCGACCGCAGTCTGAAAGGCGGCTTCGGTGTCATGTTCGATGATCTGCTCGCGGCCGGCTACACCTTGCTGTGTCTGGCGATAGTGAGGGCGTTGCTTACCTGAGGAAGGCGATGGACGAGACTCTATATCGACTGGCGGTTCGTGTCGGCCGCGAATTGAAGCGCAAGGACATGATGATCGCGACCGCCGAGTCCTGCACCGGCGGGTGGATCGGACAGGCGCTCACCATGGTCGCGGGAAGCTCCGAGTGGTTCGAGCGCGGGTTCATCACCTACACCTACGTCTCCAAGCGCGAGATGCTGGGTGTGAAGGGCACATCGCTCGCCCGTCACGGCGCGGTGTCCGAGCAGGTCGTGCGCGAGATGGCGCTCGGCGCACTGCGGCGCAGTCACGCGCACGTCGCCGTGGCGGTATCGGGTGTTGCCGGCCCAGGCGGCGGCACGCCCGACAAGCCTGTGGGCACGGTGTGTTTCGCCTGGGCGCGCACGCCCGCAGGTGCGCTCGTACAGACGCGTCGCTTTCGCGGCAGCCGGGACGACGTGCGGCGCAAGACCGTGATGTACGCGCTGCGGGGCGTTCTCTCGCAACTCGCGCAGGCTAGATCGGTCGGCCTAGTGCGCCGAGTAGGTCGCCGGTAACGGGATCCGGCGGCGTGGCCGTGTGGGATAATCGCCGCATTCTGGGAGATCGACATGGACGACAACAAGCTCAAGGCACTGTCGGCGGCGCTGACGCAGATCGAGAAGCAGTTCGGCAAGGGCTCCATCATGCGCCTGGGCGAATCGAACATGGCGCAGGACATCCAGGCCGTATCCACGGGGTCGCTCGGACTGGACATCGCGCTTGGCATCGGCGGGCTGCCGCGCGGGCGCGTGGTCGAGATCTACGGTCCCGAATCCTCGGGCAAGACCACGCTCACGCTATCGGTGATCGCGCAGATGCAGAAGCTCGGCGGCACGGCGGCGTTCATCGATGCCGAGCACGCGCTCGACCCGCAGTACGCACAGAAGCTCGGCGTCGATATCTCCGAGCTCCTGATCTCGCAACCCGACAACGGCGAGCAGGCTCTCGAGATCGCCGATATGCTGGTGCGCTCAGGCTCGGTCGATGTGGTGGTGGTGGACTCGGTGGCCGCGCTGGTGCCCAAGGCCGAGATCGAGGGCGAGATGGGCGAGCCGCAGATGGGCCTGCAGGCGCGCCTCATGTCGCAGGCGTTGCGCAAGCTCACCGCTAACATCAAACGCTCCAATACGCTGGTCATTTTCATCAACCAGATCCGGATGAAGATCGGTGTGATGTTCGGCAATCCAGAAACCACCACCGGCGGTAACGCGCTCAAGTTCTACGCCTCGGTGCGCATCGACATCCGCCGCATCGGCTCGATCAAGAAGGGCGACGAGGTGATTGGCTCCGAGACCCGCGCCAAAGTGGTCAAGAACAAGGTCGCACCCCCTTTCCGTCAGGCCGAATTCGACATCCTCTACGGCGAAGGCATTTCGCTCGAAGGTGAAATCATCGAACTCGGTGTCGCGCACCGCATCGTGGAAAAGGCCGGCGCCTGGTATTCGTACAAGGGCGATCGTATCGGCCAGGGCAAGGACAACGCGCGCGAATACCTGCGGGAGCATCCCGAGACCGCAGAGGAAATCGAGGCGAAGATTCGCGAGGCGGTGGGCGTGCCCTCGGCCGCGGCGGCCGTCGCAGAAGAGGCCTGAGCGCGTTCGACGCGTCCGACGACTTCGCCCATGGCAGGGCTGCGTCCGCGTCCCGATCGCGCGCAACCTCTGGACGCACCGGCGCTGCGGCAAAAGGCCGTTAGCCTGCTTGCCCGGCGCGAGCGCTCGCGCGCCGAGATGCACAGCCTGCTCGCCGCGTATTGCGACGACGAGCGCACCCTCACGGCGCTGTTGGACGCGCTGCAAGAATGCGGTTGGCTGTCCGAGGCGCGACTTGCGGCCCAGATCGTCCACTCACGCCGCCGCCGCTCGAGCGCAGCCGGCATTCGTCACGCGCTGGCGCGGCGCGGCATCCAGCCCGAGGTGATCGCCGTGTCGACCGCGGGTCTCGATGAGGGCGATCTCGAGACGGCGCTTGCCCTGTGGCGGCGGCGCTTCGGCCAAGCGGCGGTCGACCGCGCAGAGCGCGAGCGGCAGTTGCGGTTTCTCCTCAACCGCGGCTTTGGTCGTGGCGTCGCGCTCAAGGTACTGCACACCACCGGAAGCGCGGACGATTGCGACCCATCGGTATGATGCGTCCTGCCCAGGGGCGTGTCCGCGAGCGAGCCCATGATGCTCCGTTTCGCCTTGGACTGGCACGCTGCCCCGTTCCGACCACGCCCCGGCAAACCCCGACGCGCGTTGCGTCATCGAAATTTTCAAGGGAAAATCAAAGTTTTCCCACGCCTCCAGGCACGTGTAGCCGTTATGAGATCGAGTGCGATCCGAAGCAAGTTTTTGCAGTACTTCGAAAGCAAGGGTCACGCAATCGTCGCCTCCAGCCGCCTGGTGCCCGGCAATGATCCCACGCTGCTTTTCACCAATTCGGGCATGGTCCAGTTCAAGGATGTCTTCCTTGGTTTGGATCGACGCCCGTACTCGCGCGCGACCACCTCGCAGCGCTGCGTGCGAGCCGGCGGCAAGCATAACGATCTGGAGAACGTCGGCTATACCGCGCGCCATCACACGTTCTTCGAGATGCTGGGCAATTTCAGCTTCGGCGACTATTTCAAGCGTGACGCGATCCAGTTTGCCTGGGAGTTGCTCACTCGGGTCTATGGGCTCGACCCGAATCTCATGTGGACCACGGTCTACAAGGACGACGACGAAGCCTACGAGTTGTGGACGCGCCTGATCGGCGTGCCGGCCGAGCGCTGCGTGCGCATCGGCGACAAGCCCGGAGGAGGCTCGGATAACTTCTGGCAGATGGCCGACACCGGGCCGTGCGGACCATGCACCGAGATCTTCTACGATCACGGTCCCTCGGTGGCCGGTGGTCCACCCGGTTCGCCCGATGCCGACGGCGATCGCTACATCGAGATCTGGAATCTCGTCTTCATGCAGTACAACCGGGACGAGACAGGGAAACTCAACCCGCTACCCAAGCCCTCGGTCGATACCGGTATGGGCCTGGAGCGCATCGCCGCGGTACTGCAGGGCGTGCATTCGAACTACGACATTGATCTGTTCCAGGACCTCATCCGTGCGGCCGCGCGCGAGACCGGCAGCGGCAATCTCGCCGATAACTCCCTCAAGGTCATTGCCGACCATATCCGCGCCTGCAGCTTCCTCGTCACCGACGGCGTCATTCCGGGCAACGAGGGGCGCGGCTACGTCCTGCGCCGCATTGTGCGTCGTGCCATCCGACACGGCTACAGGTTGGGGCAGACGAAGCCCTTCTTTCATCGATTGGTCGCCGATCTCGCACGCGTCATGGGCGGGGCATATCCGGAGCTTGCGCGCACGCAGGAACGTGTCGCGCAGGTCCTGCTGCAGGAGGAGCAGCGTTTCGCAGAGACCCTGGATCACGGCATGAAGGTCCTGGAAGGGGCGCTTACGCGCGAGGACAAGATGCTCGACGGGGAGATGGTGTTCCAACTCTACGATACCTTCGGCTTTCCGGTCGATCTCACCGCGGATATCGCGCGCGAGCGCGGCGTGCGGGTGGACTACGCCGGATTCGAGGCCGCGATGGAGCGCCAGCGGGAGCGGGGACGCGCGGCTTCGCGCTTCAGCATCTCGGGCGGCGTGAGCTACAGCGGCCGCGTGACCGAATTCCATGGCTACGACACGCTCACACTCGAGGCGAGTGTGGTGGCGCTCTATCGCGACGGGGTCCAGTGCGAGGAGATCGCGGCGGGCGATGCGGCGATCGTGGTGCTCGATCGCACGCCGTTCTACGCCGAGTCGGGCGGGCAGGTGGGTGATCGCGGCGAACTGGCAGGCGTGAACGGCACGTTCGTGGTCGAGGACACGCAGAAGATCCAGGCCGACGTCTTCGGCCACAAAGGCCGGCTGCAGACCGGGCGCATGAAGCTCGGCGACACGGTGATGTGTGCCGTGGATGCGCAGGCGCGCGCGCAGGCGGCGTGGAATCACTCCGCCACCCATCTCATGCACGCTGCATTACGCAAGGTGTTGGGCACGCACGTGCAGCAGAAGGGTTCGCTGGTCGATCCGGAGCGCACGCGTTTCGACTTCGCGCACAACGAGCCGCTGACCGGCGCACAGATCGTCGAGGTGGAAGATCTGGTGAACCGCGAGATCCGGCGCAATGCCGATGTCTGCGTGCGCGTGATGAAGTACGACGACGCGCTGAAGGCCGGTGCGATCGCGCTCTTCGGCGAGAAGTACGGCGACGAAGTGCGCGTGATCGGCATGGGTGACTTCTCCACCGAGCTTTGCGGCGGCACCCACGTCAAGCGCACTGGCGACATCGGTTTTTTCAAGATCGTGTCCGAGACCGGCATTGCCGCAGGCGTGCGCCGCATCGAAGCGGTTACCGCCGAGGGTGCGGCAGCTTGGGTGCGCCAGCAGGACAAGCGCGTCGCCGATGCGGCCGCCGCGCTCAAGACGAGCCCGCAGGAAGTGAACGCCAAGATTCAGCAGGTGATCGACAATGTGCGCAACCTGGAAAAGGAGCTGGCGCGGCTCAAGTCGAAAGTGACCGCCGCTCAAGGCGACGACCTCGCTGCGCAGGCAACCGAGGTGAAGGGAGCGAAGGTACTGGCCGCCAGACTCGACGGCGCCGATGCCAAGGGCCTGCGTGAGACGGTCGATAAGCTCAAGACGAAGCTTGCCTCGGCGGTGATCGTGCTCGGTTCGGCCGAAGGCGACAAGGTGACGCTGATCGCGGGTGTGACCTCGGATCTCACAGCCAGGGTGAAGGCGGGTGATATCGTCGGCCATGTCGCGCAACAGGTCGGCGGCAAGGGTGGTGGCAGAGCGGACATGGCGCAGGGCGGAGGTAGCGCACCGGACAGACTGCCGGTGGCGCTCGCTTCGGTCAGCCGCTGGGTGGAAGAGCGGCTGTAATCGTCGCGCACGATCCTGAGCAGGCGCCACACCATTTCCTGCCTGCCGCCCACGCTTCGAGGCCGCGCGGACACTTGGTCCGTTGCGCGTTCGGCGCAGGCGGTGGGCCCCGCTCCGGTTGCGCGAGGGCAGGAGTATCATCGACCGTGGCGACGCAACGAGCCGCTTGACTGCAAGGCCGGCTGCGCACGGTCGCGACACAGGAGACAGGCGATGGCTTCGAACCGACCTACCATCTCCGGCACGCGCCACGTCATCGCGGCCGGCCACTATCTCGCCACGCACGCCGGGTTTCAGGTGCTGGAGGCGGGCGGCAACGCGGTCGATGCCGGCGTGTGCGCGGGCATCTGCATCGGCGTGCTGCAAGGCGAGAAAGTCAGCTTCGCCGGCGTCGCCCCCACCATCATCTTCCGCGCCGAGGACCGCAAGTTGGTCTCCATCGACGGTCTCGGTGTCTGGCCCAGGGCAATCACGCCAGACTACTTCCAGAACAATCACGGCGGCAAGATCCCACCCGGGGTACTGCGCTCGGTGGTACCGGCGGCGCCCGATTCGTGGCTCACGGCGCTGGAGCACTACGGCACCATGACTTTCGGCGAGGTGGCCGCGGCCGCGATCCGATTTGCGCGCGACGGCTTTCCGATGTATCCGCTGATGAGCGAGTTCATCGCCGAGGAGATCGAATCGTACCGGCGCTGGCCGTCGAGCGCCGCAGTGTTCCTGCCCAATGGCAAACCGCCGGTGATCGGTGAGCTGTTCGTACAATCGGATCTCGCCCGCACCTTGCAGTACATGGTGGACGAGGAAAAGGCAAACGCCCGCAAGGGACGCTCGGCGGGCATCCAGGCGGCGCGCGACGCCTTCTACAAGGGCGAGATCGCGCGCAAGATCGTGCAGTTCCACGAAGAGACGGGAGGGTTGCTGCGCCGCGACGATCTGGCCGACTTCCGCGTACGCTTCGAGCCGACGGTCAGCGCCAGCTTCCACGGTATCGAGGTACATGCGTGCGGCGCCTGGTGCCAGGGCCCGACACTGCCGATCGCCTTGAACCTGCTCAAGGGCTACGACCTGAAGGCCCTGGGACACAATTCACCGGACTATGTCCACGTCGTGACCGAGGCGCTCAAGCTAGCCTTCGCCGATCGGCACAACTACATCGGCGATCCGCGCTTCGTGTCGGTGCCGATCGACGGGCTTTTGTCGGACGCCTATGCCGATGAGCGGCGCAGCCAGATCCGCATGGACCGGGCCTGTCCGCAGATGCCAAGCGCGGGCGAGCCGCCCGGATCGCAAGGGCTGCCGCGGGCAAAGGTGCCAATGCCCCAGGCCGATGACGTGCGTCCGGGCGACACGTCTTACTTGTGCGTCATCGACCGGCACGGCAATGCGTTCTCGTGTACGCCGAGCGATGGCTCGAACCACACGCCGATCATTCCGGGCTTGGGCGTCATCGCATCCGGGCGCGGTACCCAATCGTGGGCCGACCCGACCCACCCCTGCTCGGTGGCGCCGGGCAAGCGTCCGCGCTTGACACCCAATCCGGCGCTTGCACTGAAGAACGGCCGCGCCCTCATGCCCTTCGGCACGCCGGGCGGGGATGTACAGATCCAATCGATGATCCAGGTGTTCCTGAACGTGCATGTGTTCGGCATGGATGTGCAATCCGCCATCGAGGCGCCGCGTTTCGCGAGCTACAGCTTCCCGAGCTCGTTCGAGCCGCATCCGTACTTTCCGGGCCTGCTCATGATGGAGGGCCGCATCGAAGCGGCCACGGGTGAGGCACTGAAAGTTCGCGGGCATCGTGTCGACTGGTGGGACGATTGGACCTGGCTTGCCGGCGCGCCGTGCGCGATCGTGGCCGACCAGGAGCGCGGCATCCTGCACGGCGGTGCCGACCCGCGCCGCCCAGCCTACGTGCTCGGTTGGTAAGCTGCGGGTGAACGTCCGCGGCATTGCGCGTAACGTGGTCGGGAAGCGCAGAGTCCGCCGGGATTGCGCATCGAACCGGCCCGATGGGCGCGTTGCCGTGCCGCGGACACCGGGCAACGGCGCCGATCCCGGCATGAAGCGCACGCAGAAACTGCGCGTCACCTGATGCGCAATCGGTTCCGCGCCTGATGGTTGGCGCCGGCGCCGGTGCAGATCGCATGCTGCTCTTTTACTGTCGGGTCGGGTTCGAGGCCGATTGCGTCGCCGAGTTGTCCGCAGCGGCGGCAATGGCCGGCGCGCATGGGCGCTGGGAATACCGCACGGGCGAAGCGCTGGTTCTGTGGTGGCCTGCGGCCGGGGGCGGCAGAAGGCGCGAATGGACGCCGGATTTCGGCGAGCTCGTATTCAGCCGGCAGATGCTGACGCAGGCCCGCCTGCTGGAGGTGCCGGCGCCGCTGGAGCGACTGCCGGCGATTGTCGCTGCGATCAGGCAGATGGGGCGGCGCTTCTGCGTCGTGTGGCTGGAGGCGCCGGACGCCGACGCTGCGAGGCAGTTGCTGGCCGGCGCACGCGGTTTGATCGAGTCGCTGCGGGAAGCACTTGGCACGGCCGGTGTCACCTCGGGTCGAGGCCCGAGGCTGCACGTTTGTCTGCTCGACCGCCATCGGATCGTGCTCGGCACCTCCGAACCGGGCAACAGCTCGCCGTGGCCGATGGGCATTCCGAGGCTGCGTTATCCGGCAGGCGCCCCGAGTCGCTCGGGGCTCAAGCTGCTCGAGGCCCTCATGCTCTTCATCGGCGAGGACGACTTGCCGGGGCGGATGCGCGCGGGCCGCGTGGCGATCGATCTCGGCGCGTCGCCGGGCGGATGGAGCCAGGTGCTTGCAGCACGAGGCGTGCGGGTGGTTGCCGTCGACAACGGTCCGATCGCACCGGAAGTCATGGCTACCCAACTGGTCGAGCACCGGCGCGAAGATGCGTTTCGCTTCCGCCCCGAGCTACCGGTCGACTGGATGGTGTGCGACGTGGTCGCCGCACCGGCCCGCATTGCCGCTCTGGTTGCACAGTGGGTCGCACGGCGCTGGTGCCGCGAGACGATTTTCAATCTGAAGCTTCCCGGGAAGGATCGCTGGCGCGAGGTGCAGCGCTGTCACGATGTGATCGAGAGGGTCCTTGTCCGCGCCGACGGCGATCACGTGCTGCGCTTCAAGCACCTCTACCACGATCGCGACGAGGTTACCGGCCACCTGCGGCGGTTGTAGCGCTAAAAAGGCAGCACGGCGTCGGGCTTGACCGCGGTGATGACGCGCCGGAAATCCTCCTGGATGCGTCTCAGCGCCTCCTGGTCGTCGGCTTCGAAGCGCAGCACGATGACCGGCGTCGTGTTCGACGAGCGCGCGAGGCCGAAGCCATCGGCGTACTCGACGCGCAGGCCATCGATGCGGATCACTTCGCGCGCGGCGGTGAACCTGGCGCTCTTCTGCAGCTTGTCGATGAGCGCGTAGTTCTCGCCCTCGTCGAGCTTGATCTGCAGCTCCGGAGTGCTGACGGCATCGGGCAACGCTTCCAGCACGCTGCTCGGATCGGCCTCGCGGCTGACGATCTCCAACAGGCGCGCGCCGGCGTAGAGACCATCGTCGAAGCCGTACCAGCGTTCCTTGAAGAATACATGCCCGCTCATTTCACCGGCGAGCGCGGCTCCGGTTTCGCGCATCTTCGATTTCACGAACGAATGCCCCGTCTTCCATAGCAGCGGCTTGCCGCCGTGACGATCGATCCAGGGCGCGAGGTTGCGCGTCGACTTGACGTCGTAGATGATGAGCGCTCCGGGGTTGCGCGACAGCACGTCCTTGGCGAACAGCATGAGCTGGCGATCCGGATAGATGATCTTGCCGCGCTTGGTCACCACGCCGAGCCGATCGCCATCGCCGTCGAACGCGAGCCCCAACTCAGCGTCCGAAGTCTCGAGGGTGCGGATGAGGTCGTGCAGGTTCTTCGGCACCGACGGATCGGGATGATGGTTGGGGAAAGTGCCGTCGACTTCGCAAAACAGCTCGATCACCTCACAGCCCATCTTGCGATAAAGCATCGGCGCAACGGCGCCCGCCACGCCGTTGCCGCAGTCCACCGCGATCTTCATCTTGCGCGCGAGCTTGACGTCGGAAACGATGCGCTCGACATACGCGTCGACGATCGGCCGCGCGGTGTAGTTGCCCTGACCGGCCGTGAGATCGCCGGCTTCGATCCGCCGTCGTAGCGCCTGGATTGCTTCGCCCGCGAGCGTTTCGCCCGCAAGCACCATCTTCAGCCCGTTGTAATCGGGTGGATTGTGGCTGCCGGTGACGGCGACGCCGGATTGCGTACCAAGCTGGTGGGCGGCGAAGTAGACCACCGGGGTCGGCACCTGGCCGATATCGATCACGTCGACGCCGCTTGCCTGCAGCCCGCGCGCCAGCGCGGTGCTCAGCGTTGGCCCCGATAGGCGGCCGTCGCGGCCGATCACGACGGCTGTCACGGCGCGCGCGCGCGCCTCCGAACCGATCGCGCGCCCTATGGTTTCCACACCTCCGCCGGTGAGTGTCTTGTCGACGATGCCGCGGATGTCGTAGGCCTTGAAGATCTCCGGTGCGATATGAGTCATGTTCGAGTGCCTCGTGGTGGGAGGAAAATTATGCCATGCCGCGATCGCGCCCCGGAGCGCGCAGCAACTCCGCTCGGATGAAGTCGAGCACGCGCGCCGGCATCCAATCGAGCGAACCCGGAAAGCGGCCGCGCACGAATGCGCCGTGGCCACCGTGCGCCGGTTGTTCCAGTGTGACGGCAGCCGATACGTCGGCCACATTCGGCAGCGCGTCCTGCGGCAGGAATGGATCGTCGCGGGCGTTGAGAACGAGCGTGGGCACGGCGATGTGGCGCAACCACGGCTTGCTGCTCGACCGGGCCCAGTAATCGTCGGCGTCGGCGAAGCCGTGCAAGGGCGCCGTCACGTGATCATCGAATGCGCGCAGCGTCCGGGCGCGGCGTAGCGCGGCGGCGTCCAGGAGCCCGGGAAAGGCGCGCAGCTTCTGCCGGCCTTTGCGCTTGAGTGTGCGCAGGAAGTTCCATGTATAGAGTCGGTTGAATCCGTGTTCGAGCGCCATGCCTGCCGCCGTGAGATCGATCGGCGCCGATATCGCGCACGCGACATCCAATACTGCGCAGGCAGCACGGCCGCGCTCGCCCAGCCATTTGAGCAGTGCGTTGCCGCCAAGCGATACCGCGCAAGCGGCCAGCGCTCCCGCATGGTCGGCGCGCAGGCGTCGCAGAATCCAGTCGATTTCGGCCGAATCACCGCTGTGGTACGCGCGCGGCAGCAGGTTCGGCTCGCCGCTGCAGCCACGGAAGTGGACGACCACCCCGCGCCAGCCGTGGCGGTCGATCGCATGCATGAGTGCACGCGCGTAACGACTGCCCGAGTTACCCTCGAGTCCGTGAAACAGAACGATTAGAGGCGGCGAGGGTCCGCGTGCGCTCGTCGAGCGATGCGTCGACGCCAGCCAGTCGAGATCGACGAAGTCCCCATCCGGCGTAGCCCAGCGGCTGCGCCGCCACACGATGCGCGGGCAGGGCGCGACGCAGGCGGCGTAGAGCGTTTGCAGATGCGCATTGCGCAGCCACTGCGGCGGGTGGTAGCCGCCTCGCGCATCCTCGTCGGCGCGTCCGCGGGTGTCGAATTCGCTCATGCTGGCAGTGTACGTGCCTCGTTGCAAGAACACGATTTTCATCTGCGCCGATGCATCCGAGGCGGTGCTGCAACCACGACCGGGCTGCGACGACGCTTTTCGCATGGCGGCGAGAAGCTCGCTAAACTTCCCGCCGGTACGGCCGTAATACAAACCGCGTGACTGGAACGGTGTCACGTCGAACCTTATCGAGTCAGATTCCCGGAGTTGCAATGAAATCTCTGTGCATGACCTTCTTCGCGGGCCTTGTTGCCGCCGTCGTCTGCTTGCCCGCCGGTGCGGCCATGTATAAGTGGGTCGACGAGCACGGCACCACGCACTACGGCGACAGCGTGCCGCCTCGGTACGCGAGCCGCGCCACAGAACGCGGCAAGCCCGGTATCCAGGCGGCGAAGAACGAACATCCCAAGACCGTGCAGGTGGCGCCGAACGAGGAGGAACTGGAGCGGCGTAATGCGCAAGCCAGGCAGCAACTCGAGCGCCAGCGCCAGGACACGGCCCTGTTGTCCACCTATGCGAACGAAGGCGAAATCGAGCTGGCGCGAACGCGCGAGCTCAAACGCAACCAGGACACACTGAGGATGGCCTCGGCCGGGCTGGCGGGCTCAGGCGCGCGCGACGACCAGAAAAAGCTCGACGCCCTGATGAATCAGAGCAAGCAGGAGACCGACAGAATCAACGCCAAGTTCGATGCCGAATTGGCGCGATATCGTGAGTTGAGAAAGCCCCACGCGGAGGCCGTGGCCGCCAAGGCGCCCGCGCCGGCGGCAGTATCGAAGTAGGCTCTCAGTGCAGCAGGGTGGGAATGCTCTTTTCCGCCGGCGCTTCGACTTCGGCGCTCGCGACCGGCGAGCCGTGATGGCCCACCATGCGCCAACCGCCACCGGCATTGGCATACAGATTCGTGGCAACGACCGTGCTTGCTTGCCGGCGCTCGCCCACCAGCGTGATGTATTCGTAGACGCTGTGGACCGCGAGCAGGCCGCCGCGGATCTGCTGCGCGCCGCGCAACTGGAAACGCATGTTCGCGCCGTTTCGGAAGAGTTGGCGAAACGATTCGCGTATGGCTGCAAGCCCCGTCAGGCGTGACCCGCCCGGATGCACGCAGAAGACTTCGTCATCCTCGGCCCAGACCGCCATCATCGCATCGAGATCGGCGCGCTGGAACGCCTCGTAGAACGCCTGCTCCGCCTCCTGTGGCGTGGTGAATGATGCCGCAGCCATAGGCCGCGATTCTAGCAGGAGCGGGCCCAGCCACCAGCGGTGACGGCCTCGATCTCGCGCCACACTCGCTCCGGCGCGAGATCGCGCAGGCACTTGAAGTGCCCCAGCGGACAGACGCGCTCGAAGCAGGGACTGCATGGCAGTGCGAGCGTCAGCACCCGGGCCTCGGGTGCAAGTGGCGGCGTATAGCCTGGACTGCTCGATCCGTACAGCGCCACCAGCGGCCGGTCGAGCGCGGCTGCGACGTGCATCAAGCCGGAATCGTTGCTGACCACGACCGCGGCCAATGACAGTAGATCGGCCGCGTCGGCGAGCGAGGTCCGGCCGCACAGGTTGGCGACGCCCGGCAGCTCGCAGCGGTTCGCGATGGCCTCGCCGATGCTTGTGTCATTGGCCGAGCCGAACAGCCAGACTTGGGCACCGGCGGCAAGGACGCGACCGGCGAGCGCCGCGAAATGCTCCGCTGGCCAGCGTTTCGCCTCACCGTATTCCGCACCGGGGCAGAAGGCGACCACGGGCTGATCGGTGGCGAGCCGCAGGCGATCGAGCGCGTGCGAGCGGTTGATCGGGTCGGCGCGCAGGCGCGGCCGCGGGACAGGGCGCCGCAAGGGCGTGCCGGGTGCTTCGGCCAGGGCGGCGAAGCGTTCCACCAGCAGCGGCAGACGCGCCTCGTCCAGGCGGCGCACGTCGTTCAGTATCCCCGCACGCAGCTCGCCGCGATAGCCCGTGCGTCGTGCGATGGCGGCGAACAACGGCGGCAATGCGGATTTGAGCGAATTGGGCAGGACGATGGCGCGCTGGTAGCCCCGCTTGCGCAACTCGAGCCCCAGGCGGCGGCGCGCGAACACCTTCAGCTCGCCGTGCCGGAACGGGTTTTCGATGACCTCGTTCACCTCGGGCATGCGGCGCACCAGAGGCGCCGTCCAGGGCGGTGCGAGAACGTCGAGCACGAGGCCGGGGGAGCGCTCGTGCAGACGCACGAGCAACGGCTGCGCCAGGACCGTGTCGCCCACCCACGATGGTCCGACTACCAGCACACGCGTCGCCTTGCCGGCTACCGCGCCCGCCGAGGCGACCGGCACCTCAGTGCCCCTGGTGCCTGCCCTCACCCTGGTACGAGAAGCGCGTGCCGCAATACGGGCACATCGCCTCACCGGTCCGTTCTATGTCGAGAAACACGCGCGGGTGCGAGTTCCACAGCGCCATCGCCGGCGTCGGACAGTGCAGCGGCAAATCCTTGTCGGTGACCTCGATGCAAATCGGTCTGCGGACTGCGTTGTCGTCCATGGTACGCGACGATCAGGCTGCGACCGGGGTATTCCAGTCGCGATGGTCCGGCGCGCGCCCGCTTACGCAGTCGAAAAACATGCTCTGCAGTTTTTCGGTGACAGGGCCGCGACGGCCGGCTCCGATGGTGCGGCGGTCGAGTTCCCGGATCGGCGTAACTTCGGCAGCGGTGCCGGTGAAGAACGCTTCGTCGGCGCTGTAGACCTCGTCACGCGTAATGCGCTTGGCAATGACCTCGATGCCGGCTTCGCGCGCGAGCGTGATGACCGCATCGCGCGTGATCCCCTCGAGCGCGGACGTGAGTTCAGGCTCGTACAACTTGCCGTTCTTTACGAGAAAGATATTCTCGCCCGAGCCCTCGGCGACGAAGCCGTCGACGTCGAGCAGCAGCGCCTCGTCGTAGCCGTCCTGGTGCGCTTCCTGGTTGGCGAGAATCGAGTTCATGTAGGTGCCGACCGACTTGGCGCGACACATGGTGACGTTGACATGGTGGCGCGCGTAGGAGGAGGTCTTGACGCGGATGCCGTTTTCCAGCGCCTCCGGGCCGAGATAGGCGCCCCAGGCCCAGGCGGCGATCGCGACATGCACCGAGCACTTGGCGGTATTGATACCCATCGCCTCCGAGCCGTAGAAGGCGATCGGACGGATGTAGCACTCGTCGAGATTGTTGGCGCGCACCACCTCGCGCTGCGCTTCGAAGATGACGCTCTTCTCGTAGGGAAGCTTCATGCCGTTGATGTGCGCCGAACGGAACAGCCGGTCGGTGTGTTCGCGCAACCGGAATACCGCGGTTCCCTGGGCGGTCTTGTAGGCGCGCACGCCTTCGAACACACCCATGCCGTAGTGCATTGTATGCGTGAGCACGTGAGTGGTCGCCTCGCGCCACGGCCGTAGCTTCCCGTCCTGCCAGATCCAGCCGTCGCGATCGGCCATCGACATGGTGCAACTCCCTGCAGCGGAAAAGACAAAGTTTAGCCGAATTCGCCCCACGACGACGCATCGACGTGGTGCACGCTGCGTTTACGCGGCCTGTGGCGCGGGTGCGCGCGAGCCCGTTCTATGGCGGAAAAACCAGATCCCACAGGCGCCGTACCGAATCGATCTCGGCGCTCACCGCGCTCGCATCGACGCGCGCGTAACGGTCGCCGCGCAGGCGCAGCGCGTGCTGCAGTTGGCGGTAGCGCCGGTACGCCGCGTGCACCGCCTGCGCGTCCGCGGCGGGGATCAGCCCGAGTACCGCGGCACGCATGATCAGAGCGAGATTGCCCGAGTTCGCCGTGAGCTCGACGTGGCGGGCGGCGTACGCGAGCACGAGGTATTGAACGATGAACTCGACATCGATGATGCCGCCGCGATCGTGCTTCAGATCGAACTGTGCGCTTGTATTGGGATGCGCGTCGAGCATCTTCAAGCGCATGGCAATGATCTCGCGGCGCAATCCTTCCGCGTCGCGATGGCTGCACAGGATTTGCACCCGCAACGCCTCGAAGCGACGGCCGATGTCCGCATCGCCCGCGACGTGGCGGGCGCGCGTGAGTGCCTGGTGCTCCCACACCCAGGCCTTGTCGTGCTGATAGCCGACGAAGGCTTCAAGCGGGCTCACCATGAGGCCGCTTGCCCCATCGGGCCGCAGCCGCAGATCGGTCTCGTACAGGATGCCGGCGGGGGTAACGGTCGTGAGCCAGGTGTTGATGCGGAGTGCATAGCGCGCGTACACCTCGGCCGCCTCGGCGGCCGCGTCGTCGTAAAGAAATATGATGTCGAGATCGGAGGCATAGCCGAGCTCTTTGCCGCCGAGCTTGCCGTAGCCGACGATCGCGAAGCGCGGATCGGGCCGATGTCGCACGCGCAGGTGCTCCCAGGCAAGCTGCATGACCGACCCGAGACACGCGCAGGCCAGGTCGCTCAGGTGATCGCTCAGCGTCTCCAGCGGCAGTTGCCCGGCGAGATCCTGCACCAGCAGACGAAACGTCTGCGCGTGCTTGAAGTGGCGCAGCGCATCCATCTGCCGCTCGATGTCGCCGGCGTGCTCGGCGGCCGCCGCAGCGAGCGTGCATCCCATCCCTGCCAGATCAGGCGCGGCAGCAGCTGCGCGGTTGTCGAGCAACTCGTCGAGCAGGATCGGATGCTGCCCCAGGTACTGCGCGGCCCAGCGGCTTGCGGAGGCCAGGGTGGCCACCGCCGCCAGCGCCTGCGGATATTCCTGCAGCAAGGCGAGATAGGACTCGCGCCGGCCGATGCTTTCGATCAGATCGAGCAGGCTTTCGGCAGCCGCATCCCGACGCTCGAGCCGGGCCGCGGTTTCCAGCACGCGCGGCAACAGGACGTCGATGCGCGCCTGGCCTGAAGCCGGCATCTGCCGATAGCGGCTACCCGTGCGCATGGCGGTGACCCGCGCCGCGAGGGTAGCGGGCTCCTCGTAGCCCAGGTGTGCGAGCTGATGCACAAGCGTGTCGCCCTGCGCCTCGATCGCCGCCGCCGGCAGGCCGGACGCCGCCGCCGTTGCTGAACTCTCCTCGGGTGCGTGCCGGCTCGTTGCAAATATCTGCTCGAAGTGATGCGACACCGCGCGGCGATGTGCGTCCAGCACCGCGATCAAGCCGGTCCAATCCGGCAGCCCCATCGCCTGCGCGATCAGCGTGCGGTCTTCATCGCTGCGTGGCAGCGACTGCGTCTGCTGGTCGTCGAGATACTGCAAGCGGTGCTCCAGTCGGCGCAGGAATCGGTACGCTTGTACCAAGTCCGCGACCGCCGCTGACGGCAGCAGCGCGCGTTCGCCGAGCAGGCTCAGCACCTCGAGTGTGGGCTGGATGCGCAGCGCCGCTTCGCGCCCGCCGCGGATGAGCTGGAAGAGCTGAGCGATGAACTCGACCTCGCGGATCCCGCCCGGGCCGAGCTTGATGTTGTCCGCCATGTCGCGCCGGGTCACTTCCTGGCGGATCTGCGCATGCAGGCTTCGCATCGAGGCAATCGCGCCGTAATCGAGATGGCGGCGGAATACGAACGGGCGCACCAGCGCGGCGAGCTCGGCCTCGCGCTCGCCGCGGATGAGCCGCGCCTTGATCCAGGCGTAACGCTCCCACTCGCGACCCTGGGTGACGAAATAGCTCTCCAGCATCGCCAGGCTGCACACCAGTGGTCCCGAGTCGCCGTAGGGCCGCAAGCGCATATCGACGCGGAACACGAAGCCCTGTGCGGTGATCTCGCCCAAGGCGGCAATCAGCTTGCGCGCGACCCGGATGAACCACTCGGAGTAGCTGATCGATCTGCTGCCGCGCGTCTCGCCCTCGTCGCCGTGCAGAAATACCAGGTCGACGTCGGACGACACATTGAGCTCGCGGCCGCCGAGCTTGCCCATACCGACCACCATGAGGCGTTGGGTCGTGCCGTCCGGTGCGGTGGGCTTGCCGTATTGACTCGCAACCCAGCCTTCGATGCGGCTGCACGCCTCGTCGAGTGCGATATCGGCGAGCCCCGTCATCGTGGCAGTCACTTCGGGGAGATCGGCCCAGCCCGCCAGATCGCGCACGATCAATCCGAGCAGGACGCGCTTGCGCAACTCGCGCAGCACGACCATGAGCGCGGCTTCGTCCGCAGGATTGGCCGTGCGCACGAATTCGCGCATCGCCTGTACGGTAAACGCCCGTGTGGGGTCGAGCGTTTGCAGCAACGCCGGCTGGCCCTCGAGCGCGCGCCGTGCGTAGCGGCTCAATCGGCACGCATGCTCGATCGCGCTGGAGACTGGGTTGCCCCCGGTTTCGGCTGCCGGCATCATCACTTTTGAGGGTACAATGAAAACCCTGCGCAAGATCGTGCATTGTACTGAGCGCATGGGAAGTTTCGGGGCGATCGTGCCGCGCGCCCGCGCTCGGGCCGCGACTCACGTACGGGCGTTGGTTCGACCGGCGACGGCCATTTCTCCTAAGAGCGAGTTACAGCGGATTTCGACGTGTTGCGGCGCATCGGCCGGCTGATCTTCAAGCTCGTCCCACTCTGGTCGTGGCGCATCGGACTGTACGCAGCGCTGCTTGCGATGGTGCTCGCCGGCAGTTCGATTCTCGGACTGCGATATTGGCTGCTGCCGGACATCGATGCGCATCGGGGCAGATTCGAGGACGTGCTAAGCGCCGCCACGGGCCAGCGCATCACCATCGGCGAAGTCCGTGCCGACTGGCGAGGGTTCCGGCCGCAATTCACCCTGCTCGACGTGACGATTTACGACGATGCGAGCCGCCCGGCACTGGCGCTGGGCCGGATCGACAGCTCGCTCGCCTGGACCACGTTGTTCTTCCTCGAACCGCGCTTGCATTCCTTGCGCATCGATCGGCCGTACCTCGCCGTGCGCCGTGGCGCCGACGGGATGATTTCGATCGGCGGTATCGAGTTGCACAAGGCCGAAGGCGGCGGCGGGCTCGCCGATTGGGTTCTGCGCCAGCCGGCGCTCGTGATCTCCGGTGCTCGCGTGTCGTGGTCGGACGAGCAAAGACAAGCCCCGCCGATTACGCTCGAGCAGGTGCAGCTGCGCCTCGAGAACGATTTCTATCGCCACCGCTTCAGCCTGCAGGCCGTCGGGCCACGCGGGGTCCTCGGCGACCTGGACTTGCGCGGCGATTTCTCCGGACGCAGCGTGCGCGATCTGCGCCAGTGGGAGGGACAGATCTACCTGCGGCTCGGCCATACCGACCTCGCCGCCCACAAGAAATGGCTCGACCTGCCGATCGATATTGCGCGCGGCGAGGGCGCGCTGCGTCTCTGGGCGGATGTCGCTGCCGAGCGCGTGACCGCGGTCACAGCCGACGTGCGCCTGGCTGGCGTGAGCGCCACGCTCGCGCCGCATCTGCGGCCGCTCGAGTTGGACGAGCTCGTGGGGCGGGTGGGCTGGCGGACATGGCGCTCGGGGTTCGAGTTGTCCGCACGCGATCTACACGCTGCGGCGCCGGACGGGCGCAGTTTCCGTACGGCCGAATTCTCCTTGCGCAAGGTGCAGCAGCGCGGCGCCATGCCGGCAGCGACGCGGCTGAAGGCGAACGCGCTCGACCTCGGCGTTCTCGCCCATTTCGCCGAGTACCTGCCGATCGACGAGGGCATCCGCAACGACCTCGCCCGCTACGCGCCGCGTGGCGTGGTGTCGAATGTCGATGCGAGCTGGAGCGGCACTTGGCCGCCGGCGCAGTTCGACGTCAAGGCGCGCTTCGAACGCGTGGGGATGAGTCCGGTCGGAGCGCTGCCGGGGCTCGTCCACGTGTCGGGGAGCCTGGAGGCGAACGAGAAGCACGGCGCGATCACCTTGGCGAACCGCGATGTGCGCATCGAATTGCCGCGCGCGTTCATCGAGCCATTGCAGTTCGACTCGCTCGCAGGGCAGGTGACCTGGACGACGAGCGCCAGCGGCTACGATTTTCGCTTCCCCCGGCTCGACTTTGCCAATGGCGATCTGCAAGGCAGTCTGCACGGAAGCTATCACGTCGGGGGCGAAGGCTTGGGTAGCGCCGATCTCGCGGGTAAGCTGGTTCGCGCCGATGCGCGGCGGGTCGCACGCTATCTGCCATTGGTGGTCGGCAAGGCCACGCGCGATTGGGTGCGCAGCGCCGTTGTCGCGGGGTATTCGCGAGACGTGAGGTGGCGGCTGAAAGGCAATCTCGCCGACTTCCCATTCCACGATCGTGAGGGGACGTTCGAGGTGCTGGCGAAGGCCCGCAATGGCATCCTCGAGTACTCGCCCGGGTGGCCGCGGATCGAGAACATCGCGGCCGAGATCCACTTCAAGGGTAACCGCCTCGAGGTCCGCTCGTCCGCGGCCAATATTCTGGGCGCGCAGCTTACGCGGGTGCAGGCGGTGATCCCCGATCTGGTAGGTCCCTACGAAGTCCTCGAGGTCGCGGGCGATGCGCAGGGCCCCAGCAGCGAGTTCATGCGTTTCATCAACGTGAGCCCGGTTGCGGAGCAGATCGATCACTTCATCGACGGCATGCAAGCCGAAGGACGTGGCCAACTCGCACTCAAGCTCACCTTGCCGCTGCGTGAGATGGACAAATCGCGTGTCGTGGGAAGTTACCGGTTCCTGACCAACCGGTTGCTCGTCGACAGCGCCCTGCCCCCGCTCGAGGATGTGGACGGGCGTCTGGACTTCACCGAGAGCGCGGTCCGGGGCCAAGGTATTGCGTTCACGATCTTCGGCGGGCCGGCGACGGTCGCGCTCGATGCACGCGACGGCGCGGTAAACGTCAGTGCGAACGGACGTGCCAGCGTCGAGGCGCTGCGCACGAGTTTCGACCGTCCGTTGCTGCAGGCCTTCAGTGGCGCGACCAACTGGCGCAGCAGCCTGCAGGTGCGGGCCAAGACGGTGGAGTACGTCGTCGAGTCGAGCCTGGAGGGTGTCGCTTCGAGTTTGCCGCCTCCGTTCGCCAAGGCCAGTAACGAGGCGCTACCGTTGCGCATCGAGCGTCGGCTCGCCGGGAGGGCGCAGGATACGATCCGGCTCACCTGGGGTAAAAACCTCACGGCCGATGTTCTGCGTCGTCGCGACGGGCAGCAGTTCGTGGTCGAGCGGGCTGCTATCGGTCTGGGCGGGGTTGAACCGCCACCCGCAGAAGGGCCCGGCATCCGCTTGCGCGGCACGCTCGCGCACGTCGATGTCGATCGTTGGCGCGCTTTTTTCGCGACCGGCATCGAACCGGGCTCGAACAAGCTCGATCTCGCCAGCGCCGACCTCAAGATCGGGACGCTGGAGGCGTTCGGCCGCGATTTCCACGATGTCGCGCTGAGCGCGCGCCGCGCCGATGCGTGGCAGTTGCTCGTTTCCGCGCGCGAGTTCGATGGCCGGATCGACTGGCAGCAGCACGAGCGAGGGCGGATCGTCGCACGCTTCGAGCGACTCGCCCTGCCGGGTGCCGACGAGCAGCGAGGTAGAGCCGCCAACGAGCCCCTGGCGCGCCAGCAGCCTGGCGATTACCCCGCGCTCGATCTCATCGTGGACGAGTTCAGTTACAAGGACCGGGCGCTCGGGCGGCTGGAATTGAGCGCCCTACCGGAAGGACGCGACTGGCGCATCGAGCGCTTGAGCCTGCGCAACGCCGATGCCACGCTTAGCGCCGATGCTTATTGGCAGCGGCAGGTCGAAGCGCCGGGAACTCGCATGAACCTGCGTCTGGAGATTGCCGATATCGGCAAGTTCCTCGCTCGCATGCGTTATCCGCACGGCGTGCGCGGCGGCACGGCAATCCTCAGCGGCACGCTCGGCTGGAACGGCGCGCCGCAGGATATCGACTTCGCCACGCTGTCGGGCAATCTCGCCATCGACGCCAAGCACGGGCAGTTCGCGAAGCTCGACCCGGGCATCGGCAAGCTGCTTTCCATTCTGAGCCTGCAGGCATTGCCGCGGCGGGTGACGCTCGACTTCAAGGACGTGTTCAGCGAAGGCTTCGCCTTCGATTCGATCCACGCCAAGGTGAAGATCGAGCGCGGCATCGCGACCACCGACAACTTCCGCATCGTCGGTTCGTCGGCCAAGGTCGCCATGAGCGGGCAAGTCGACCTCAACAAGGAGACCCAGGCGCTGCGCGTGCGTGTGACGCCATCGGTCGGCGACAGCGTCGCCACGGTCACGGCACTGCTCGGCGGCCCGGTGGCCGGTATTGGCGTCTATCTCGCGCAGAAGCTGCTGAATGATCCGCTTGGACAGCTCATTGCTTACGACTATTCGGTGACGGGAACGTGGAGCGACCCGAATATCAGCCGGATCGAGTTCGATCGATCGAGTCCGGGATGAGGGCTACGCATTCGATGAGCATGCACGCGCTGCGCCTAGCGCTGCTCCTCGGCGCTCTGACGGCGGCGCCGGCCCCGGCTGCGGAGCCGACGGCGAACCCGGGCGGGAGCATCCCCTACGAGCTGTGGGATCGCCCGCGTAGCGGCCGCGCCGTGCTCGCCGTTGCGGCCGTGCGCGCAGCCATTACGGCGCTCTCGACCGACCCAGCGACGCGGTTTCGCATCGTGCACCCCGCCGGCGTCGACGGCATGTTACAAGCCGAGGAGCTACGCACTTGGCTCATTGCGCACGCGATCGAGCCCGAGCGGATCGCTCTTCAGGCCGGACCCGCGGGCCGGGAACCGCTCCGGCTCGAGATCGTTAGCCGAACATCGTCCTCTGATCGTGCAACCGACCGTCACTGATCCCGCTGCCCCGAACGCATCCGCCGCGGTCACGGTCGCGGCGATCCAGATGGTGTCATCGGCCGATGTTGCGACCAATCTGGATCAGGCTCGCCGCCTGCTCGAGCAGGCGGCGAGCCGCGGTGCGCGCCTTGCCGTCCTGCCAGAGTTCTTTCCGCTCATGGGATTGCGCGATACCGACAAGGTATCGGTGCGCGAGCGCTTCGGCTCCGGACGCATCCAGGAGTTCCTGGCCGCGACCGCCCGGCGGCTCAAGCTGTGGATCATCGGCGGTTCGGTTCCGCTGGAGGCAACGGCACCGGACAAAGTACGCAACGCCTGTCTGGTGTACGACGATGCGGGGCGGTTCATCGCGCGGTACGACAAGATCCACCTGTTCGGTTTCGACGACGGGCGCGAGCGCTATGTCGAATCGAACACCATCGAGCCCGGGCGCGAGGTTGTGGTGGTGGAGTCCCCATTCGGGCGTATCGGACTTTCCATCTGCTACGATTTGCGCTTCCCGGAGCTCTACCGGCGAATGGGGCCGGTGACGCTGATCGTGGTTCCCTCGGCCTTTACCGCCACCACAGGCGAGGCGCACTGGGAGACTCTGCTGCGGGCGCGGGCTGTAGAAAACCTGGCCTACGTATTGGCGCCAGCCCAAGGCGGCATCCACGCGAGCGGCCGACGCACGTACGGGGACAGCATGATCGTTGATCCCTGGGGTCAGGTGCTTTCGCGGGTCCGGACGGGCCCTGGGTTGGCGCTGGCGGAACTGGACCCGGCGCGGATCGCCGCCGTACGTCATTCGCTGCCGGCTCTGGAACACCGTACACTCGACCTCATCTGAACGCAGGAGCGCGCTTGCGGCGCCTTGCCGAACTCCGGCCTGTGCGCCCGATCATACTGAGTCTGTCATCCGAGGGTAGTCTATTCATGTCCATTCGAAGCGAGCCAGCCCTGCGGCTGGCAGAGAACCTGTTCGCGACCGCGGATCAGTGCCTGCTCGCGCCGTATGCGCTGGACGTCGGCAAGCTGCAGAGCGTCTTCGGCGACATCATGACGCACTCCGTGGACTATGCCGACCTGTATTTCCAACACAGCCGCTCCGAGGGCTGGAGTCTGGAAGAAGGCATCGTCAAGTCGGGCAGCTTCGCCATCGACCAGGGTGTAGGTGTGCGCGCGGTGAGCGGAGAAAAGACCGCGTTCGCCTATTCGGACCATATCAGCCTGGATGCATTGCGCTCGGCAGCCTTAGCGACGCGTGCGATCGCCCGCCAAGGCGGCGGCGGCGCGGCCCGGGTGGCGACGCGTGGTAAGGGACGGATGCTGTACGAGCCGCGCGATCCGCTGACGAGCCTGGACGATGCGGCCAAGGTTGCCCTGTTGGAGCGCATCGAGCGCTATGCGCGCTCGCTCGATCCGCGCGTCACACAGGTGATGGCGCATCTGAGCGGCGAATACGAGGTGATGCTGGTAACGCGCCACGACGGCGTGACCGTTGCCGACGTGCGTCCGCTCGTGCGCATGTCGGTGCAGGTGATCGCCGAGCAGGACGGGCGCCGCGAGCAGGGCTCCTCGGGCGGTGGCGGGCGCTTCGATTACGGCTACTTCAGCGCCGCAGTGATCGAAGACTATGCCCGCAGGGCGGTGCAGCAGGCGGTAACGAATCTGGCGGCGCGGCCCGCGCCCGCCGGCAGTATGACCGTGGTGCTCGGACCGGGTTGGCCGGGTGTGCTGCTGCACGAGGCGATCGGACACGGGCTCGAGGGCGATTTCAATCGCAAGGGGAGCTCGGCATTCTCCGGTCGCATCGGCGAGCGGGTTGCCGCCCCGGGCGTCACGGTGATCGACGACGGCACGCTGGAGAAGCGGCGCGGTTCCCTCAACGTCGACGACGAGGGCAATGCCACGCAGCGCAATGTTCTGATCGAAGACGGCGTGCTGAGGGGCTACTTGCAGGATGCGCTCAACGCACGCCTGATGCAGGTGGCAGTCACCGGCAACGGGCGGCGCGAGTCGTATGCGCATATCCCGATGCCCCGCATGACCAATACGTACATGCTCAACGGCAGCCACGATCCGCAGGAGATTCTCGCCTCGGTCAAGAACGGCCTGTATGCGGTCAACTTCGGCGGTGGCCAGGTCGACATCACCAGTGGCAAGTTCGTGTTCTCGGCGGCCGAGGCGTATCTGATCGAGAACGGCAAGGTCACCCAACCGGTCAAAGGCGCCACCCTGATCGGCAACGGTCCGGACGTGCTCACGCGCGTATCGATGATCGGTAACGACATGGCGCTCGACACCGGTGTGGGCACGTGCGGCAAGGAAGGGCAGAGCGTTCCGGTCGGCGTCGGCCAACCGACCTTGCGCGTGGACGGCCTCACCGTCGGCGGCACGGGCTGAGATGAGCGGCGATCAACGTCTCGGGCACACGGTGATGTCGGTGCGTGACGACCGGACCTGCCGCGCGCCGCCCCTGGGGAATCAGGCTTATACTAACTCGCTCAGTTCACGACCCAGACGGCCTCAGTCATGCAGCGCGCGCCTAGCTCAGTACCGGCAATCGACGATACCCGCATTCGGGAGATCAAGGAGCTCCTTCCGCCTTCGCACGTCCTGAGGGAATTTCCCGCCTCGGAGCATACCGCCCAGACGACGTTTGACGCTCGCCAGACGATTCACCGCATTCTCCATGGTGCGGACGACCGATTGCTGGTGATTGTCGGTCCATGCTCGATCCACGACGTGCGCGCGGCGCGTGAGTATGCCGAGCGCCTGGAGCGCGAAAGGCAGCGCCTGGCGTCAGATCTGCTGATCGTGATGCGGGTCTATTTCGAGAAGCCGCGCACCACGGTGGGCTGGAAGGGGCTCATCAACGATCCGCACCTGGATGGTAGCTGCAAGATCAACGAGGGTTTGCGCAGCGCCCGGCAGTTGCTGCTGGATCTGAACGAGCTGGGCATGCCGGCGGGTGTCGAGTTCCTCGACATGATCACGCCGCAATACATCGCCGACCTCGTCTCCTGGGGTGCGATCGGCGCCCGTACCACCGAGAGCCAGGTTCATCGCGAACTCGCCTCGGGTCTGTCGTGCCCGGTCGGGTTCAAGAACGGCACCGACGGGAATCTCAGGATCGCGGTCGACGCGGTGCGCACCTCGCAGCACCCGCACCACTTCCTCTCGGTTACCAAGGGCGGCCATTCTGCGATCGTTTCGACACTCGGCAACGAGGACACGCACGTGATCCTGCGCGGCGGCAACGGCAAGCCCAATTACGATGCGCCGAGTGTCGAAGCCGCCTGCAAGGAGCTCGCGACTGTCGGGCTCGCGCAGCGCGTGATGATCGACTTCAGCCACGCCAACAGCAGCAAGCAGTACCAGCGCCAATGCGAAGTGGGCCGCGACGTGGCCGCTCAGGTAGCGGCCGGGGACAAGCGCATATTCGGCGTCATGATCGAAGGTCACTTGCAGAGCGGGCGTCAGGATCTGGTGCCGGGCAAGGAACTCGTATACGGCATGAGCATCACCGACGGCTGTATCGGCTGGGAAGACACCGTGCCGTTGCTCGATGCGCTGGCCGAGGGCGTTCGCACGCGTCGCGTTGTAACCCACCACGAAGAATAGCCGGCTCGCAAGGCCGAGCACGTCGATGATTGCGCGCGCGCTATGAGCAGTATCGAACTGTTATCGCACATCGAGCCCCTCGGGGCCGGCGCGTCGTATGCGCAGCAAATCTTCGATCTGGTGGGGCGTTCGCCCTTCTTCGCCGAGTTCGAGCGTGACGACATCGAGCTCCTCGCCGCCTACATGACGATCTACAACGCCCAGCCCGGACAGGCCATGATCCGCGAAGGCGACGAGGGCGACTTCATGTTGCTCATCATTTCCGGGGCGGTGGACATCTTCAAGTACAACACCCAGGGCGAGCGGCAACTCATGACGAGCGTCGGACCCGGTATGACTCTAGGCGAGATGTCGATGATCGACGGCGAGCCGCGCTTTGCCACCTGTATTGCAACCGATGCCATCGTGTTTGCGGTGCTCACGCGCGATGCCATGGCGAACATCATCCTGGAGAAGCCGAGCCTCGGGGCGAAGCTCCTTATCAAGCTGGTTACCATGCTGTCGCAGCGCCTGCGCCAGACCAGCGCACGGCTACTGCAGACGATGGAGCGTGCGCCTTTGGCGTTCTGAGGCGCGGCGAGATCGTCCTCGGCGGGCGCACCGTTAGCGACGCTGGCGTAACGCCAGCACCGCCTGGTTGCGCAGGGTCTTCATCAGATTCATCTCCCGCGGCTCAATCGTGAGCTCACCGGCCAGCGTCTTCTCGCCGTAGAGCAATCCGATCGGCTTTCGCTCGGGTGCGATCGGCAGCAGTACGAACGTCTGCCCGAGCGAGGCCTTGCGAAACCACTCGGGAATGCGGGCGCGGATGTTGGGCGCCTCGACGTCGCTGATGAGTAAGTCGACGTTTTTCGCCAGCGATACCGAGAACACGTCGTGTTCGCCTGCGAATGACAAGCAGAGGCGGCCGACGATACGGTCGAGGTCCTGGCCGTAGCCGAAGCGGGCGGTGAGCGTGAAGGCGCGCGGGTCGCGCATGAACAGGATCACGCGCGTGAAGCCCATACCCCGGTACATCGTCTCCAGGATGATGCGCAGCACATCACTCAGGTTGACATTATCGACCAGCGAGTTGGTGATGTCCTGGATGCCGGCGGCGAGGACCTGGGCCGGTTGCGCTTCGTGCGCCTCTGCACCAGCGGATGCGACCCACGTGCTCTGGTCGAGCAGGCACTCGAACGTGTCGGTCGCGCGCACGACATTTGTCGCGGCTGCCCCGGCGGTCTGACGCAACGCCTGGCAGAAGCGGCTCTTGCGGCTATCGCCCAGTAACTGGGCCGCGTCGTCGAGGAGTCGCTGCACCGACTCGTTGGCGGTCGCGGCGAGCTTCTTTTCGTCGACCGGCAGTGCGCCGCCGAAGCACCGAGCGGCTGCCGCGAGTTGCCGGTCGCGCTCGCCCGCGGACTCGGCGCTCGCGGCCGCCGCGACCGCTTCGGCCAGCGCCGCAACCAGACGCAGCCGCTCGTGCGCATTTTGCGGTTTCGCCGGCGCTGCTTCGTCGAGCGGACGCATGGCCGCGACGATCCCCGGCGGCAGGTTCCAGCTGCGTGCGACTGCGGCGCCGATCTCGCTGTACGAGGCGCCGAGCACGGCCTTCGAGGCCGCCTCCTCAGTGAGCCCCACATGCTGAATCCGGCGCGCGACCTCGCGGCTCTCGTCGTACAGGTAGAACCCGGCCAGCAGGCGACCGAGGTTGCGAAACACCCCGCAGACGAATCCTTCCTCGGCGTCGCGCACGCCGGCATGACGCGCCAGGGCGCGTGCGACGATGCCGGTGAAGAGCGTCTGAATGACCGCTTCGCGCAGCTTCACGGCCTGGCCTTTGTCGTGCAGATGCTCGAACAGCACCAGCGTGATCGCAAGGTCGCGCACGGCGTCGAATCCGAGGATGAGGACCGCGCGCGATATGGTGCTGATGGTGCCGCCGAAATGGCCGAAGCCGGTCGAATTGACCATGCGCAGCAGCTTGTTGGTGAGAGCGAAGTCCTTCAGCAGTACTTCGCTCAACGCTTGCACGCTCTGCTCCGGGCTCGCAGTCACCCGGTTGATCGCGCTGATCGTTCCCGATAGCGCAGGAAAGCCGGGCTTATGCCGCATGCGGTTCATCAGGAACTCAATGGCGCCGCCGGCATCGGCTGCGTCCCGCGCCGGGGCATCGTCCGCGTCGGGCTGGCAATAGTGCGCCAGCGCTCGGCGCATCTCGTGTGCGTCGGCATAGCGATCGGCGGGGTTCTTCGCCAGCGCGCGCATGACGATCTGGTCCAGCTCCTCGGATACGTCGCTGTTGTGCGTCGACGGCGCCTGGAAGGGGTGGTTGGCGATCTTGTGCAGCACTTCGAACACGCTCCCGCCCGCGACGGCAGGTTGTCCGGCGAGCAGCTCGTAGAGTGTCATGCCGACCGAGAACACGTCGGTGGAGCGCGCGACCTCGCCGCTCGCCGTACTCTCCGGTGCCATGTAGCGCGGCGTTCCGGCGCCTGGCTCGGCGCCGCTGCCCGCCATCGCGGCAATGCCGAAGTCCATGATCCGGGCGTTGCCCGCGGCGTCGATGAGCACGTTCGCCGGTTTGATATCGCGGTGGACGACGCCGCGTTCGTGGGCGTAGGCGAGACCATCGAGGATCTGAACAGTGACAGCGGCCGCACGTGCCGGCGTAAACGATCCACGTGCACGCAAGATCCGCTCCAAGGTGTCGCCCGGCACGAATTCGAGCACCAGGCACTGTAGCCCGGCGTCCTCGAACGCATCGTATAGTGCGACGATGTGCGGATGCTGCAGTCGCGCCGTGGTGCGCGCCTCGGCCAGCAGATTCGCCGCCCGGGCTGGATCGCACCCCGCGACGATAGTCTTGATCGCCACCTCGCGCAGCAGCTGATCGTCGTGGGCGAGATACACGCAGCCCTGGGCACCGCGACCCAGCTCGCGAACAATACGGTAGCGTCCGAGCGCAGCGGGCCGACCGCCGGCACGGGACGAGGCGGCGGCAGACGGTACGGCGGGCATGCGCGGCTTGCGGCCTTGTCTCGGACTATGGCCGGGCTACGGCAGCGCCGCGGTGATTCTTTAGGGCGTCTTGACTCTTCTTGCCCGCGTGGGCGATTTGCCGTCGGCTGGCGGCGTACGCTGCCAGAGGACGTCGGAGCCGCCGGCCGCCCGGTTCAAGCATCGCGCCAGAACGAACAACAGATCGGACAGGCGGTTCAGATAGCGCAGGCTCACATCCTGAATGGGCGCGTCGCGTCGCAGCCGAACCAGGCTGCGCTCCGCACGCCGGCAAACGGTGCGCGCCACGTGCGCCAGCGCCGCCGGGCGCGATCCGCCGGGCAGAATGAACTCCTTCAGCGGCGGCAGCGGTTCGTTGTAGCGGTCAAGCGCGGTTTCGAGGCGATCGACGCGGGCGTCGTCGATCATCACATAGCCCGGAATGGACAACTCGCCCCCCAAGTCGAACAGGTCGTTCTGAATTTGCATGAGGCAGGGCTCGATATCGCCGGGCAGCGCTTCGGTGAGGAGCAGGCCGATATGGCTGTTGAGTTCGTCGACACAACCGAGCGCCTCGATGCGAGCGTGGTCCTTCGCGATTCTGCAGCCATCGCCGAGTCCGGTCTCGCCACCATCGCCGGTACGCGTATATATCCTGCTGAGCCGATGTCCCACGCCGTCACCTTCCTCAAGACGTCGCCGACATTGTAGCAATCCGGCGCGCGCCCGCTTACCCCTCGATGATCTTCATCGCCTGTTGCAGGCTGCGGCGCATGCGATTGAACGAGGCGGCCAGCACCGAGATCTCATCCTTGCCCTGCTCGGAGAACTCCGCAATGGTGAAGTCGCCTACGCTCACCTTGTCCGCCGCGGCGGACATGCTCGCGATCGGGCGGATGATGATCCATGACAACATCGCGTTCAGCGCGGCGAACACGGCGATGAACACCACTGCGAGCGACAGCATGAAGGTGTAGAAGGCGCGGTCGGCGTTCGCGACCGGCAACGTCATCGGCACGGAGACTACCTGCGCACCGATGATCTCGTTGTGCTGCCAGCCGAAGCCGTTGTTGCGCCCGTAGAGCTTCAGCAGCGAGGCAGGTGCCGCATCCGGGACGCTGTGACACGCGAGACACGCCGGATTCGTGACCTGGATCGGGCGTGCAACATAGAGCGAGCGCCCGGTCGGGGTGGAGCGCTCGCCGATCAGCTCCTTGAGCTCCGAGCGGTTACGGAAGGCCGTGACGACGTCGTTTTCCCATTCGACCGCGCGGTCGCGCGGGTTGGTCGGGTTCAGCGTCGCTTCCTTGTAGCTGTAATCCGGGTATTTCTTGCGCACTTGGTTGAGCGTTTCGGTGGCCGCGTAGGCCGGCACCGTCTGCGGCAGGAACACCTGCGCCAGCTTTTCGTTCAGGTGCGGTGTGATCTGGGCGACCGTATAACCACGCACCGCCAGCGCGGCTTCCAGCAACAGCTCCGCATTGCGTACCACTTCGTCGCGCGCGTTCCGTTGCAGCAGGTTCCAGGATATTACGCCGCTCACGACGAAGCCGAGCGCGAACACGCCGAGCAGCACCAGATTGAACTTCAACCGCAAGCCCATAGGGCCCTCCTTTCGGGCGTCTCGCCCGGATACTGGATTGAGAAGCCGGCCCAGACGGTTCCCGGGTCAGACCTTGCTCTTGAATGCGGCGACGCTCTTGCGAATGAACGCGCGGCGCTGATCGGCATCGGCAATGTGATCAGCCAGCAGCAGGAACAGCTCCGCTCGGTCGCGCGCCTTGGCGGCCGATCGCCGCACCAGGAGCGCGGCCAGAGGGCCGAGGTGATGGGCGAGTTCGGCCTCGACTGCCGCCAGGAATTGAGGATCGAACGCGGGCGCCGGTGTGCTCGCTGCAGTGGCCGGGTCGGAGGGCGGCTGGCTGATCGCTCCGCGTGAGGGAGCGGGGGTGGTCGCAGGCCGGCTCGGCGGTTCGCTTCGCAGCAGCGCCTCGGTGCGTTCTAGAAAGCTGCGGCGCGAGGTTTCGCCGTCGATGTCGTTGGCGAGTGCGGCGCGCAACGGACCCAGTGTCGTATGCTCTTTCATGCGCCGGCGCACCAGCACCGAGGCCATGGGTCCGAGATGCCGGGCGAGTGCGGCCTCGAGTTGCGCGGCGAGCGCGGTATCGAGCGTATTCGAGCCGGATGGCGCGTCCGCGCGTATGGTGGCGGGCGGCGAGGAGGCGGGCTGCGTCAGATCGGTACGCGGCAGCGCCTGCACGAACGCTTGTACGCTGCGGGGACGATCTTCTTCCGCCGGCGCAAGACCCCAGTCGACCGCGCGCAGCAGGACTTCGGAATAGAGATTGCGATCGCCGACGTCGAGCGCTTTCGGCAGTGGATCGGTGCGTGCACGCGCTGGCGCCTCGATCGGTCGCTGGCCCGTGATCACGCCGTACATGACGGCTGCGACCGAGTACAAGTCGGTCCACGGCCCTTGATGGCCATGCGAATGGTATTGTTCGAGGGCAGCGTAGCCGGGTGTTACGATCGCCGTCAGCTCGCCGCCCTTGTCGCTCACGAGCTTGCGCGCGGCGCCGAAGTCGAGCAGACACGGGTCGAGGTCGGAGCGCATGTGGATGTTGCCGGGTTTGATGTCGCGATGCACGAACCCCATGGCGTGGATCATGGCGAGCCCGTCGAGCACCGGGCGCATCACCGCGAGCAGACCGGTCTCGGCGAGCGGCCGATTGCGTTTGACCCATTCGCCAAACGGCTGTCCCCCGACCAGTTCCATCACCATGTACGCGGTGTTGTGCGCCTCGAAGAAGCGCAGCACGCGCACGATATGCGGGTGATTGAAGGTGGCGAGCGCGCGTGCTTCCTCGATGAACCGGCTGAGAGCCCGAGAAAAAATGCAATGACTGTGTCAACGATATTGCTTGTCAGACGTCGAATGTTGAGTGGTGATCGAATCGAGCGAGCTGACGATGAGTGAAAGCGGGAGATTG
>WYBJ01000225.1 GCA_011525945.1 Burkholderiaceae bacterium | reverse complement strand
GTAAATTACTGTTTCAATAATGATATTTTGAGTTCGATTCCCGATATGGCAGTGATTCGGCCTCAATCGCACGGGATTGGCTGCGTTTCGTAGTCCGAATCGAGCGAACCCCCAGAATCGTTATTATCTGTTCCTAACGAACAAGGTTAGATCGTGCATCGCGAAGCGGCGCCACGATCTGAACCGTTTGTTGGACGAGCCCGGTACCGGACGGGGGAAAGGAAAATAGCTTTTCTGGATCCAGCCCCGGCGTGGCGGTGGGCCGGGCGTTTTGGCACTCACTTGCCATTGCAAGATTGATCACCGTAGCCGGGATCGGCGTTTTCGGGCACGCCTGCCCAGCAAACCCGCTCGTCGCGGGCGCGCGCGGGCCACGGCTTGCGGGCGCCGTTCGCCCTTAGCTCAGTCAGCGGTGGGCGTCGGTGTTACACGATCACAGCGCTTCCGATGCAGGCGCAAGGGTTGCGATCCGTGCCGCGATCCGGGTGTTCACGATCGCCATCGGCGCGCCGCAACAGGGGCAAGGGATGGACGGCCGGGGTTTGTTGGGCGGCCGGCTCGCGTCCGGCACGAACTTCAGCAGCAGGTGCAGCAAGGCGATCAGGCGTTTGCGGTTCGGATGTAAAAAGCCGAAGTTGCGCGCGCGCCGAAAGCCCTTGGGCAACACGTGCTGCAGGACGAGCCAGAGAAACTGGGCACCGGGGACGATGCGCTCGGCTATTTTTCCGGACTTCGCGTCGCGATAGCGAAACCGCACAGTGCCGGCGTCGCAGGCGAGGATGTCGCATTCCCGTATGACGCCCCGGTAGAGATAACGGCCGAGGTAGATGAGCGCGCCTTTGCCGCTGCCGGCGGATTGGCAATGGGCGATCCAGGCTTTGGACTGGCGCGCCGGGAGCGTGACGCCCGCGACAGCGAGCGCCGCGAGCAGCTTGGCGCGAAAGACCTTGGCGAGCGCCCGTTCCGGGAACAGATACCCGCGCTTGGTGCGCCATTGCCGGTGCGCTTCGTCGATCGCCGCGCCGGGCACAACTAGATGCACATGCGGGTGATAATCGAGCTGGCGCGTGCAGGTATGCAGTACGGCGATGGCTCCGGGCAATCCCCGCAGCCGCCGATCGTTGTGCGCGAAGGTTCGCACCGTCTCCCAGCTGCAAGCGAGGAGCAGATCATAAACAACGCGCGGTGCTGCCCGCGCGAGCGCTCTGAGCTCGGCCGGCAGTGTGAAGGTCAGCAGGAAATACTCGGCCGGGAGCTGTTTGTTCAGCTGGCGCTCCAGCCATTGCTGCCCTTCATGCTGTTGGCAGCGCGGGCAGTGGCGGTGGCCGCACGAATGCGGGATGAGTTGCCGGTGATGACAGCTATCGCAGACCACCTGGAACTTCGGGCTCGCGGGGGTGCGGCAGCGTTGGATCGCCGCCAGGGCCCGCAGGTGCTGCGGCCGCAACCGCATGCCGTAGTGCCGGCGCAAGTCGGCTTCGTACCGGGTGATGACCTCGGCCAGGCGGATCATCGCAGTTGTCCCCCGGTCATCCTGAAGCCATCCATCAGCGCGTTGATCCGATCGAGCGCGTGATGTGGGGTAGTCGTCGTGAGATGGGTGTAGCGGGCGGTGGTGAGGATGGAGTGATGGCCGAGGATCTTCTGCACTTCCAGCAGATCGACCCCGGCCTCGATCAGATGCGTGGCATAGCTGTGCCGCAGGCTGTGCGGGGTGATCTTTTTTTTATCCCGCAAGCGGCGACGATCCGATGCAGCGCGCGCTGGATCCCGCCGCGATCGAGCGCCACCGTGGCCCGCGCCGCGCGCTCGGGGCCGCCCTGGCGACTCGGGAACACCAACGTCGCATTGCGATGCACCCGCCAGAAGTTTTGCAGCCACTGATGCGTCGCCCGCGGCAACGGCACGAAGCGATCGCGATTGCCCTTGGCGTTGCGGATGTGCACCCGGGCACGCCCCGCGTCGATATCCCCCACGCGCAGGCGCAGTCCCTCCCCGAGACGCAACCCCAGGCTGTAGAGCGTGAAGTAGAACACCCGATAGCTGAGAACGCGTGTCGCGGCGAACAGCCGCCCGGCCTCCGCGACCGTGACGATATCCGGCAAGCGCGCAGACTTCGGCGGTTTGATGAGCGCCGGCGCCACCCAGGGCTTATGCAGGACGTGCGTGGTGTAGAACTTCAGCCCATACAGATCCAGCTTCACCGCACTCCAGGAATGCGAGGCCAGCAGCTCGGTGAAGTGATCCAGCAGTTGCTGCTCGGTCAGCGCGTCGATCTGCCCATCGAAGCGCGCCCCGATCCGCCGGATCGCCCGCGCATAGGCGTCGATGGTCTTGGGTTGCAGCCCCTTGAGCTTGAGGTGTTGCACATGCGCGGCGTAGTTTCGCTCGAAACGTTTCTTGGCCGACGTGTTCATCGTAGAATGACCTCCCGGTTCGATTTGGATAGCGCCCTTGTCGCAAGGACGGGAGACCACATTGTGAACCCGGCAGGTCCTGGCTTGCTCCTCCGCGTAGCGGCTTCGTCCAACACCTTCTTCAGCACGGCGGTCGTGCGTTTGACCGGATCACGACGGATAGCGGCCTCTTCGGCGGCCAGGTAGTGGAACACCGCATCGATGCCACGGTCGACCACGTGCTCCGTGAGGTTCGCTTTGACGTCAGGCACGAAAGGAATCGCCTGGTACCTGGCCATGATCTCATCGTAGCGCTGCACCGCCCCGACCTCGGCCAGGCTGCCGGCGACCACGGGTGTCATCTCCCGCGCGAGCGGCGCCGACATCTTCGCCTGGAAATAGCGCGTCGCCGCGTCGTCGGGTCCGTTGAAAATCCCTTTCGCGTCGTCGATCGTCATCCCGGCGATGGCGTCGGCAAACAGCGTCTTCGCCTTCGGCGCCGCCG
>WYBJ01000224.1 GCA_011525945.1 Burkholderiaceae bacterium | reverse complement strand
GGTCGCAGGATCGACCTCCTTGGCCAGGACGGCCACGGTCAGATCGCGGTCCGTCAACATCCCGACTGGCGTGCGCGTGGAACCCCGCCAAGCGCACACGACGAGACTACCGACGTGGTATTGGCGCATGAGCTGCGCCGCTTGCACCACGCCCAAGCCCGGTTCGGCAACGACGACATCCCGATTGCAAATCTCGCCTGCATTCATCAGGTCCTCCTTCGACATATCCTTCGTATCGAGCCGACCGGTCAACGTTCCCGCTGCCATCGGTTTCGTCCCGAGCCGTCGTCTGGCGAGGGCTCCTCGCCGCTTGCATCTTCCGGCCAGTCCCGGAGTGGGTCTTCCACGGACTCCTCGGAAGCATTCGATCGTTCCGGCTGCTCGAAGGCTCCGTATAGCGCGCCGCTCAAGCTCGATGCGCTCTCATCGATCTCGCTCGGATCGTCCTTCGCCTTGGCGGCGACGCGCCTTCCGGCCTTCCCGGCGGGACGCCGAGCACCCGTTCTGCTCCGTGCCTGCTTCTCGATGATCTGGTCCAACTCGATCACGAACGAAGTGCGGTCCTGCGGGTGCAGGATCTCGACTTCGCTCATGATGATGCCGGGCCCCGCTAATAGCTCGCGGATTCGGGACAGGCTGGGATTTGGCGCGATGCTCGCATCGGCAATAAGCCGCTCAACCAGCCGACGGAGCTCCGGTGAGGCTTCGCCTAGAGACGGCCTCTTTGGATGTGTAGATCGGGAAGTAGCCTTCCTGGGACTCATGTCGGTGGTCTTTCGTGGATCTCGATACGCGCACTATGCATCGGCCAAGGCCTGGAAACCTTGCGCAAGGTCAACGAGTCTGCATGTCCGGCGGGAGCCACGCGAACCGTGCGGTCGCTGTGCTCATCTCATAGTCCCTGCCAACAGCGCGCGCAGCGCGGGCAACGCACGCGTGTTGACCACGTCCCGCGACTCCAGGCACCCGCGGCGTGCCTGGCCGATGCCCTGATCGAGAAACGCCAGCTCGAAACGGCTGTGCGCATCCGAATCGAGTGCCAGGAGCACGCCCTCGCCGCGCGCCATTCTGCAGTACACGTCGTCCAGGTCCAAACGGTCCGGCTGTGCGTCCATCTCCAGGAAGCAGCCGCGATGCTTGGCTTCGCGCACTATCGCCCCCATATCGAGCGCGCACGCTTGCCTACCCAGGAACCTGCCCGCCTGGCGGGCACACGAAGCTCCCTTCTCCCTCCGGGAGAAGGGTTGGGGATGAGGGGAGAGACGCCAGGTTCCAAGGCGCAAGTCGTTATGCGCCGCATAATGGCGTCTCTCACCGATCAGCCATCCGCTCGGATGGGCAAGGATCGTGAAATAGCGATTGTGCCGGTCGATCTCATCCATCTGTCGAAGCAGCCGGCGGCTGTCGAGGCCGCGCGCGACCGTGAGCCGTCGTGAGTGGTCGGTGATGGCGAGATAGGACAAACCGGGCATGCAGCTCGGAGAGCAGCGCACAGGATCCGGTCTTGCAGATCTCCTCGATCTTGGATGCCAGGTCGGCGCCGATGCCGGGCAGCTTGGGCAACTCGGTGCCGCTCGCCACGATTCCGATGAGATCTTGAGGACAATCGCCCACCCTGCGCGCCGCATTGCGGTATGCGCGGACGCGGAACGGATTCTCGGCCAAGATCTCGAGCAGCTCGGCGATCTGATCGAAAACCGCCGCAATGTCGGCATTGCTGACGGCCATCTTGCGCGTCGCTGCCCAGGCACCGCTGCTCGACAGCCGCAAAGCCAGGCCGGGATTCAAGCCCGGCAATGCCGGGGCGCTTCTACTTGATTTCGATTGCCTTGACGGTCTTCTTCTCGCGCAGCGGCAAATCGAGCTTGAGAACGCCATCGGCATATTGTGCGTTCACGCCCGCTTCGTCGACCTCCTGCGGCAGCGAGAAGCTGCGTTCGATCTTGCCGTAGTAGCGCTCCGAGCGGATGACCTGCTTGCCCTTCTTCTCTTCCTTCTCTTTCTTCACCTCGCCGGCGATGGTCACCATGCCCCCATCGACGGTAACGTGAATGTCTTCCTTCTTGACGCCCGGCATCTCCGCTTCCACGGCATAAGCGCCGTCGCCGCGTGTCACGTTGACCTTGATCTGCATCTCCGGCTCGCCGATGTCGAAGCGGATCGGCTGCAGGAAAGTGCCCTTGAAAAAGTCGCCCAGGCTTGCCGGAAACGGATCGAATCGTCGGATGTTGGCCATGGCTTCGCCCTCCAGTGTCTGCCATCAATGATCGTGCCGGATAGGCACGTCGTCATGCTAGGCAGAAGCAGTCCCCCGCAGCTTGATCGAGATCAAGGTGGATTCATCGCGTCGACCTCGTCGGCGAGCTTTCGCAGACGAGGCGAAACGTGCACCGGGTATGGCGGATCGGCCGGCGCGAGCGCGCGCAGCCGATCGGGGAGCCGTGCGAGGTCGGCTGCCGCGCGCTCGCGGATTGCCTCGAGATTTTCGGGCGCGGCCATCCGGCGCCCATCCTTCATCACCAGCGCGAGCAGCGGCTCTCCTTGTGTCGGATCGTTCTCCTCGGTGAGCCAATCGCTCTCCATGCAGCCGTCTGGTGCGTAGCGGCGGAAGACCTGCTTGCGCCCCGGCCACGTCGCCTTGGCCGCGGAGCGCTTGCGCCGCGGCTTGCCGGCATACTCCTGCAGCTTGTACACGGCGTCGAGCGAAGGGGCATCGGCCGAGGTCACCAGGCTCGTGCCGATGCCGAAGCCGTCGATGGGGGCACCGCATTGAAGCAGCGCGGCGACTCGGTACTCGTCCAGATTGCCGCTGGCGAAGATGCGAATGGCCGGGAAACCGGCCGCATCGAAGATCGATCGAACGCTCTTGGCGAGCGCCCCCAGATCTCCGCTATCGAGGCGTACCGCCGCGATGGCGACGTTGCGTTGGCGCAAGCTGCGCGCCACGGCCACGACCTTGTGGGCGGCTTGCTCGGTATCGTAGGTATCGATCAGCAGCGTGGCGCCCGTGGGATAGACCTGGGCGAAGCGGGCGAATGCGTCCGACTCGTCGGCGTGCGCCTGGATGTACGAATGCGCCATCGTGCCGAACAGCGGCAACCCGAACTTCGCCCCGGCAAGCACCGTCGCGGTCCCGGCGAAGCCGGCGACGTAGGCCGCGCGTGCGGCGAGGAGGCCCCCTTCCGCACCCTGTGCCCGGCGAAGCCCGAAGTCGACCAGTTGCTTTCCCGGAGCGATGAGGACCGAGCGCGCCGCCTTGGCCGCCACCATGCATTGGAACTGCACGAGATTGATGAGGCGTGTTTCCACGAGCTGCGCCTCCGGGAGCGGCGCAACAACCCGCAGGATCGGCTCCTCCGGAAAGAAGATCCGCCCCTCCGGCATCGCGTGAACATCGCCGCTGAAGCGTAGCCCCGCAAGATAATCGGCGAATTCGCGTCCGAGCCTGGGCTCCGAGCTCACCCACTCGAGCTCGTCCGAGCTGAAGTACAGGTTCTCCAGGAAATCGAGCGACTGTTCCAAACCGGCCGCGATGAGGAAGTTGCGCTCTTCCGGCATGCGGCGCACGAACAACTCGAAGGCGGCCGTCTCGCGCATCCCGTGCACCTGGTAGGCGCGCAGCATGGTGAGCTGATAGAAGTCGGTGAGCAGTGCCGAGGTGCACGCGTCCATGCTCGACGCCCTAGCCGGCGACCACCCGGGCGCCCGCCCGCCGCATCTGTTCCTTCGCCTTGTCGCCGTCGCTGGGATTCACGTCCACGGCGCGAATCGCGTCCTCGAGCACGAATACCTCGAAGCCCGCCGAAATCGCGTCGAGCACGCTGCGCAGAACGCAGTAATCGGTGGCGAGCCCGCCGACTGCGAGCCGCCGAATGCCTTGCGCTTTGAGCGCCTGCGCGAGCCCCGTGTCCTGGAATGCCGAATAGGCATCGCGCTCGGATCGAGTGGCCTTATCGACCACGCGCGTCTGCGCCGGCAGGCGAAGGGCAGGCGATAGCTCTGCCCCCGGCGTACCCGCGACGCAATGCGGCGGCCAGGGACCGCCCTGAGCGCGGAAGGAACAATGATCGCGGGGATGCCAGTCGCGGCTCGCGATCACGGCCGCACCGGTACGCTGCGCACGCGCGAGGTATTGGTTGAGTGGCGCAATGACTGCATCGCCGTCTGGCACACCCAAAGCGCCGCCGGGAAGGAAGTCGCGCTGGACGTCCACCAGGAGCAAGGCATCGCCCGGTTCCTCGAGCAATCGCGAAGCAGGATCCGCAGTATCAGTACCCGTCATAATGGCACCCTACCGTAGCGGGTGAAACTCCGCCCTGGAAACCTGAAATTGCGGCCGCGCACACAATCGTACCTCAGTCACGGCGCCAATGACGGAGGATCGCTCGAGGCACGGGCTTCACAAGGCAAGGATTTTGCGACAATGCTCGAATGCGACATCGCGTGCACGAAGTGCACGTCGACTGGCGATTGCTCGAAGGAGGCACCTTATGAGGAGGTATCCCTCACGCATGGCGGCAGCTGCGGAGCTCGCCCGGAAGCTCGAGCACTATCGCGGCAAGAATCCGCTCATCCTCGCCATTCCTCGTGGCGCCGTGCCGATGGGGCGCTCGCTCGCCGATGCGTTGGGAGGCGAGTTGGACGTCGCACTGGTCCGGAAGCTCGGTGCACCGGGCAATCCGGAGCTCGCGGTCGGCGCCGTCGATGAAACGGGCTGGATCTACGTCGCCGACTTCGCACTCAGCGTCGGCGCCGACGAGGCTTACCTCGACCGTGAGAAGCAAGCTCAACTCGAGGTTCTGCGCCAGCGCCGTGCGCGCTACACGCCCGGGCGCCCGCCGCTCGATCCGACCGGCCGCGCGGTCATCGTCGT
>WYBJ01000223.1 GCA_011525945.1 Burkholderiaceae bacterium | reverse complement strand
CTCGACCACGAAGCTCGCCTGCGTTGCGATGCCGGTTGAACGCAGCTTCTCGTTTTCGATACCACGCAGCTGCACCTGACAGTTCCGCGCGCTCAGATTCATGACAACGTAGCCGCGTCGTTCGCTGCTGGCAAAATGGACGTGCGGGTTGTCCGGCAGAAGCGCTGCGATGCGCGCCTGAGCCCGACCCTGCGAGGTGATCGAGGTGCCGCAAAATTCGGTCGCAACCGCGGGCGCCTCGGGGCGTGCGAAGTCGGGTTTGAGATCGCACACCCAGTGGCTGTGCACATCGCCGCCGATCACCACGACATTGCCCGGTTTGCGCTCGGCGATGAAGTCGAGCAGGCGCCTGCGCGCGGCCGGATAGCCGTCCCAGGAATCGGTCCAGTGCGTCGCCCCCGGGCCCGGAGTGCGGTCGATCTGCGCCATGATCGATTGCTGGCCAAGGATGTTCCAGCGCGCCGGGGAGGCGTCGAGCCCTGCGCGCAGCCATTGTTCCTGCGTAGCACCGAGTATCGAGCGCTGCGGGTCGTTACGCTCCGGGCAGGCGATGTCGTCGACTACGTTGGAGCCGCCGCCGCGCCGTGGGCTCGGGCAGACCTGAACTTGGCGGTATTGGCGATCGTCAAGCATGTGGAAAGCGGCGAGCTGTCCCCAGGCAAAACGCTCGTACAGGCGCATTGCGCCGCCACGCGGCAGCATGGCGCGTTCGAGCGGCATGTGCTCGTAGTAGGCTCGATAAGCAGCGGCGCGCCGTGCGACGAAATCCGCCTGCAAGTACTGCCCCTGGGTATCGGCGTAATCGTTGGAGACCTCGTGATCGTCCCAGGTGAAAAGCCACGGCAGCTGCGCGTGCATGGCGCGCAGATCGGGATCGGTCTTGTACTGCGCGTGCCGGTTGCGATAGCCGATGAGCGTCGTCGGCTCCGGGCCGGCGTGCATGCGCACGTGGTTGCGGCCCCAGCTCGATTCGTAGATGTAGTCGCCGAGAAACACCACGAGGTCGATCTCTTCGGCCGCCATGTGGCGATAGGCGCCAAAGTAGCCCTGCTCGAATTGCTGGCACGAGGCGAACGCGAAGCGCAGGCGCTGCACCTGCGCGCTTGCGAGCGGTGCGGTGCGGGTGCGCCCGACCGGGCTCACGGCCCCGCCCGCGGCGAAGCGGTACCAGTAGAACCGATCGGGCTCCAGATCGCGCAGCTCGACGTGCACGCTGTGCGCGGCCTCGGGCGTCGCGCGTTCGGTGCCGCGGCGAACGATGTCGCGGAATCCCTCGTCGGTTGCGAGCTCCCAGCGCACCTCGACGCTCTCGGGGGCCATGCCTCCGGCATGGAGCGGATCGGGCGCGAGCCGAGTCCACAGGACCATGCCGTTCGGACGAGGGCAGCCCGAGGCGACGCCGAGGGTGAACGGGTCGGCTTCGAACCGGGGCGCTCGCGCCGAGCGTGCGAGCGAGGGCGCCAACACGCCGGCGGTCGCGAGCGAGCAGGCGGCGGCGAGCAGGCGGCGGCGCGCGGCCGAGGGAACGTGTGCGGGGCTCATGAGGAGTGGTTGCGCTGACAGACGACGCGATGGTACCCGATTCATCCCGAACGACCAGCGCCCATACGCACTATCGCCACTGCCGCGGCGTGCCGTGAGATCGTGCCCGGCGCCGACCGCTGCTTGCCGCCGGGCCGGCCGGCGGTATGGACCGCGGTACGTATCCGCGCGCGGATGGCCTAGGTCGGACGGCAGATCCGGGTTCACCAGCGGGGTACACGGGGTAAACTGCCGTACGACTGACCGCATTCCGGCACGATCCGCCGCCTCCCGCCTTGTCCGATCCCATCGACCACGTCTTCCAGACCGACGGCGCGCTCGCGCGTGCAGTTCCCGGCTATGCGCCGCGCGCAGGCCAGCTCGCTCTCGCGCACGCGGTCGACGAGGCGATGCGCAACTACGGCGTGCTGGTGGCCGAAGCAGGTACCGGCACCGGCAAGACGTTCGCGTACCTCGTGCCCGCGCTGCTCTCCGGGGCAAAAGTGATCGTCTCCACTGGCACCAAGACGCTGCAGGATCAGCTTTTCCATCGCGACATTCCGACCGTGCGCGCGGCGCTGAACGTGCCCGTGTCCGTGGCGCTGCTCAAGGGCCGCGCCAATTACGTGTGCCGCCATCACCTCGACCGGGCGCGTAGCGAAGGCCGCTTCGCGAGCCGCGAGGGCGTGCGCCACCTGCACGAGATCGCGAGATTCGCGCTGCGCTCGCGTAGCGGCGACAGGAGCGAACTGGCTGAAGTGCCCGAAGATGCTGCCGTGTGGTCGCAGGCGACCTCGACACGGGAGAACTGCCTCGGCTCGGACTGTCCCCAGTACAAGGAATGCTTCGTGATGGAGGCGCGCAAGCGGGCGCTCGAGGCCGACATCGTCGTGGTCAACCATCACCTGTTCTTCGCCGATCTGGTGCTGCGCGACGAAGGCGCGGGCGAGCTACTGCCTGCCAGCCACGCCGTCATCCTCGACGAGGCGCACCAATTACCGGAAATCGCGAGCCAGTTCTTTGGCGAGAGCGTGTCGAGCGCGCAGTTGCTCGAACTCGCACGCGATGCGCGCGCCGCGGCGATGCAGTACGCGCGCGACTTTGCGCCGCTGCCGCGCGCGGCCGAGGCGTTGGAGAAGGCCGCACGCGATCTGCGTCTGGAGTGCGGTGACGTGTCGGGGCGAGTCCCGGCGCAGGAGATCGTACGGCGCGAGGCGTTTGCGGCCGCGCTCGATGCGGCGCGCACAACGCTCGACGCGGTCGCCGAGTTGCTCGCCGCACAGGCCGAGCGCGCGCCCGATCTCGATCATTGTCACACCCGCGCGTTGTCGCTCGCGCAGCGGCTGGAGCGCTGGCGCGAAGACGATAACGCCGACAAAGTGCGCTGGATCGAGGTCTTCGCCCAGTCGGCGGCGCTGAATGCGACGCCGCTGTCGGTCGCTCCGATGTTTCGCCGCCAAGTCGAAGGCGGGGCGCGCGCATGGATCTTCACCTCGGCGACCCTTTCGGTCGGAAACGACTTCGGCCATTTCTGCAGCCGCCTGGGGCTCGAGGGGTCGACCACGGCGTGCTGGCCGAGCCCGTTCGACTTCGAACATCAAGCGCTGCTCTATCTGCCGCGCAATCTGCCCGATCCCAACACGGCGCACTACACGGCGGCGGTGGTCGAGGCGGCCATGCCACTTATCCGTGCCGCCGGGGGGCGCACGTTCTGCCTGTTCACGTCGCTGCGCGCGATGCGCGAGGCACGCCGGCTCCTCGGCGAGGCGTTCGCTCGCGAGGGCCTCGACTTTCCGCTGCTCGCGCAAGGCGAGGGCTCGCGCAGCGAGCTGCTGGAACGGTTTCGCGGCCTCGGCAACGCCGTGCTGGTCGGAAGTCACTCCTTCTGGGAGGGCGTGGACGTGCGCGGGCAGGCCCTGTCGCTGGTCGCGATCGACCGCATTCCGTTCGCCCCACCCGATGACCCGGTACTCGCCGCGCGCATCGCGTCGCTCGAGCGCGAAGGCGGCAGCGGCTTTCTCGACTACCAGTTGCCGGAGGCGGCGCTCACGCTCAAACAAGGCGTGGGGCGCCTCATCCGCGACCCGTCGGATCGGGGTGTGATGATGTTGTGCGACCCGCGCCTTCTCAGTCGTGGTTACGGGCGGCGCATTCTCGCCAGCCTGCCGCCGATGCGCCGCACGCGCGAAGGCGCCGAAGCGGCCGAGTTCCTGCACGCGCTCGACGCCGCGCCGGCTACGATTCGATAAACGAACGATCGCGTACAACCCGCCGCTGCGACATGCCAGCGGTACTCGCGCGCCGCGAGTCGATCCCTGCGCACGCCTGGACGCCCGCGTGCGCAAGAGCGTATTCTTCGCGGGCCGCGAACACCCGGGGAGGAGGATGCCGTGAGCGCCGATCGATCGCCAGCCAGTGTGGATCCATCTCTCGGAGCGCCGCCGCTCGGCTACGAGCCGGTGCCGGATATTTTCAAGCTGCCGGTCGGGAGCAACTTCGGCCCCTGCTCCAGTGTTGCGGTCAATTCGAAGGGGCACATCGTCGTCTTCCATCGCGCGGCTCACGCGCTGATGGAGTTCGACGCCGGGGGGACGTATCTGCGCACGCTCGTGCAAGGCGTGTTCACCCGACCGCACGGCTTGCGCATCGACGCGCAGGATTGCATCTGGGCGACCGATGGTGCGGCCAACATCGTCGTCAAGATGGATCCGAACGGGCGCTTCATGATGGTGCTGGGCGTGAAAGACAGCAGCGCCGAATGGCACCCGGCGGGGCACCTGCGTTGCTTCGACGAACCGAACGATATCGCATTCGGTCCCGACGGCGAGATCTACATCTCGCAGGGGCACGGCAAAGGCGAATCGCGCCTGCTCATGTTCGATCCCGACGGATTCTTCATCAAGAGCTGGGGCGGCGAGGGTAGTGCACCGGGGCAATTCCGCGTGCCGCATTCGATCGTCATGAGCTCCGATGCTCAGCTCTTCGTTGCCGACCGCTCCAACGAGCGTATCCAGGTGTTCGATCGCGAAGGCAATTTCCTGCGCGAGTCGCATCATCCCGGCACGCCGTGCGGGCTTTGCATGTGCCGCGACCAGCGCCACATGTTCCTCGCCCATGGTCATGCCGGCAAGATCATGAAGCTCGATCTCAACGGGAAAGTGCTGGGAGTAACCGGCAGCCAGGGCAAGGGGCCCAACCAGTACGGAGAGGCGCACTTCATCGCCGCGAGCCGCGACGAGTCGGCGCTTTACGTCGCCGATCCGCTCAACTGGCGCGTGCAGACGCTGGTCAGGTGCTGATAGGCAGCAGCCGTCAGCCAGTTTTCTGGATGCTCAATGGGCGGCGCGGGCCCACAGGTCGTGTGCGCCGGCGCGGGTGACACGAACTTCGATCAGGTCGCCGGCGCGGGCGGAGCGCGCACCCGACACGATCACGCGCCCGTCGATCTCGGGGGCGTCGGTATGGCCGCGGGCAATCGCCCGCGACCCGTCGATCGCATCGACCAGCACGCTGAGCGTGCGCCCGATCTTGTTCTTCAGGCGTTTGGCGCTGATCTGCGCCTGCACGCGCATGAAGCGGCGGCGGCGCTCTTCCTTGACGGCTTCCGGCACGGGGTCGGGCAGCGCATTGGCGGCGGCGCCATCGACCGGCGAATAGGCGAAACAGCCGACGCGGTCGAGCTGCGCCTCGCGCAGGAACGCCAGCAGTTCGTCGAACTCCTCATCGGTCTCGCCGGGGAAACCGACGATGAAGGTGCTGCGCAGCGTCAGCTCAGGACACATCTCGCGCCAGCGGCGGATGCGTGCGAGCGTGTTCTCGGCATCAGCCGGGCGTTTCATGAGCTTCAAGATACGCCGGCTCGCGTGCTGGAATGGCACATCCAGATATGGCAATACCTTGCCTCGCGCCATGAGTTCGATGACTTCGTCGACGTGCGGATAGGGATAGACGTAGTGCAGCCGCACCCACACCCCGAGTGAGCCGAGCGCGGCGGCCAGCTCGGTCATGCGCGTCTTCAGCGGCCGCCCGTTCCAGAATCCGGTGCGATAGCGCACGTCGATCCCGTAGGCGCTCGTATCCTGCGCGATGACGAGAAGCTCCTTTACACCGGCGCGCACCAAATTTTCGGCTTCGCGCATCACCTCACCGATGGGACGGCTCACGAGCCCGCCGCGCATCGAGGGAATGATGCAGAACGTGCACTTGTGATTGCAGCCTTCGGAGATCTTGAGATAGGCGTAGTGGCGCGGTGTGAGGCGCACACCTTGCGGCGGGACGAGATCGGTGTACGGATCGTGCGGTCGCGGCAGCTCGGCGTGCAGCGCGCTCATCACGTCATCGAGCGCCTGCGGGCCGGTCACCGCCAGCACCGAAGGATGGGTGCTGCGAACCACGTCGGCCTTGGCGCCGAGGCAACCGGTGACGATGACCTTGCCGTTTTCCTGCAGAGCCTCGCCGATCGCCTGCAGCGATTCTGCGACAGCGGCAT
>WYBJ01000222.1 GCA_011525945.1 Burkholderiaceae bacterium | reverse complement strand
GGCGGGCTGATGAGGCCGATTTCGATCACCACGATGATGATGATGCCGAACCACACCGGGTCGTAGCCCAGGTGCGTGACGAGCGGAAAGAACACGGGCAGGGTGAGCAGCACCATCGAGAGCTCTTCCATCGCGGATCCGAGCACGATGTAGATGGCGCAGATGGCGACCATGACCCATATGGGCGCGACATTCAGCTGCCCCACGTAGTCGCGCAGGCCGTTCGGCATGTCGGTGAAATTCGCGAAATTGGCGAAGACCATGGCTCCGATCAGGACTGCGAACAGCATCGCCGTAGTGACGGCGCTGTCGAACAGCACCTCCATGAGGGTGCGCCAGGTGAGCACCCGGCGAAAGAGCGCGAATACGAACCCGCTGAAAGCGCCGATCGAAGCGCCCTCCGTGGCAGTGAACACGCCGCCGTAGATGCCGCCCATCACGAAGATGAAAAGCACGATTACGCCCCACACCGCCCGCAACGCGGCCCAGCGCTCGCTCCACGAAGCGCGCTGTGCCGCGGGGCCGGCGTTCGGGTCCCGCCAGACGAAATACGAGACGGCTGCGCAAAGCAGCACGGTCGCAAGGACCCCGGGGAGAATGCCGGCAAGGAAGAGCTTGCCGATATTGGTCTGGGTCATGATGCCGTAGATGACCATGATCGTCGACGGCGGAATCAGGATGCCGAGCGTGCCTCCGGCGGCGATTGCTCCCGTAGCCAACTGGTCCGAGTATCCGAAGCGCCGCATCGACGGATAGGCGACCTTCGAAAACGTGGCCGCCGTGGCGATGGACGAGCCGCAGACGCCGCCGAATCCGGCGCAGGCGACAACGGTGGACATCGCAAGCCCGCCGCGGATGTGTCCAAAGAAGGCGTAGGCGGCGCGAAACAGCTCCTCCGACATCCGGGCGCGGGTGACGAAGTTGCCCATAAGGATGAACAGGGGCAGCACGGAGAGCTGATAGGAAAGCGCCGTCTCGTAGACTGCCGCCGTCATCGACGCGGTAGCGGGCGCCCAGCCGCGCATCATGCCGAGACCGATGAAACCGACCAGCCCCATGGCGAGCGCGATGGGAACGCGCGCGAACATGAGGACCAGCATGGCGCCCATGCCAAGAATGAATTCCTGCACTTGCCCTCCCCGCAGGCGGCGTCGGCCGCCGCAACTACATCGGCCCTATTTCCTGTCCGGCGCGCGGATCCCCGCCGCATTCTCGCGATACGAGTTGCATGAGGTGCGCAACCGCGGTGACGAGCAGCAGCACCGACACGGCGTAGATGATCGGTCCGAGCTTGAGGCTCAGCGTCTGCGTGGTGTCGCCCGCTTCCGCAATCGCGCCGGCCTTGATCCATACCAGCCTGCCCAGCCCCGCCAGCGCGGCAACCCACGTGACGTGCACTACCGCCGTGACGTGGCCGCGCATGCGGGCGGAAAGAAACCGGTCGATCATATCCGTCGTGATGTGCAGGCCGCGCAGCGACACCACCGGAAGGCCGCCGAACACCAGGAGAAGGAGAAACACCTCGGTAAGGTCGTAGGCTCCGCTCAAGGGGGACGAAAAGACGTACCGCATCACGACGTCCACGGCGGTGAGGAGCATCATGGCGAAGAGGACAAGGGCGCAGGCTGCACCCAGCACCCGCTCCATGCACCGCGCGAGGACTTTCATGGCGCAACGCCGCTCAAGGGCCCGTTCGCGCGAGCTCGGTGCGGAAGGTCTTCAGTGCCGCAGCGCCGTCGACGCCCTTTTTCTGCGCGTCCTGGATCCATTGCTCCTCGAAGACCTTGGTGCGCTTGACGATCTCCGCGACGAACGCCTGGTCGGCCTGCAGGGTGTTGATTTTCGCCTTGCGCGCCTGCTCGCGCCCGAGCTCGTCCTTCGCATCCCAGGCTTTGCCTGCCGCACGCGCATAACGCTCTCCGGAGTGAGCGGTGATCACGTCCTGGTCCTGCTTGGGCAGAGCATTGAACTTCGCCTCGTTCATGACCACGGCCCAGCTCGTGTTGTACATGCCGCCGGGGATGTTGGTGATGTGCTTAACCACGCGCTCCAGATTCATGGAGGCGACGGTCTCGTACGGAAGGAGCGTTGCATCGACGACGCCGTTGGCGAGCAATTCGTAGGATTCCGTTCCCGGGCGCACCACGATCACTGCGCCCATCGTCTTCAGCAGCTCCGAAGGCAGCCCGCCTCCGGTGCGCACCTTCAGCCCGGCGAAGTCGGAAACCTTGGCAACCGGGCGCGATGCACTCATGACGTTTCCGGGCCCGTGAGTGAACACCGTAAGGACCTTCACTCCCTTGTGCTCGTTCGCTGCAGCGAGGTGGCGTTCATGCACCCGGTAATAGGCCACGGAGTTGCTTTCGCCGGTTTGCCCGAGCTGGGCGAATTCCGCCACCTTCGTCAGCGTGAACCGCGCCGGCATCATGCCGTGCAGAACGAAGGACACGTCGGCGAGGCCGTCCTTGACCGCATCGAGCGTTCCGGGTGCGGCGGTGACCGCCTTCGGCAGCATGGTGGCCTTGATGCGGCCTCCCGAGGCCTTCTCGACCTCCTTGAACCATCCGGTCAGGACCTCCGTGGTCGTAAGGTGATTCGGGGGCAGCCAGCTGCTCAGCGTGAGCGTTGTCTGGGCCTGCGCCGGGAAAACGCACGCCAGCCCGGCGGCCATCATGCCGCAGGCAGCGAACTGCCTCGTAAGGAATCGCATCGGTATCCCCCTCGTTATAGTTAGTGCTGGAAAGTTAATTGGATGTCGATGCCCGATCAAGCTTGATTGGGCAATCGACATGGTGCTATCTCGGCTGCGTCCGGGCCTGCGGCCAGGGCAGCCGAGCCGTGCTCGTGGAGACGTAATAGCTCTTCTCCGTCATGTAGGCCCGCATCCCCTGGATGCCGCATTCGCGCCCGTAGCCGCTCGCCTTGTTGCCGCCGAAGGGCACGTTCACGGCATTCACCTTGTACGTGTTGATCCACACCGTGCCGGTGTTGATCTGCCGGCCGACACGCAGGGCGCGCGGGAAACTCTCCGTCCACACGCCGCACGCCAACCCGAATTCGCTCGCGTTGCCGAGCCGGATCAGGTCTTCTTCGTCTTCGAACGGGATCACGCACGCCACCGGCCCGAAAATCTCTTGCTGCGCCAGCGGGTGATCGTTTTCCACCGCGAGCACCGTCGGCTGCAGGAACGCGCCGCGGCTGAAACGCTCGCCCTTCGGCCGCTCGCCGCCCGTCAGTACTTTCACGCCGCGGTGGCCGGCAAGCATCTTCTCGATGCGCTCGCGATGCTGGAAGCTCGCGAGCGAAGCGACATCGGTCGTCGGGTCGAACGGGTTGCCGAGCACGAGCGACTCGACCGCTTTCACGAGCCGCGGCACGAAGCGCTCGTAGATCGCGCGCTCCACGAAGACCCGGGAACCTGCGTTGCACGATTGTCCCGCGTTGTGGAAGATGCCCACGAGCACCCCGTTCAGCGCGTGCTCCAGGTTGGCGTCGGCGAAGACGGCGTTCGGCGATTTGCCGCCGAGCTCAAGCATTACCGGCACGCCGCGGGCGCCTGCCGCCTGCGCGATCACGCGGCCGGTCGCCGTGCCGCCCGTAAAGGTCACCATGTTCACGCCGGGATGCTCGACCAGCGCCTTGCCGACGTCGCCCATGCCGGTCAGGACGTTGACGATCCCCGGCAGAAAGCCTGCCTCGAGCGCGAGCTTGCCGTATTCCAGCCCGATCTGCGGGGTGACTTCCGACGATTTCAGGATTACGGCGTTCCCCGCGGCAAGCGCCGGCGCCAGCTTCTGGGCTTCCAGCGTCAGCGGCGAATTGAACGGCGTGATCGCGGCGACCACGCCGATCGGCTCGTATCCGGTGAAGACGAAGTAATCGCCGCGGGAGGGAATGACTTCAGCGTCTGCAGTCTCGGCGACGGCGGCGAAGTAGCGGAAGAACTCCGCCGCCGCCGCCGCCTGCGCCAGGCTTTCCTTCAGCGGCTTGCCGTTGTCCTTCGTCTGGAGGGTCGCCAGGTGCTCGGCATCGCGATCGATCAGGCTCGCGAGCCGCACGAGCAGCATCGCGCGCTTGTGCGCCGGCATGTCGCGCCAGGCAGCCTGCTCCACGGCGGTGCGCGCGGCTCTGACTGCCGCATCGACGTCCTTCGGCGTGGCGATCGCGATCTTCGCCGCGACCGAGCCGTCGGCAGGGTAGATGGAGTCGAAACTGGCGCGGCCTTCGGAAATCCAGTCCTCACCGACGAGGAATGCTCGGGTCATCGCGAAACTTCTATTTGGTGGCTGCCAGAACCGCGGCAAGCCCGGTGGACTTCACCGGCTGAGCGCTGTAGAGGGCGGAAAGCTCGTCAATTTCCTCGTGCGTGAGCTCCAGCTCGAGCGCCGCGAGCGCCTCGTCGAGATGCGAGTCCTCCAGCACGCCGCAGATCATCGTGCTCACCGCCGGGTTAGGGTTGGCGAGGACCCAGCTCATCGCCACACGCGATACCGGCACCTCCCGCCGGGCAGCTATGCGCGAGGCTGCCGCCAGGATGGCGCGGTCCTGCGCCGAGCCGTAGAGCTGCTGCGCCTTCGCGTCGGACTGGGCCCGCAACGCGTCCTTCGCGCCGAGGGCGCCGCCCGCGCGGATTCCGGCGAGCCAGCCGCGCGCGAGCGGCGAATACGCCATCACGCCCAGGCCCTCCTGGATGCTGAGCGGCAGCAGGTCGCGCTCGTCCTCGCGATAGCAGAGGTTGTACTGGACCTGCGCGACCTTCGGCTTCACGCCGAGCCGGTACTTGCCGTAATAGACCGCCTGCGCGGCCTTCCAGGCGGGAAGATTGGAGAAGCCGACGTAGAGCACCTTGCCGCTTCGCACGAGCTCCGCCATGACATCCATCGTCTCCTCGAGCGGCGTGCGCGGGTCCTCTTCGTGGATCATGTAGACGTCCACATAGTCGGTTCGCAGCCGGCGCAGCGACGCTTCCAGCGCTTGAAACATGTGCTTGCGCGACAGCCCGGCGTCGGTCGGGTGCTTGCCCATCGGCAGCCCGACCTTGGTCGAGATCACCACGTTGCGCCGCTCGGTGAGCTTGCCGATCGCCTCGCCGAGGATCTCCTCGCTTCTGCCGAAGGAATAGAAATCCGCCGTGTCGAAGAAGTTGATGCCCGCCGCGAGCGCGCGCCTCACGAAATGCTCGCCGCTCTCGTACGGCAGCGTCCAGCGCTGCCAGGCGGGGTCGCCGTAGGACATCATCCCGAGGCAGAGCCTGGAAACCTGGACTCCCGAATCTCCCAGTGTTGAGTACTTCAAGCAGTCCCCCGATCTTCTTGAACTTCTGGCCGAGGTATAGCGCCGCCGCCGCAGTGATGTCAAGACAGTAGTGTCCGTTCAGTTGGTTAGCGTCAAGTGGCATATCGTGCGCGGTTGCGGATTCGGTAAGCAGCTGAATCAATGGTTCTTTGTCGAACGGCCGCACGCTCAGGATTTGCAGCATCGAATGCAACGACAGTGCGAGGTTGAGGCGTTTGCGGATGATGGCCACCAGC
>WYBJ01000026.1 GCA_011525945.1 Burkholderiaceae bacterium | reverse complement strand
TCCACGACGTAGGTCAGCCCCGAACTGCCCTCGGTGAGGTAGGGAGTATCGATCTGTGCGATGTTGCCCAGGCACACCACCTTCGTGCCCGGTCCCGCCCGCGTCACGAGGGTCTTCATCTGCTTGGGGGTCAGATTCTGCGCTTCGTCGATCACCAGATATTTGTTGAGAAACGTGCGCCCGCGCATGAAATTTAGCGACTTCACCTTGATCCTGGAGCGGATCAGATCGCGCGTTGCGGCCTTCCCCCATTCGCCGGCTTCGTCGTCGGACTGATCGAGCACCTCGAGATTATCCTCGAGCGCACCCATCCAGGGGTTCATCTTTTCCTCCTCAGTACCCGGCAGGAAGCCGATGTCCTCACCCAGCGGGACCGTGACGCGGGTGATGATGATCTCGGTGAACGTCTTGTGCTCCAACGTCTGTTGCAAACCCGCGGCCAGCGCCAGCAGCGTCTTGCCGGTTCCGGCCTGGCCCACCAGGCTGACGAAATCGACCTCCGAGCTCATAAGTGCGTTGAGCGCGAAGTTCTGCTCGCGGTTGCGCGCCGTGATGCCCCAGACGTTATTGCGGACCTGTGCGTGGTCGCGCAGGGTCTCCAGCACGGCGCTGGCGCCGTCGCTCTCCTTCACCCAGGCGTCGAAAGGCGGCTCCGCCGCAAGGTGGACGAATTGATTGGCGTACAACGAGCCGACCAGCGGCCCGCCGATACGGTAGAAACTGCGCCCGCTGCTTTGCCAGGATTGCATACCGGCGCCATGCTGCTCCCAGAAGTCGGCTGGCAGCTCGAGAGCTCCGGTGTAGAGCATCTCCGTATCCTCGAGCACCTTGTCGTTGTAATAGTCCTCCGCGGCAAGACCCAGGGTGCGGGCCTTGATGCGCATGTTAATGTCCTTGCTGACCAGGATGACCTGGCGTCGTGCGTGCCGGTTTTGCAGGAACTTGACCACGCCGATGATCTGATTGTCGGTTCGGCCCGAGGCGAGGCGCGCGGGAAGCTCGCCATTGATGGCTTCGGTCTGCAGGAACAAACTTCCGCTGGCAGCGCGGTTACCGCTCGAGTCGAGCGGAATTCCGCTGCCGATGTCATGCTTGGCGGCGGCGACCAGCTCCTCCAGGAAGCGGCTTGCCTGGCGGGCGTTACGCGCGACTTCGGACAGGCCCTTCTTGTGGCCGTCGAGCTCCTCCAGGGTCGCCATCGGAACGTACACGTCGTGCTCCTCGAACTGGAACAGACTCGTCGGATCGTGCATCAGCACGTTGGTGTCGAGCACGAAAAGCTTGCGCCCGGAATCTTGCGCCCGGGGCACGATCCGGGCTGGCTTGCGGTTTGGCATCGCGGTTACGCGCGAAGCGACTGCGCGAAAGCGAGTACTACCTGTGCGTGTCCGGAGACTCTCACGCCGCGCCACTGAGCGCGCACGATGCCAGCTGCATCGATCGCAAATGTGCTCCGCTCGATGCCTCGCACCTGGCGCCCGTACATATTTTTCATCTTGATGACAGCGAACACGCTGCACGCCTTTTCGTCCTGGTCGGATAGCAGATCAAACGGAAAGCTCATCCTGGTCTTGAACGATTCGTGCGACTTGACGCTGTCGCGCGATACACCGAAGATGCGCCAGCCAATGTGGGCGAATTGCGCATGGAGGTCGCGGAAGGCCTGACCTTCCGTCGTGCATCCGGGCGTATTGTCCTTGGGATAGAAGTAGAGCACGAATGGCGTGCCGCGCAGCTCGCTGAAGCGGATGGTCTTGCCGCCGGTGGCCGGCAGTGCCAGTTCGGGCACGGGGTGATCGATCATGCGAAGGATGCCAGGATGGGGCGACTCAATTGTTGACAAAATCGATGCACGACGCAAGCGTCCGGATCCTCGGGGCCGCAGCGAGCGTGTAAGAGGTCGGAATCCGAATCCACGCTTAAGCGAGGAACTCGTCGCCCTGCAGGGCGACTGGGCCAGTGCATTCATTCATGCATCCGTTCTCGACGCGGTGACGCGGCAGCGTTGCGGACCCCGCTGCCGTCAGATACGAGCCCAGGCTGAGCAGCTGCATACCGTCGGCACGCCACGCGTGCAGCACGCGTTCGAACAGCGGCAGCAGCTTCATACCTTCGAACTCTGCGCTCAGGGTGTACACGTGACCTGCGAGCGCGGGCAGAGTACGTGTCGCCTTGAGCAATACGGCCACGGCGTTGTCGGTGCTCATGCCGCCGCGGGCGAGCAGTTCGGTCAACGGCGGCAATGTGGTCGGAATCTGTGGACACGCGATCAACTCGGCGTTGACCACCGGGACGAAAGGATGCAACCCGCGCGTGTCCGAGCAATAATCGAACCCGAGCCTCTGCGTCAGGCGGTACGCATGCGTATTCATCTGCCAGCCGGCGGCACCGTACACGCGCGCGCGGGTACCGAAAATCTGCTCGAACCGGTCGGCCGCACGCTTCATGTGGCGTGATGTCCAGTACGCATCGGAGCGAGCCGCTGCCGCACGCCAGCGCGCGTTATTCCATGCCTGGATGCCGACCTCGAAACCGGCGTCTCGCACAGCGCGCATGATATCGGCGCAGCGCCGTCCGATATCGGGTCCGATCAGCACGGTGCCGTACATGAGGGTTTTGAGACCATAATGTCCGAGTAGCGTACGGCCGTCGATCCTGCGGCGGTCGGCCAGTGCCGTGCGCAGCAACCGCGGGCCGGTTTGGTCGTTACCGAGGGAAAACAGAAAGGTTCCCTGAGCGCCGTGCCGGCGCAACGCCTGCATCAGTCGTGGGACGCCTTCTCGCGTGCCGCGATACGTTTGTACGTCGACCTTGAGCGCGAGACGCTTCGCGGGCGCAGTCGCCAACGGGGCGGGCGGAAAGATCGGCCGCTCAGACAGCTTCGCCATGGGCACAGTCGGCGAGGATGCGTTCGGCAATGGCGAGGATCGCAGATGCCGACGCGTGCTCGAGGTGATAGCTCGTGGCCTCGGCGGCGCGGGCGAAGTTACGCGCGATCGAGCGATCGTAGGCCGGGTCGTAATGCTGCGCCAGTAATTCGGCGACGAGCTCGTAATGACGGCCGGCGCGCGCCAGAGCGCACCACTGCTCGATGATGGCGCGGCCGTAACGGCTGGTGAGCGCATTCAACCGTTCGGACAGCAGGTGATCGTGCTGCACGAAATGAGCGTAGTCGCGCATGAGCAGCGCCACGCGCACCGCGCTCGGCGCTTGCACCAGCACACAGGGGGCGGCGCGCATGGCCGCAGTCAATGCGCCTGGAATCTGTACGTTGCCGACTTTGCGGCTTTCGGCTTCAACGAAGACCGCGCGGCTGCGATCGAGCGCACGCAGTCGCGCCCATAGCAGGCTCTCGAACATCTTCTGCGTGGGCTGCGCCTGGCCGAGCACTTCGCCGAGCACAGACCCGCGGTGGCAAGCCAGCGCTTCGAGATCGAGCACCTGTGCGCCTAGCTTGCTCAGCGCTTCAAGCAGATGGCTCTTGCCCGATCCCGTGCGCCCGCACAGCACGCGATAGCTGTAGCGCGACGGCAAATCTTCCAAGGCTGCCACGACCGTGCGCCGATACGCCTGGTAGCCGCCTTGCAGGCGTGCGGCACGCCAACCCACCCGGCGCAGCACCTCGCACAGCGCATCCGAGCGCCCACCCCCGCGCCAGCAATAGACGAGCGGCGCCCAGCGAGGCGGCCGATCGTGCAGGCGCGTTTCGAGGATATGCGCGATGTTGCGCGCGACCAGCGCCGCGCCCGTGCGCTTGGCGGCGAACGGCGAGACGTGCTTGTACATCGTACCGACGCGCGCTCGCTCCTGGTCAGTCAGTACTGGCAGATTGATCGTGCCCGGAATGTGATCGAGCGCGAATTCGGTCGGTGAACGCACGTCGATGACCTCGTCAAAATCATCGACCTGTGCTACGGTAACGTCTCGGCTGTGCTCCACGGCGCGCGTCGCAATCTGTTTCGGACGCGGCCGCAGTCTACCGCAATTCCACGCGTGCGACTTCATTCATGACTCCTAGCGATCCTGTTAACGAGCCTGTGCGCAAGCCGATCCGCCTGACCGCGCTTTCGCACGGCGGCGGATGAGGCTGCAAGATGACGCCAGCGTTGCTGAGCGAAGTCCTGGCCAAGGCGCCTGCGGGGGTCATCGACCCGAATCTGCTGGTCGGCAACGAAAGCTGCGACGATGCCGCGGTATATCGCCTGAACGACGAGCAGGCGTTGGTTGCCACCACCGATTTTTTCATGCCGATCGTCGATGACCCGTTCGACTTCGGGCGCATCGCGGCAGCCAATGCGCTCTCGGATGTATACGCAATGGGGGCGCGGCCCATCTTTGCGTTGGCGGTATGCGGGATGCCGATCGGCAAGCTCAGCGCGGATGAAATTGCGCGCATTCTTGCCGGCGGGCAAGCGGTCTGCGCGCAAGCGGGCGTGCCGATCGCAGGCGGTCATTCGATCGATTCGTCCGAGCCGATCTATGGTTTGGTGGCGCTGGGTTTGGTACACCCGCAGCGGATCAAGCGCAACGACCGCGCGCTGGCGGGTGATGTCCTCATCCTCGGTAAGGCGCTCGGAGTCGGCATTCTGAGCGCAGCACTGAAGAAGGGCGAACTCGGCGCGAACGGCTATACGCAGATGATCGAGACTACCACTCGGCTCAATACGCCGGGAATCGCGCTGTCCGAGATGGCGTCCGTGCACGCGCTGACCGATGTGACCGGCTTCGGTTTGCTCGGACACCTGCTGGAGATCTGCAGAGGTTCGCGCCTGGCTGCGCATGTGCGCATGCGGGACATCCCGGTTCTGTCCGAAGCAGGGCGAGCCGCGCAAGCGGGCCACGTCACGGGTGCCTCGGCGCGCAACTGGTCGAGCGTCGGCGCCGAGGTTGTCTTGACGCAAACGTTACTGCCGTGGCAACGCGATCTGCTCACCGATCCGCAGACGAGCGGAGGCTTGCTGGTGGCCTGTAGCGCGGATGATGCGCCGGCGGTGCTCGACGTCTTTCGCAGCGCTGGCTTCGCTCAGGCGGCGGTGATCGGCGAGCTCAACGTGGGCTCGCCGCGGGTCGTCGTGCGTTGAGCATCGGACCGAGCACCCGCCATACCGTCTCGAGCATCAGGGGCTGGGCCGCGTGCGTGGGATGGATGCCGTCGGCTTGGAACAACTCGGCGCGATCGCCGAAGCCCTCGAACAGGAACGGCACCAGTGCCACGCGCATTTTGTTCGCCAACTCGGTGTAGACCGCGCCGAACTGCTTCACGTAAGCGGCGCCATAGTTGGGCGGCAGGCGCATACCGACCAGGACGACCCGCGCATTGTGCTGCGCGCATGCTTTGAGGATCGCCTCCAGATCCGCGTGCAAGACTTCGATGGGTTGGCCACGCAAACCATCGTTTGCGCCCAACTCCAGCACCACGATGGCCGGCTTATGCTGTGCGAGCGCCGATTCGATGCGGCGTCGGCCGCCGGCTGCGGTTTCCCCGCTGATGCTGGCATTGACCACCCTATAATCGGGTGCGATCTTGCCGAGGCGTTGCGCGAGTAGGCTTACCCAGCCCGCGTCTTGCGCCAGTCCGTAGCCAGCCGAAAGGCTGTCGCCGAATACGAGCACGGTGCTCGCCGGCCACGCAGCCAGCGGGAACCCCGAGAGCGCGATCAGGACAAGTAGTTTCGAGATGAAAACGAACGACATACGCCCGATTGTGGAGGCGGTCGGCCTAGTGAAGCAAGTACGAAGCGACGGTCGCGATCTCAGAATCGTCGATAATGTCAGTTTCAGTGTGTTCCCGGGCGAATCGGTAGCCATAGTCGGTGTCTCCGGCTCCGGCAAGTCGACGCTTCTCGGCCTGCTCGCCGGACTCGATGCGCCGAGCCAAGGGCGCGTATTCCTCGATGGCGAGGACATCACCGCGTTGGACGAAGACGGACGCGCGGCCGCGCGCGCGCGTGCGGTGGGTTTCGTGTTCCAGTCCTTTCAGCTCCTGCCCGCCTTTACGGCGATCGAGAATGTCATGCTGCCGCTCGAGCTCGCCGGCGTTGCCGCCGCGCGCGAGCAGGCGGCTGCGCTGCTTGATCGGGTCGGTCTTGGCGAGCGGCTGACGCATTATCCCAAGCAGCTTTCCGGCGGTGAGCAGCAGCGCGTGGCGATCGCACGCGCGTTCGTCGCAAGACCTAAGCTGCTGCTTGCCGATGAACCGACCGGAAATCTCGATGCAGCTACCGGCGCGCGCATAGCGGAGCTCATGTTTGCGCTCAATCATGAACGCAGCACGACGCTCGTATTGGTGACGCACGACGAATCAGTTTCGAGTCGCTGCAGTCGCACGCTACGCCTCGCAAGCGGGCGCTTGCTGGAGAGCGCGCGGCAGTGAGCGAGCTGTCACTCGGTCTGCGGCTCGCAGCGCGCATGCTGCGAGCGGGTGAAGTCAACCTGCTGGTGGGTGCGATCGCGCTCGCAGTCGCCGCGATGGCGACCGTGGGTCTATTCTCCGATCGCACACGCCTGGCGATGGCGCAGGAAGCGAATCGCCTGCTGGGCGCCGACCTGGTGCTGCGCTGGACGCGACCGATTCCGCCCGAGTTCGCGCAGGCGGCGCGTGCGCGCGGATTGTCGACGCTATCAACGCTCGCCTTTCGCAGCATGGCGGTTCACGCCGATGCGAGCCTGCTCGCCGAGATCACCGCGGTCGAGCCGGGCTACCCGCTGCGCGGTTCGACGCGGATCGCGCGGATGCGTGGCGGCGCCGAAGAGGTGCCGCGCTCGATCCCGGCGCCAGCGACGCTCTGGGCCGACGAGCGCTTCTTCAGTCGATCGAACGCGCACGTGGGCGATCGTATCATGCTCGGAGACAAGACCTTCACGTTGGCGGCAGTGCTGACGCAGGATCCGAGTCTCACGCTGAGCATTTTTGGTCTCGGTCCACGGCTCGTGATGGCGTACGAGGACGTGGCGGCAACCGGATTGATGGTTCCGGGCAGCCGCGCCACGTATCGCCTTCTGATCGCAGGCAGCCGCGCATCGGTCGAGGCGTTTCGGGCGTGGGCCGAGGCGCGGCTTCCAGCCGGCGCGCGCCTGGAAGGGGTGAGCGATGCACGCCCCGAGGTGCGCTCAGCCCTGGACCGCGCGGAGCGCTTCATGGGGCTCGCTGCGCTGGTGGCCGTTGCGCTGGCTGCGGTTGCGTTGATGCTCGCCACGCGCCGTTACCACGAACGCCAGCTTGACGTGTGCGCGATGCTGCGCTGCCTCGGATGCAGTCAATGGCGGGTGTTGCGCCTGCAACTCGTGCAGCTCGCAGGAATCGGCGCCGGTGCGAGCGCCGCCGGTTGCGCCGCGGGTTATGCCGGCCAGCTTGCCCTGAGTTCGTGGCTCGGTTCGCTGGTCGGCATCGAGCTGCCGGCGCCCGGGCCGGGTGCCGCAGCGCGCGCGACGCTGCTCGGCATGGTGCTGCTGGCGGCATTTGCCCTGCCCCCGTTGATCTCGCTGCGCAGGGTGTCGGCGTTGCGAGTGCTGCGGCGCGAGGCGGACGGCCCCGGTTTCGCGGGTGTGGCCGCCTATGCATTCGCCATCGTGTGCATCGCGGGCTTGATGCTATGGCACGCAGGCGACCTGCGACTGGGCGTTTACGTCCTGCTCGGTTGCCTTGCGACAATTGCGGCGGCGGCCGTGCTCACGTGGTCGGCGCTAGGCGCCCTTGGCGCCGTGCGGAGCAACGGTACCGTGAGTTGGCGCTACGGCATTGCAAGCCTGCGCCGGCGCTCGGCCGCGACGTTGTGGCAGGTGATCGCGCTCGCGCTGGGACTTACCGCGATTATTACGCTTACGCTCGTCCGTTCAGAGCTGCTCGCAGCCTGGCAGGCAAGCCTCCCGCCCGATGCACCCAACCGCTTTCTGATCAACATTCAACCCGATCAAGTCGATGCAGTCGAGGATTTGCTCGCATCGCGGCTGAGCTACCGGCCGCAAGCGTATCCGACGGTACGGGGACGACTGGTAGCCGTGAACGGTGCACCGGTCGATCCATCGACCTACGGCGACGAAAGGGCGCGCAGGCTGGCGGAGCGCGAGTTCAACCTCGGCCGCGGCGATCGACTTCCGGCGCACAATCGCATCACCGCAGGGCGCTGGCACGGTGAGGGCAGTGGCGCCGAGTTGTCGGTGGAGGAGGGAATCGCACGCACCTTGCATCTCAAACTCGGCGACCGCCTGACCTACGACGTCGCCGGTGTCCGCTTCGAGGCGCCGATCACGAGCCTGCGTGCAGTCCAGTGGGACAGTTTCCGCGTGAATTTCTTCGTTATCGCCTCGGCCAGCCTGCTAAGCTCCTATCCGGCGACCTACATCACCGGCTTTCACTTACCGGCCGATGACGGTGGCGTCGCGAATGCGCTGGTGCAGCGTTTTCCGAACGTGGTTATGATCGATGTGGCAAGCCTCGTGACGCAAGTGCAGGCAATGATCGGGCAGGTATCGCGTGCGATCGGGTTCGTGTTCTTTTTTACCGTTGCGGCCGGGATGCTCGTCCTCTACGCCGGTATCGCCGCCACTCACGACGAGCGGGTACGCGAGGTCGCGATCATGCGCACGTTGGGTGCGACCCGCCGCCAGATCGGCCGCGCGCACGCAATCGAGTTCGCGCTGATCGGGGCGCTAGCCGGAGTGTTCGCGGCGGCCGGTGCGAGCGTCCTCGGTTACGTGGTCGCGTCGAAGGTACTGAATCTGCCCTATCAGTTCGATCCGCTGGTATGGCTAACCGGTTTGGCCGCAGGCGTTGCCGGCGTTGTCGCCGCCGGCATGGCATTTACGCACCGCGTGCTCGGCACGCCTCCGCTCGCGAGCTTGCGCCAGATCGGTTAAACCTCGGGCAGTCGTCGCGCGCGTGCGCGGTGGCCCGGATGGCTGGGCTATACTGCATCGAGCAGCGGAGGAGAACATGGTCGAAATCGTCGTCGTCATCCTGGCTCTGGTGGTTCTGGGTGCCGTGATCTTTCTGCTGTTCAAGATGGGAGCGCTGGCGCAAGCCGTGAACGCGCATGCGCTCAATCAGGTGGAGGCGAACGAGCAGAAGCAGCGCCAGCTGGTGGGCGAATTGCGCGACAATCTGGAACGGCAGGGCGATCGGCTAGCTGGCGCGCTCACGGACAATTCGGAGCGGCTGCGCGGCGTGGTCTCCAACGACCTGAAGCACGCGCGCGAAGCCATGCAGGTGCTGCAGTTGTCGCAGCAGCATGAGCTGGCCACGTTTCGCGAGGCAGTGCTGTCGCGTCTCGCCGACATGAGCCTGGGCCTGCAGGCGCGGCTGACCGAGCAGGCAAGTGCGGATCGTGACGTTATGGATCGCTCGCTCAAGTCGATGGCGCAGGAGTTGCGCGTTGCGATGGAGGCGCTCTCGAGCCGCACCGACGAACGCCTGGAGCAGATCCGCGGCAACGTCGAGCAGCGCCTGGATCAGATTCGCGGCAGCGTTGCCGAGCGCCTGGACGAAGGTTTCCGCAAGACCAACGAAACGTTTGCCAGCGTCATGGCACGTCTCGCGGTGATCGACGAGGCGCAGCGCAAGATCGACGGACTCGCCACCAATGTCGTCAGTCTGCAGGAATTGCTCGGCGACAAGCGTGCGCGCGGCGCCTTCGGCGAGGTGCAGCTCGAGGCGTTGGTGCGCAATTGCCTGCCGCCGAACGCCTGGCAGATGCAGGCGACGTTGTCCAACGGCGCGCGGGCCGACTGCATGTTGCGTTTGCCCGATCCCACGGGAACGGTTGCGATCGACTCCAAGTTCCCGCTCGAGAATTATCATCGCATGTATACGGCGGGGCTGATGGAGGCGGAGCGCGCACAAGCCGAGCGCGCATTCAAGGCCGATCTGCGCCGCCACGTTGACGACATCGCCGACAAGTACATCATCCCGGGCGAGACGTCCGACGGCGCCGTGATGTTCGTACCGGCGGAGGCGGTGTTCGCCGAGATCCACGCCTACCATCGCGACATCGTCGATCACGCCCTGACGCGCCACGTCTGGGTGGTATCGCCGACCACCCTGATGGCGGTGCTCAATACGGCGCGGGCGGTCATCAAAGATGTCGAGACGCGCCGTCAGGTGCACGTGATCAAGGATGCGCTCTCGAAGCTCGCCAAGGATTTCTCGCGTTTCGACGAGCGCATGCGGCGGCTCGCGGACCATATCCGCCAGGCGCATGAGGATGCCGAGCGCGTGCACGTGTCCAGCGTGAAAATCGCGCAGCGTTTCGCGCAGATCGAGAGCGTGGAGCTCGAGCATCCGCAGGCGCTCGCCGACGAGCTGCT
>WYBJ01000221.1 GCA_011525945.1 Burkholderiaceae bacterium | reverse complement strand
GTGGATTGCAGAGAGAAGGATGCAGCGCTCGCAGCCTGCTGAATAGGGAACCACGCCGTGCTCCGGTTCAGCGAGCTGGCGGCCTTCGTTGCGCGCAGCTTCACCGAACACAATAAGGAATGCGCGCGCCGTGGAGGTGAGATCGACAAGGGCCAACTCGACTGGATTGGGCCGCACTATGGTACGCATCCGGTGAAGGCCACGGGCACGGTGGATGGGGTCGAGGCTGAGCTGATGGCGGCTACGCGGCGGCCTTTTGCGGGCGTTGGCGCTTCCAGTTCCAGGGCAGAAGCTCGTCGATGCGCTTGGCAGGATGATCCTGCAAGCGGGCGAGGACGTCGGCGAGCCAGGCGTGAGGATCGACGTCGTTGATCCGGGCGGTGTGGATCAGTGTATAGATCGCGGCAGCGCGGCGGCCACCTTCATCCGAGCCAGCGAAGGTCCAGTTATGGCGACCGACCGCAACTGGTCGGATCTCCCGCTCGGCGGCGTTGTTCGACATGCACAGCCGCCCGTCGTCGAGGAAGCGCGTCAGTGCGACCCATCGGGTCAGGCAATAGGCGATGGCTTTGCTGACGTTGCTCTGTCCGGAGAGCTTGGCGCGTTGCTCGCGCAGCCAAGCCTCCAGCGCGACCATGAGCGGACGACTACGTTCGCTGCGCACGCGATGCCGCTCCTGTGGTGGCAAGCCATTGATCTGGCGCTCGATGGTAAACAGCTCGTCGATGCATTTGACCGCCTCGATCGCGATCGGCGCCTTGGTGAGGCGGGCGAGATCGAAGAAGTTGTGCCGCGCATGCGACCAGCACGCGACCTCGGTAATCGGATCGGGCTTGCGGCCGGCCCGATAGAGCCGATCGAAGCCGGCATAGGCGTCCGCCTGCATGAACCCGGCATAACCGGCCAGGTGCTGCTCTGGATGTTTGGCACTGCGATCCGGCGAGTAAAAGAAGATGACGGCCGGCGGATCGGGGCCGCCAAACGGCCGGTCGTCACGGACATAGGTCCACAGCCGTCCGGTCCTGGTCTTTCCCTTGGCAAGAACCTTGACGGTGGTGTCGTCGGCGTGGATGCGCTCGGCTGCGAACACATGTGTCCGGATCAAAAGGACGAGCGGCATCAGCGTCGCCGCTGCTGCACCGACCCAGTCAGCCAGCGTCGAGACATCGAGATCGACGCCCTCGCGGGCATAGACGGCGCTCTGACGGTTGAGCGGCAGGTGAAGGCCGTACTTCGAGAACAGGATGTGTGCGAGCAGGCCCGGCCCGGCGCGGCCACGCGCGATCGGATGCGACGGCGCTGGCGGCTGAGTGATCGCCTCGCAGGATCGACACGAGAGCTTCTCGCGCACGTGCTGGATCACCTTCCACTGCCGCGGGATCAGTTCCAACGTCTCGGTGATGTCCTCGCCGAGCTTGTGCAGGACGCCGCCACAGCAAGGGCAGGCGGATGGTGACGGATAGACGATGCGCTCGCGCGGCAGATGCTCGGGCAGCGGCCGGCGCGCGGGCTTGCGCCGCTCAAATGCCGCGACCTTGATATGGGCCTGCGCCGCCGCATTCGCCGCGAGCTGTGCCGCGGCTTCCGCCTGCGAGGCATCCTCCTCCATGTCGGCGAGCGAGAGCTCGAGCTGCTCGAGCACGGTGTGACGTTCCGAAGATTGGCCGAACTGCTCGTGCCTGAGCTTCTTGATCGTGAACTTCATCTGCTCGATCAACAGCTCGCGGACGCGGACCTCGGCCTCCATATTGCGCGCCTTGGCTTCCGCCTCCAGACGCGCCGCCTGCGCCGCGATCACCATCGCCTTGAGCGTCTCGATGTCGTCGGGGAGAGAATCAGCAGTGGGTGCCACAACGCGAGTGCAGCACACTTCGCCGATGTTGCGAGCCCAAATCGCCCGCTGATTCACAATGCCGCACGAGCGGTCAGCCCGCAGCCTCCGGCCGCCACGTGTGCTGCGGCAGGCGCCAGTCGATGCCTTCCAGAAGATAGCCGAGCTGCGCCGGCGTGATCGCTACCCTCCCGTCCGCCGGCGACGGCCAGATGAAGCGTCCGCGCTCCAGCCGTTTGGAGAACAGGCACATGCCCTGGCCGTCGTGCCACAGCACCTTGATCAGTCCGCCGCGCCGGCCGCGGAACACGAACAGATGGCCGTTGTGCGGATTGCGATTGAGCGTCTCCTGCACCAGCAGCGCCAAGCCATCAAAGCCCTTGCGCATGTCAGTATGGCCGGTCGCCAGCCACACCCGCGTGCCGCTCGGGATCGGGATGGTCATTGCTGCCGGATCGCCCCGATCACCCGCACAAGAGCATCAGTATCGACGTCCTTATCGACGACGATCCGTACACCGTCCGCCAGCACGATCTCCATCCGGCTCGCCGATGACGTTGCGGATGGCGGGTTATGAGCGATCACCGCTCGCGCAAACGTGACGGCGTCCTCGCCCCCAGTCAGCCGTCCTTCCCGCGCCAGCCGCCGCCAGGTGAACAGCTGGCTCGGCAGCAATCCATATCGCCGCGCCGTCGCCGATACCTGCCGCGCCCCGCTCTCGCTCTCCGCGACGATCCGACCCTTCTCCTCCGCCGACCACCGGCGCCGCGCGCCGCTCTGGATCACCTCGAGCCGCGACACCTTCGACATAGGCGTATGATCAGTCATACGACTATGTCTTCGCCCTGGCCCCCCTCAGCGCAAGGCGGCCTTCACCGGATGCGTACCCTTCACCGGATGCGTACGCTGCAAGAGTGCTTGCGAAGCAGATGG
>WYBJ01000220.1 GCA_011525945.1 Burkholderiaceae bacterium | reverse complement strand
GGTGCTGCAGCCCCGATGAGCTACCCGGGCTCTACCTCTAGCTGAAAGCTTCCGGCCGCAGCTCGCTCACCTCGATGATCACGTCGGCGGGAAGGTTCGCCCGTCGCGCCGCTTCCCGGACGGCCGCGATGCTGGGCGCTTCGTACAGGCAGAAGGTCTTCTTCTTGTCGGCGCTGAGGAAGGAGTAGAGCCAGTTCACCCCGACGTCCTCGTTGATCAGCTTGACGGCGGCGGCCGCTTCCTTGGTGAGCTCCAGTTGCTCGGCGAAATTGCGCTCGATCACGAATAACGGCATAGCGTTCTCCCTGTGGCGGATTGGACTCCCGGGGTGCCGCGAATAGTCAATTCTAACTACCCGCCGCATCCGCGCGGCGGATAAAAAATGATCAGTTGTGGCGATGCGGCGGGCTGCGGCCGCGCTTAGTATTCGCAGCGCATAGGACCCGCGTGAGGAAGCCCCGAGATCCGCGGCGATCGTTCCATACCCGACTGTATGTCATAGGAGGTGGCACCATGAGCGATACCCAGGCCATGCAATCATTCCAAGCCCGCTTGCGCGGCAAGCTGATCCAGGCCGGCGATCCCGAATACGACGCCGCCCGCAAGGTCTACAACGCGATGATCGACCGGCGCCCGAGGATGATTGTGCGCTGCGTCGACGTCGCCGACGTGATCGCCTGCGTCGATTTCGCCCGCACCGAGGGCATGCTGCTCGCCGTGCGCGGCGGCGGACACAACGGCGCGGGGCTGGGCGTGTGCGACGGCGGCCTCGTGATCGATCTCTCCGGCATGCGTGGCGTCCGGGTGCAGTCCGAGCTCCGCACGGCCCGAGTCGGCGGCGGTTGTACCTGGGGCGATGTCGATCACGCCACGCACGCCTACGGACTTGCAGCCCCAAGCGGAATCATTTCCACCACCGGCGTGGGTGGGCTCGCGCTCGGCGGCGGCATCGGGCATCTGTCGCGCCGCTACGGCCTGTCGATCGACAATCTGCTGGAAGTCGACGTGGTGTTGGCCGACGGCAGCGTAGTCATCGCGAACGAGCAAAAGAACGCGGATCTGTTCTGGGCGATCCGTGGTGGCGGCGGCAACTTCGGCGTCGTCACCTGGTTCCAGTTCCGGCTGCACCCGGTGAAGGAAATCATCGGCGGGCCGACCTTCTGGCCCCTGGAGCAGGCCCCGGAGGTCATGCGCTGGTATCGCGATTTCATTCGCCAGGCGCCGCGCGAGCTGAACGGCTGGTTTGCCTTCCTCACCGTACCGCCGGTGCCGATGTTTCCCGAAGCGCTGCACTTGAAGAAGATGTGCGGCGTGGTATGGTGCTACTGCGGCGACCCCGCCAAGGCCGAGCAGGTGTTCGCGCCGGTGAAGAATTTCGGCCCCCCGGCGCTGTACGGCATCCATGCGATTCCCTTCCCGGCGCTGCAGGGCGTGTTCGACGGAATCTATCCGCCCGGTCACCAGTGGTATTGGCGCGCGGACTTCGTCAACGAGCTGAGCGACGAGGCGATTGCGCTTCATTGCAAGCATGCCGCCCTCATGCCGACGCCGCAATCCACGATGCATCTGTATCCGATCGACGGCGCGGTGCACGACGTGGCGCCCGGCGCTACCGCGTTCAACTACCGCAGCTCGGGCTGGGCTTCGGTCATCGTCGGCGTCGATCCCGATCCGGCGAACAAGGCGAAGATCACCGACTGGACCAAGGGCTACTTCGATGCGTTGCATCCGTACTCGGCCGGCGGCGCGTATGTGAATTTCATGATGGACGAAGGCCAGGAGCGGGTGCAGGCGACCTACGGCGAAAACTACCGGCGGCTCGCGGAAGTGAAGCGCAAGTACGACCCGGGCAACCTGTTCCGGGTCAATCAGAACATCCGGCCGGCGGGCTGAGCAGCCCGTGCGGGTGGTTGCATGCGCAAGCAGGTTTCGATTCGGGATGGTAGCGGGTGCCGCGGACGCGATCCGCACCGGCCGAGCCTCGCTTGCGCAAGCGAGCCTATGAGCGTGGACGCGCCCGAGCATGGATAGCGGACCCTTGCATCGACCTACGGCTGTGAGTGCAGTGATCGGCGAGCTGTACGACGCGGCGCTGCACGGCGACTGGGACGACGCGCTGGAGTCCTTGTGCGGATCGATGGGTTGGGAGGGCGTGGCGCTTCATGCCTGCGCGGCGGACGGGAGCGCGCTTGCAGTGGGATACGGCATCGGTTACGGCGCAGACACCGATACGCCAGGCATCGAGGGCGCGATAACGCGACTTGCCAAGCCGGCAGGCGGCTGCGGCATGGGGCTGCCATACACTGTGCCGCAGCCTCGGCTGCTGGAGCGAAGGCTGTTCGTGGCGGGGGCTATCGAGGCGTGCATGGTTTACCGGCCCCGAGACACGCTCGATACGCAGGACCTGCACGGCGCCTGGGCAGAGCTATGTCCGCATCTGCAACGCGCGCTTGCGGCTGCGTTGGAGCGGGTGCGCACGACTTGGCGTATGAGGCAACTCGAATGCGAAGCCGACTGCATGCCTTATGGGCGTATCGTTCTCGATGCGCACCTGCATATTCTGCATGCCAACCGCGCGCTGCGTACCATGGCGGCGACAGGCGATGCCTTCCGCATCGTGGAGGATCGATTGGAACTTCGCCGAGGGAGTGATCGCGCCGCAATCGTCGCGGGCATGCGCGCGTTCGATCGGGGGCACGAGCGGCCGTTCGTCGTCAATTGGCCTCGAAGCTCGGGCTGCTGGCCGTATCTGGCGCGCCTGACTGCGCTGGAGCGTGGCGCCCGAGCCTCATACGAGCTGACGGTGATCGACCGCGAGCCGGCCGAATCGGTATGCGCTCCCGTGATGCTCGCAGGCTTCGACTTGACTCGCGCCGAGGCGCGCGTGGCTCGTCTGCTCGTCGAGGGGCTGTCGAGCGAAGAGATCGCCGCACAATGCGGCATCGCACGGGGCACGATGAAGCTGCACGTGCAGCACGCGATGGCGAAGCTCGGCGTGCGCCGCCGATCGGAGTTCGTGCGGCGGGTGCTTGCGCCGTGGCTCGCGCTGGCGCCCGATTGGTAGTCCGGGAACGGGGAACATCCCAACATCCCGAATCGCAACATCCCGCTAACTGACTAGGCAACATCGATGATCTGATTCAACAGGGCGCAGCAGTCGTCCGCTTCAAAATCTCTCCGCGCCCAGCGACGGAGCCTTCATAGCCTCGCCACCATGCTGCGCTGGGTCGTAGCGTTCCAGCCGTTCGGACAACGTAAGCGGCTTCGCTCCTTGAGGGACAATGACCACGCGTCCGTCTTCCACGGTCAGCTTCACCGGCTGATTGACCTTCAGCCGAGCAGCGCGCGCGACCGCCGAGGGGATGCGAACTCCAAGGCTATTGCCCCAGGTCTTGATCTTGAGAATGGCTTCAGTCGCTTCTGTCATTTGCCAACTCCATGATTTAAACGTGTTCATACGTGGAGTTAGGGAGAATTGCAAGATGGTCAGGGCTCAGGGAGAGACGCCACGATGGCGCATCGCGACTTGCGCCCTGGAACCTCGCGTGGCGCCTCTTCCCTCACCCCCAACCCCTCTCCCGGTGGGAGAGGGGAGCGTTGTGTGCCCGCGCGGCGGGCAGGT
>WYBJ01000219.1 GCA_011525945.1 Burkholderiaceae bacterium | reverse complement strand
GAACGGCAGCCCGTGCATGGGCTAGAGGCTTAGAAGCCATCGCCCGTCCGCTCCGATGCCCCTCTAAGTCTCTACGTGTGAGCGGACGCGATCCGAAAGGACAGCGTCATGCACAATCAAGCCGCAAGCGTCGAGCCGTTCGCGCTCGACAACCTGTTCGCGGTCGACTCACCGCCCGCACCCCTCACCGAGCGCACGCTGCGCTGGCAACTCAGGCACCGCCACGCGAACGGCCTGGCGGCATGCTGCACGAAAATCGGTAAGCGCATCTTTATCAGCCGCCCGCTGTATGAGCAGTGGCTCGGGAACCAGGCAGGGGCGGTATGAACAGCCCGCAGCTTGACGCCCTGGTGCGCCGGATCAACCTCGCGCTTGAAAGCATCAGCGGCGAGACGTTGATCCGTGCGCGCACTGCAAACGAGCGGGAACAGCGGGGCGCGTACTTCCTGCTCGACTGGCGCGGCAACGTCTCGGGCGAGCACGTCGATCCGCGGGCGCTGGCCGAGGAGCTTGGCGTTGCCGCGTGCAGGGGGGCGACATGACAGACAGCCTCGTCTCGAAGATCAATTCGGCACTGGCGCCACTTGGCGAAACGCTGCGCGCAGCGCAAGGCAAGGAGATCGGCGCTCTCGGCCGGTATTACGTCGTCGATCACCTGGGCCGCGCCGTGCAGACCCACGTATGCCTGAGCACTCTTGCTACCGATCTCAACGTCCTGTCATGCCGGAAGTCGAGGCCCTGAGCATCCCCCTCCGGCTTGCGAGGCGGGCCGGGGCGCCGCTCAAACACTTCGGGCAAGGGTTGGTGCCTCGAACGAGGGGGCCGTAGCCTTGAGGCGAAACGACGGGGCTATTTTAGAAGCGTGTCGTAATTTCCAGAAAGGTAATGAAATGGGCAAAGCCAAAGAGGTATCGCAGGAACCTTGTCCCGCACGGTTGTTGCGCAGGGGTGAGGTCAAGCAGCGTGTCGGCCTGAGCGATGTGACGATTTTCCGGATGGAGCGCGAGGGCACCTTCCCCAAGCATATCCGCATCGGGCGGTGCGCCCTGTGGTCAGAGGCGGAGATCGACGCTTTCATCGCAGCGCGGCTCGCGACGCGAGGAGGTACGGCATGACTCCCCAAAAACGACTCGGCCCCGAGAGAGCGGCTACTCTCAACGGGGCCTTAGGGCAAACAACTCGCAGCTGCAACACTAGCACCCTACAGCTTTTGCTGCAAGGTGCTGCTGTAGCCTTGAACCCCCTTGGCGAGGCGGCGGCCTGGCTCGTGGCCGGCGTTGTGGTGGCGTGGATCGTGGGTGGCGGCCTGTGAGCACTTCCGACACCATCACCATAATCCGCGATCCGAATCACTGGCTCGGCAAGCGCTTCACCCTGGCAAACGACGGCTCGCCCAGGAAGGAGTCGAACGTCATGGTGTCCTTCGGCATTGCCGAACAGCGCCACGTGCCTGACGCCGCCACGATGGCCGACTTGCTTCGCGAAGTCGCCGACGATCCGAACGCCGCCATCATCAACGCCTGTTTCCCCGCCATCCCGGTTGGCGAGCGCTTCGTGGTGCTCTCGGAGAACGAGATGGAGAAGCGCGGCATCGGCGGCAAGGATCGCGCGAGCAAGCTCGGCGTGCACGCCGTCAAGATGAAGGTCGGGGGCGAAGTGCTACACAAAGCCGTCGGCAGGTTCAAAGACAACGTGCGCCCGAGTTCGTGGCAGTTGCTCGATCGTGACGTGGATCAACAAACCCCGGCCGAGTTCGGAACAGCAATGGACTTCGACGCCTGGCTCGCGGCAATGGGCAAGCTCCTGCCCGGTGTCGTCTCGGCGCCGATGGTACGGGCCGGCTCGTCGAGCGCGCGAGTGCTGCATGCCGGGACGCCGGTCGGCGCAGGCAACGGGCACCTTTGGGTGCAGATCGCCAACGCTGACGACGCCGAGCGCCTTCACGTCGCCCTGCTAGTGCGTGCCGCCGAATTGGGCATGGCCTGGCGCAAAGTGAACAAGCACGGCAAAGCGGGCGCCCTCACGACGATCATCGACGCGTCGGTGCTGATCCCCGGCCGCCTTGTCTTTTGCGGCAAGCCGACGGCAGGCGACGGCCTCGAAGTGCTCGAGCAAACCGTAGAAGTGATGGGCGGCGATAAGCGCGTCGACACGTCGGCCGTGCGCTTGCCTTCGGCCGATGTAGTGCGGGAAGTTACACGCCGCGCCGGCGTCGAGATGTCCGTGCGCCAGGGCAAGGGCAACTCGCTCGCGGTGGATGCCTACGACCTCGCGCTTGACACCGAGATCGAGACGCAGGGCGGTGACGTGCTCACCGTGCGCGACGCACTCGACCATCTCGAAGGCCCTGAGGACAAACTGCGGTGCCAAACCCCTTTCCGCGCGTCCGAATCGTTCGCCGGGGTGCTACGCCGGGGCAGCGAAGGCCGTCCCTGCCTCTTTGACGTAGGCACCGGCACGACGCACTGGCTCAACAACGACGAACACACGGTGGCCGATTTTGAGAACGAGAACGATAGGGTCATCGCCGACATCAACGCTTGCATCGACGCGCACGAACTGGTCGGTGAGGAGCCCGAGGAACTGCTTGAGGCGGTGGCCGTGCGGATCGCGGACATCCCCGCCGCCGAGCGAGCGCAGGCGCAGGTCACCGAACTCATCGCGCGGCTGACCGCGGCCGGGTGCGATAGGGAGGCCGCTGCGCAGGCGCTGCAGCGTGAGGCTGAGGCGGCGCAGCCAGCCCAAGCGGCCTCAAGGCTTCAAGCCGGCGTGCTCTTCCTGCCTGCGCGCGAAGTGCTCAGCCGTGTCGGGCCGACGGATTGGCTTGTCAACAGTCTCTTCGAAACCGACGCCATCGGCATCTTCAACGGCGAATCGGGTTCGTACAAGTCCTTTCTGACCGCGGGGGCGGGCTTGTGCGTAGCTGCCGGGTGCGCGTGGCACGGCGAGAAGGTGAAGCCCGGCCCGGTGGTCTATATCGCGGGCGAGGGCCACAACGGCTTCGCAAAGCGCATGGCGGCCTGGGGGCATCACCACGGCATCGCCGTGGGTGAGCTTCCGTTTTTCCTGTCCGCTCGTGCCGTCCCGCTGCTCGACAAGAAGATGGCCGCAGAGGTTGAGCGCCAGGTGAAGGAGATTGCCGAACAGCGCGGCGCCCCACGCCTCGTCGTGATCGACACGCTCGGGCGCAACTTCGGCGAGGGCGACGAAAACAAGTCGAACGACATCTACCGCTTCATCGAGCACATTGACCGGCACCTCCGCGCACCGTTCAAGGCGACCATTGCCATCGTCCACCATACCGGACTCGCCGATAAGGGCCGGGGGCGAGGGTCGAGCGCGATCGGGCAAGCGGTGGACTTCGAGTACCTGGTCGAGAAGCCCGAGCCGTTTGTCTCCAGGCTCACGGCCATCAAGATGAAGGACGGCCCGTTGCCTCCTGAGCGCTACTTTCGCGCGCAAGAGATCACGCTGGACATGGACGGCGCAAGCAGCCTCGTGCTCGACGGCCTGCAAAGGTACGACTCGCCTCGGGAGAAAACGGCGCGCATGGGCCGAGCGCAGGTGCAGATGCTGGACATCCTCCGGCGTTCAGCCGAGGGGTTGTTGGATGGATGGGTAACGCTGGCCGATTGGCGGCGGGCTGGTGTCGGGGAGTGCGTGCTGCCCGCCTTGAACGATCGGCAGCGGTTTCACGCGATCGTCAGGTCGCTCAAGGAGCGCAAGCTGGTCGAGATGGACGGCGACCGCGCGCGGCCGGTGGGGTGCGTCGGAGATGAATAACGCAATCTACTTGACGCCCGCTTGGTCGCAAAAATCTGCTTGTTGCGATTTTTCGCAGGTTGGTAGGGAAGTTACTTGTAATTTTTCGCAGGTTGGTAGTGAAGCGCGTAGTGAAGTTCGTAGTGAAGTTCGTAGTGAAAGTGTAGTGGATGTAGTGAAATTGGTGAGCAGGAGCGTAGTGAAGCGTAGTGCTTTTCCTATAGGAAAGCACTACTTCACTACGCTACTCACCCCCTACGGCTTAGAAGCGAGAAAAAGAGACACCGGCAGAAAAGTTCAAATGAGGTTGGGCCTTCTGCCGCTGTTTTGCGAGCTGCGCAAAGAGCGAGCTTTGCGATTTCCTGCACGCGCCACGCGCGTCCGCGTCCACGTAGAAAATCGCCAGCGCGCCCAGGACAGCCCACTGGCTCGCGCCCGCCGCCCTTTTTCTCTGCCGCTGAAACGCCCTCGAAGGATCGCAAATCCCTCGTCATGCCAGGAAAAACAATCACTTAGCCGATATTTGCGTAAGTCGTGCGTAACAGGGAGCGTCTGGACGCAATTTTTCGCAGCCTGCGACGGCAGGCGAGCCCCGCCATCATGACCGAGGTCGCCTGCAGGTTGATGGCCGACTTCGACGGCGTGCTGGCCGCGCTGCTGGCACCGCCCCCGCCTGATGAGATTACCGAGGCCCTGGCAAAACGTGCCGAGAAGGCGTTTCAGGAACAGGCACGGCGGCTGACCCTCGCCGCCCGCAGAGTCGAGAGGGCCACCCCCCGGGCGGCGAAGCCAAGGGCATGATGCCGCCGACCTTGACCCGCGCGACAGCCGAGTATCTGCTCGACCTCGTGAACCTCGACGGGGGGCGAACGCCCGAGGGCATCCGGGCACGCAGGGAGTTGACGGCGTGCCTCGCCGCCAGCGAACGGCCGGCGCCGTTGATCTTCACCTCCCGGCCGCACCCGACCAGGCCTCTCCGCGCCTGGACGTTCGGCACACGCGGCAACGAGGCCGAGGTGCCGTTCGGCAGCACCCTCGATCTTGGCTTGAGCATCCTGCAGCTTGCGGTGGCCTCGCCACGCCAGCGGGTCGACATCGCGCCCCTCGACGACTACCCGCTGCGGGATAGGGACGCGCGCAGGATAGAGGGGATGCGCGTTATCGCCGCCCGCGCCCGCGACCTCGTCGGCGCCCATCACCCCGAACTTGCCGGCCTCCTGCAGCGGGTCAAGCTGCACGACGATTTGACCGCCAGCTACGCGCCCGAGATCGGCGCCGCCGAGATCGTCACGGATGAAATGTTTATGAAATGAATTTGCCGCGCTCCCGGTTCGCTATCTTCGCTCCGTACCTCACCTTAAAGGAGCGAATATGGAAAATCAAACGAGCGCCGCTGCCCTGAAGCGCGACATCGCGCGCTTTCAATCCGAAGTTATCTTGCTCGAAGCCTCCCGCGCCGAAGTTGCTTACGCCCTGCAGGCGAAGCCGGACGATGTCGAACTCAATGCGCAGCTGGCGAAGATCAAGGCGGACATCCAAAACCGGCAGGAAAAGATCGAGGACAAGGCCGCCGCTTTGGTTGTCGCGCAAAGTCGAGACGTTAAAGCTGAGGAGGAAGCCCACGCGGCCGCGCTCGCTGCGACCAAAAAAGCGACCTGTGCCAGCATGGCCGAGGGCATCAAGGTCGCCAAGGAAGCGGACAAGCACCGCGTCGCCTACCTCGCGTCTCTCGTGCGCTTGAAGGAGATCAATGCTGTCATCTCCCGCGGTGCGTACGACTTGGGCGTGAGCGGCAGCAACCGTCACCATCTCACGTCCATCGCTACCGCCGGCGACGTGCTCGCCTGGCACCTTATGCAGACCGGCTTATACGACCAGTTGAGCAGCGTGATTGTGCACCGCCCGTCGGTCGAGGGCAGGACGTTTGCCGAGATCGTCGAAGCCAACTTCCAGCGTCTCGACTCGTGGATCGATCGCGCGATGCGCGACCAGGGGAGGCGCTGAAATGGAAGGTATGGACGCCATGCTTGCCAAGCTGTACCCCACGATGGTCGCGCAGGAGGGCGCTTCGTGCGCAGCCTGCCCCAAGACCACCGACGCCAGCGCGAAACCGGCGCAGCCCCCGTCGTCCTCACAAGCACCCTCGACCGATCCCGCGCAGCCGCCGCCGCAGACCGAAGCGGAAGCGGCGAAGCGGCTGTTTCCAGGCATGCAAGAGCAACCCGAACCCGCGATAAAGCCCTCGGTGCCCGAGGCCATCAGGGAACTGCGGGAGGCCGACAAGGAGAGGCAAATGTACTCGCCGCAGAAGGGGCCGCTGGCCTCGGCTATCCCTGACGACTTCTTCGCCGCTGTCTCGGATGACAGCATCACCCCGGAGATGAGGACCGCCGCAACCGCCGAACTGCGCGAGATCGCGGCCGACATGGGCGCCAACCGGCAGGAAGTCGAGAACTTCATCGGCCTCTACAAGCAGAACCTCGCCAACCCGCCGACCGACGAGCAGACCGCGAAATGGCACAAGGAATCGCTCGATCTGCTCAAGGGGCGTTACGGCGACGGCGCGGAGCACGCCTTGGACATGGCGAAAAAGCTGTTGCAGCGCGACCCGCGCGTCAAGTCGATCATCGTGGCCGGCAACCTGGGCAACCACCCCAAGGTCGTGCTGGCGGTGGCCGAGGCCGCGATCAGTGAGGCGCAGAGGGGCCGGCTCAAGTGACGCAGCCATCCGTCGAGCAGGTATTTCGCGCAGCCCTCGCGGCCACTTTCAGCGGCGAAGAACCGCCGGACATGGACCCCTCTTGGCAGCAGCGGACGCTCGACGAATTGGCGTCCGTGTTCGGCCCCGCCAAAATGCCAGAAGTGTTGGAGCGCACGCGCAACTGGCTCGCCACGGACCCCAAGGTCAGCAGGCTGCTCGCGCTCGCGGGATGGGGCAATCACCCCGGCCTGGTTCGCTTCCTCGTGGCGGAAGCATTGTTGATTGAGGCCCTACCATGACGACGCTCCCCAATACCACCGGCGCGAACCTCGTGCGCGTCTGGCTTCACGATTACGAATGGCAGCGCGAAGTGCTGCCCGTCCTTGGTTTCATCGTCGAGGACGCCGAGGAGCCGCCTGCCTGCCTTTTGCCGGGCGGCAAGGAGGACATCGAGGACGCACTCGCTCATCACGACGGCGACCCTGCAATGGCCGTCTGCTCGACCGCGCTGCT
>WYBJ01000218.1 GCA_011525945.1 Burkholderiaceae bacterium | reverse complement strand
CGCTCGTGATCCTGGCGATGGCGCCGATGCTGGGGCTCGCCGAGCCGTTCGGGCTTTCGCCGCGTGCGCGCGGCTGGGTCGAGTTCGTTTTCGGCACTCCGGTCGTGCTCTGGGTCGGCTGGCCCATCCTGCACAAGTTTCGCTTCTCGATCGTCCATCGTGCGCCGAACATGTACACGCTGATCGGGCTGGGCGTCATCCTCGCCTATGCGTTCAGCCTGGCGGCGGTGTTCGTGCCGGGTGTTTTCCCGCACGCGTTTCGCCACGACGGCGCGGTCGGTACGTATTTCGAGGCAGCGGCGGTGATCGTGACGCTGGTGCTGCTCGGCGATCTGCTGCAGACGCGCGCGATGGGGCGCACCAGCGCGGCGATCGGGCAATTGCTGCGCCTTGCTCCCAACGTCGCGTGGCGCATCGCCGCTGACGGCAGCGAATCGCAGGTGCCGCTGGATGAGGTCGCTGTCGGCGACCGGCTGCGCATCAAGCCGGGTGAGAAAGTGCCCGTCGACGGCGTCGTGATCGACGGCGCGAGCCGCGTCGACGAATCGATGCTGACCGGCGAGCCCGCCCCGGTTGAAAAACTCGCCGGCGCCAAGGTGAGCGGCGGCACCGTCAATGCCACCGGCTCGTTCGTCATGCGCGCCGAGCGTGTCGGCTCCGACACGTTGCTCGCGCGCATCGTGCACATGGTGGCCGAGGCGCAACGCACCCGCGCCCCAATCCAGCGACTGGCCGATCGCATCGCCGCCTACTTCGTTCAGACCGTCGTCGCCATAGCGATCGTGACCGCGGTCATCTGGTGGTTCTTCGGTCCACAGCCCGCCGCCACGTTCGCGTTGCTGAACGCAGTGGCGGTGCTGATCATCGCCTGCCCGTGCGCGGTCGGCTTGGCGACGCCGATCTCGATGACGGTCGCGATGGGCGAAGGCGCCCGGGCCGGCATCCTGTTTCGTAACGCCGACGCGATCGAGCGCATGCGCGACATCGACACCGTGGTGATCGATAAGACCGGCACGCTCACGCTCGGGCGCCCGGCGCTCACCGAGCTGGAAACGAATGGCATCGAGCGCGACACAGCATTGACGTTGCTGGCATCGGCCGAGCAGCCCTCGGAACACCCGATCGCGCACGCGATCGTCGCCGCGGCGAAGGAAGGCGGGCTCAAGGTCCAGGCCGCGTCCGAGTTCCACGCACACAACGGACTGGGCGTGGCAGCAACCATCAACGGGCAGCAGGTTCTGGTCGGCGGCCGCGCATTCCTCGACCAGCGCGGGATTGCGACCGATGCGTGGCGGGTGCAGGCCGAGGCGCTGCGCTCGGAGGCGAAGACGGTGGTGTTTCTCGCCGTCGACGGCACCGCGGCCGCGCTGGCTGCGATCGCCGATCCGGTGAAGGAGAGCACGCCGGAGGCGATCGAGGCGCTGAAGCGCGCCGGCGTGCACGTCACCATGCTCACCGGCGATTCGCAACGCACGGCCGACGCGGTGGCGCGCCGGCTCGGCATCGACACCGCGATCGGCGAAGTGCTGCCGCAGGACAAGGCCGAGCACGTGAAGCGGCTGCAAGCCGAAGGGCGCAAGGTCGCCATGGCGGGCGACGGCATCAACGATGCGCCCGCGCTCGCGCGGGCCGATGTCGGCATCGCCATGGGAACCGGCACCGACGTGGCGATGGAAAGCGCGGCCGTCACGCTCGTCAAGGGCGACCTGCGCGGCATCGCACGCGCGATGACCTTGTCGCGCGCGACCATGCGCAACATCAAGCAGAACCTGTGGTTCGCGTTCGCCTACAATGCGCTCGGCATCCCGATTGCCGCCGGCGTGCTCTACCCCCTCACCGGCATGCTGCTCTCGCCGATGCTCGCAGCCGCCGCGATGGCGATGAGCTCGTTATCGGTGGTGACGAACGCGTTGCGCCTGCGGGGGGTGAAGCTATAGTCTCAGCGGTGAGGAGAAGATCCGCCGATGGAGCTGCGACATCTGCGTTACTTCATGGCCGCGGCCGAAGAGGAGCACTTCGGCCGCGCCGCCGATCGATTGTGCGTCACGCGACCCGCTGTTTCGCAGATCATCGCCGATCTCGAGTCCGAACTTGGAACGCCGCTGTTCGAGCGGCTCGCCCACCGTGTCAAGCTGACGGCAGCCGGGCGCAGCTTGTTGCCGCAACTGCAGGCGGTCATAAGCAACCTGAACGAAGCGCTTGCCTTGGCCAAGCGTGTCGGCCAGGGCAAGACCGGGAGTCTCAACATCGGCTACGGCTCGCAGACATTGATCAACTCGATCTTCCGTGCGGCAGTGAAGCAATTCCGCGAAACCTACCCGGACGTCACGCTCTCGTTGCTCGAGATGTCGAGCAACGAGCACCCGAGAGCCCTCGCCGAAGGAAGGATTCATGGCGGTTTCATGCACTTCGGGCCGGGCCGGACAATTCACAATCGGCGGGGGGACGGCGAGATCGCACAAGGCGAGACGCTGCTCGACTGGATTCGCATTCAGACCGGCGGTCTTGGCGTTGCGGTGCCGAACGATCACCGGGTGGCGCGAATGAAGGCCGTGACGCTCGCCGATCTGGCGCAGGAGCGCTTTGTCCTGGTTCCGCGCTCGAGCGTCAGCCCGGGCCATGGTCCGCTCCATGCCCTGTGTCAGAAAGCGGGCTTCGAACCCCAGATCGCGCAAGAGGTCCACACGACCACCTCGCAACTCAATCTTGTCTCCGTGGGCATGGGCGTCGGCCTGGTCGTCACCGGCCGGAACTTCACCTATCCGGCGGGCGTGTCGGTCATACCGCTCGATGATGTGAAATACACGACGACGTTCGTATTCGCGTGGGTCAAGGGCCAGAAGGATCCTGCGCTTGAACGGATGATCGGCATCATCGAGGATCTCGCCGGTCAGGACGAGCTCTGAGCGCTTGCGGGTCACATCACGAACGGATTGTCCGGCGGCGGCGCCGACTCGTCGCGCCAGGCAGTCTCCTACCTGCTGCCGTACCCCAGGGTCAGGTCATCAGGTCCGCAAGGGCCTGCATGTCGTCGACCCGAATGTCCGGTTGATGAGGCGTGCGCCCAAAGGGCCGTTTGCGGCGGTCGATGAATGCGCTGTGCATGCCGGCCGCCTTCGCGCCGAGGCAGTCGAAAGCATGGTTGGCGACGAACAGAACCTCATCCATGCGCACATCCATGATCGCAGCGGCTTTGGCGTAAGTGACCACATGGGGTTTGAACGAACCCGCTTCCGCCACCGAGATCACCCTGTCGAACGGGATCCGGTGGTGCTGTTTCGCCGTCTCGAGCATGTCCGGATCGCCGTTCGAGAGGATTGCGATCCGGTACTTCGTCCGCAGTCTGGCCAGCGCCGCCGGCACGTCGGCGAATGGCTCGAGCTTCTCGATGCAGCTCACGAGGTAGTGCGCCTCATCGTCGGTGTATTCGATTCCGGCACGGTCCATCGTATACGCCACGGCGCGAAACCCGATCTCCCGATACGACGTATGCTCGCGCTGCAGCAGCGCGTCGATCATCGAGTTCTCGAAATGGGTACGGCGCCACCACGTGACGAAGGAGTTCGGCTTCCCGGTCCATCCCTTGCCTGCGAGGAAAGGCGCCGCCGCTGCGACCAGACCCTTCTGCATGTCGACCACAGTGCCGTACAGGTCGAACATCACGACCTTGACTTTCGCTTTCAGCATTTCCGCTGGGGTCATCGCAATCTCCTGTCTGGCCGGAAGTCCGTAATGGACCGAGTCTGGGGCTTCCGGCTTCATGCAATCGGCATCACCGAAGGCGTCTACGTCGCCGCCGCGACATTCTTCGAAGGCGCGGCCTCGACGACCGGCGCCGCGGCCCGCAGGATGTCTTCGCGGTTGCGGTTGGTCGGCGGGTAGATCCGATGGCGGTTGATCAACTGCTTGGTGCGCTTGGCTTGTGCGCCTTCAGTCGCCAATCGGCGCTCGCGCCCCTCGGTGTATACCGCGCCCCAGGGGCCCAGGTCGACGCAGGTGATGTACCAGTCGATCCTGAGCGGCAGCAGCGGTTCGCCGAGCAGCTCGGCCGCCGCATTGTGGCCGCAGAAGCGGCCCATCGGGCGGCTGTACTGACACGACATCACGCAATCATTCGTGCCGTCGATCGGAAAATTGGCGCAATCGCCAGCGGCGAAAACGCCAGGCACCCCCTTGACGCGCAGGAACTCGTCGACCGGGATGCGCCCGAGCGTGTCGAGCGTGACTGGAAACGCCTTCGTAAGCGCACTGGCACGCATCCCCGCACACCAGATCGTGGTCGAGGCCGGAATGATCTCGCCACTTTCGAGTGCGACATCGCCGGCAAGCACACGCGCGACTCTAACGCCTGGGCGCAACTCGACGCCCATCTCGCGCAGGGCCTGCTCGATGACACGCTGTGCTTCGCCCATCTGATCGGCGATGCGCGGCGCATGATCCAGCAGGAGCACGCGCGTGCCGGCAGCGCCGCAAGCGATCTTCGCCAGCCGGGCCGGCAGTTCCGAGGCGATCTCGCTACCGGTCAGCCCGGCGCCGATGACGACGGCGGTGTAACGCCCGGCCGAGTCGGGCTGCAATGGAAGCGAGCGCAAATGCTCGAGTAGCTTCACCGCCCCTTCATCGGTGTCGACATCGAACGCGTAGTCGGCGAGGCCCGGAATCGGCGGGCGCACCAAAGCGCTTCCCAGAGCCATCACGAGGCATGCGTAATCGAAAGTCTTCGCGCCTTCCGCAGTCGCTACCTGCACCTTCCGAGCGGCGACATCGATGTGCTGAACCGTGCCCTGGACCCACGCCACCCCGATGGGTTCGAACACGTCGGCCAGCGGCACCCGGCTCGCTTCGGCGTCGAGCTCGTAGTTGCGCACCCGGATGCTGTGGAATGGCCGCGCATTGACCACGAGGATTTCAATCGGCCCGTGCGCGCGCCTGGTTTCCGCCAGCTGGCGCGCCGCGCCGACCGCCGACCACAGGCCGGCGAAGCCCGCACCCAGTATCAGAATTCGTTGCGTCATCGTTCCTCCGAGGCCCGCCTACGGACACGAGAACCGGATTGGATGCGGATGCGTTCGCGATCCGGCAGCAACAGGCGCCGGCATTCGCATGAAGCGTGAAGAACCGGCCGCCGCCACCGATGACAGGCTACTTCGACCAAGGCAAGGGAACGCGCCGCGAGCGTCTAGCCTCCTGCTTGCGCGGCCGTTACCTTTATCGCTTCGCCAATGCCTTCGATGAACGTCATCGCCTCGCGGAAGATACTCGATGCGTAGGTGATCCTGCGCACGCCCAGGGTTGCTGCTCGCGCGGCCGTCAGCGCCCCGCCGCGGCGAATGTTTACGTTCACGACGCCTACGGTACGGACGAACTCGGCAATCATCGCCTCATCGGCGAGCATGATGGGATAGATGCAATCGGCTCCCGCCGCGCGGTAGAGCCGTGCCCGCCTCAGTCCTTCCGCCAACTGCTCTTCCGGCGTGCCGAGCTTGCGGACGAAAACATCCACGCGCGCGTTGAGAAAGAGGTCGGCTCCCTGCTTGCGCAGCGCCGCCTTCACGGCAGCCAGATGCTCGGCCTGGCGTTCAGCGCTCACGATCGCGACCCCGCCGGGGCCGTGGTAGTCCGAGTCCTCCAGATTGCATCCAGCCGCACCGGCCGCGATCAGCTCTTCGGCAATTCGTTCCGGCGCCAGGCGATACCCGGCTTCGAAATCGACGCTCACCGGGATGTCGACCGCCCGGGCGATCCGTGCCGCGGCCGCGACCATCTCCGCTGCCGGCGCATCCTCGTGGTCCTTGTATCCGATGGCGGCCGCGACCCCGCCGCTGGTCGTCGCAACCGCCGCGAAGCCGGCTTTCTCGAATGCCCGCGCGGATGCGGCATCCCAGGCGTTGGGCAGAATCAGCACCGTCGAGCGCGCATGCAACTCACGAAGCGCGGCTGCCTTGAGTGCCACCCTTTCGACCGCAAGATTCCCGCTCATGCGACTTAATGTAGTCTCATCGCAATCGTCCCGCAATAGCATGGTATTCCGAGGACACCCATCTTTCCGAAGCAAGTTTTTTGCGCGGCGACGCGACAGGAATGACGCTCGTCCTCGCGCCCGTGCCGGGGCCGGGCACCTGGGCGATGACGCTTGCCGGGCGTCGGGTCACCACGCCGCCTCGAGAAGCTCCAGCAGAACGCCGACATCGGCAACCGGTCTCGCATTACGGCTGATGAACCAGTCCGCCATCGCGGCCCGGGCGATTGCGCCGAGATCGCCCCGGGCGACGCCGACTTCGCGCAACATTCTGGGTACCGGCAGCATCGCAAGGATGCCCTCCACGGCAGCGCTCGCCGAAGGCGTCGCGGCGCCCGATACCGCGCGCTCGCCGAGCGCGGCGATGATCGCGTCGTCTCGTTCGTGGGTGACGGGGGCGTTGTAACGCATCGTGTGCGGCAGCACGATCGCATTGACGATCCCATTGGCGGCATGGCTGCGGTGGCCGATCGCGTGCGACAGCACCGATGCAAGTCCCGTCCCGCCCTGCTCCGTGCCGCGACCGCACAGGATCGCGGCCACAACCAGGCTTTCGCGCGCGCCGAGCTCATCGCTCGAGCCCGCCCGCAGATTCGCCTTGATCAGGCGCAGCGCGTGCATCAATAGCGCTTCCGAGAAAGGGTCGCACTTCGGCGACGCCAGCGCTTCCACAGCGTTCGCGAACGCATTCAGAGCGGCACTTTGTACCAGTTGCGGGGGAGCGGTCGCAACGAAATCCGGATGCACGAAGATCGCCCGGGCGCGCGTCTTGGGATCGAACAACGCCAGGCGCTGACCGCCGGCGTCGTGAACGGCGCTGCCCGCCTTGGCGAACGCCGTGCTGGGCGTCGTCGGCACGATGAACTGCGGAAGCTTCGGCGCAGTAAGCCTGGGGCTGTCGAAGCGGCCGTCGGCAAGCCGTCGCGTGCACAACTGCGCAAGCGCTCTGTCTTCCCCGAGCCGAATGGCCGCCGCGCGGGCGCTCACTGCGGCCGAGCCGCCACCGACCGCAATCGCGGCATCGGCATGCACTTCACGCAAGAACCGAGCGACTTCCTCGACAGCGCAAACCGGACTGTGCTCCCTTGCGGCCGGCGTCACCCCGGCGAAGCATGGACCGATGGCATCGCGCAGCAGGTCGAGCGCCTCGCTGCGACTCATGGTCCTTCCGCAGACGACTACTGCGCGCCTGCAGCCATTACGATCGAGCTCGCGCTTGAGCGCAGCGAGGCTCTCTGCCCCATGAAACACGCGCAGTTCCGGTGCGAGAAACTGATACGAACGAACGCTCATCGACGGCACCTTCGGCAATGTCGCGGACGCGCCGCGGCGCTATTCATGTGCCCGAAAACACCGGCTCGCGCCGGTCGAATCCAGCCTGCACGCCTTCACGATAGTCATTCGTTTCTCGCAGCCAATTCTGTTCGAACGATTCGCGCTCGGTCGCGGCACGAAACGCCGCCACGTACTCGACGTTGAGGGTATCGCGTGTCGCCTGAACCGCGAGCGGGCCTGCTTTCGCGAGCTCGGCGGCCATTTCGTGCGCGACGGCACGCACATTCTCCTGTTCCACCAGGCGATCGGCCAACCCCATGGCGCAGGCCTCATCACCCGGTATGCGCCGCCCGGTGAGAAACATCCAGCGCGCACGCTGGTGCCCGATCAATCGAGGCAGGGTGAACGTCAGCCCGAACCCGGGATGAAATCCGATCGCGGTGAAATTCGCGGCGAAACGCGCCTGCTTGCACGTGACGCGGAAATCCGCCACCGCGGCAAGTCCCAGTCCCGCGCCGATCGCGCTGCCATGCACCGCAGCCACGACCGGCTTGCGTGTCGCCACGAGCCGCCGTGCCTCCCGGTAGATGTGGCGCGCCGGCGCCACGAAAACCTCGCCGCGATCTTCCGTCTCCAGGCGCTGCTTGAGATTCCCGCCCGCGCAGAAATGCTTGCCGGCCGCCGCAAGCACGATGCTGCGGCACTTCGGCTCCTCGTCGAGGCGCTCCAGCGCGCTCGCCAGATCGGCGATGAGATCGACATCGAGGAAGTTATTCGGCGGACGTTGCAGTTCCACGACCGCGACATGGCCGTCGAGCGTTACACCGATGTCTTCACCAGACATGTTGTTTCCTCCTGAGCTCATCCGACACGGCCGCCGTCTATTCCGCAACCGCGGCGACATCGGTCTGTCGCACGTCGCGCAATCGCGTCTTGCCATGATGGCGGTCAGCGACCTTGTAGCCGAGCGCGTCCTCCGCGATGATGATCCTCTGGATGTTGGCCGAACCCTCGCCGTTGTAGAGCATGTCCGCGTACACCCTCAGGCGCGAGGCGCGAAACTCGCTGGCGAGCCCATAGCCGCCGAAGATCTGCTGCGTCTTGTCGGCGCACATCTTGGCCGTCTGCGAAGCGTGGTACTTCGCGATGGCTGCGATCCGGTTGGAAGGCAGCGCGTTGTCCATGCTGTACGCGGTGCGGTAGACAAGCCCGCGGCTCGCCTCGATCGCGCTCGCCATCTCGGCGATGTCGCTCTGGATCATCTGAAACTTGCCGATCGGCTGGCCGCGCACCGTGCGCTCGTTGGCGTAGCGCACGGCGTCTTCGAAGCAGGCCTGGGCTAGTCCAAGGCACTTCGCCGCGACATTGAGGCGCCCGGGCTGCAGCGCGCGCATGATGATCTTGAAGCCTTCGCCTTCCTCGCCCAGGCGGTTCTCGACCGGGACGACGAAATCGTCCAGGGAGATCACACAAGTGCGAAACGACTTCGACATGCCGAGCATGTCGATCGGCCTCGCCGTAAAGCCGGGGTATTTCTTCGGCTCCACGATGAAAGCCGTAACACCCTTGGCGCCTGCGTCGCGATCGGTCTTCGCGAACAGGATGCCGACGTCCGTTTCGTTCGCGATCGAGGCCCACATCTTCTCGCCGTTGATCCGGTACACATCGCCGTCGCGCCTGGCGAACGTCTTCATCGCGCCTGCGGCATCCGAACCGCTGCCCGACTCGGACAACGACATCATGCCGATTGTCTTGCCCGCCACCAGATTCGGCACGTACTTGCGCACCTGCTCGGGTGTGCCGCCGAGATAGATGCAAGTCGGACAGGTGCCGCCCTGCTGGTTGTTGCACGAGGTGAAGCGCACCTCGTGGCGCGCCATTTCCTCGATGATGACCGCCGAGGCCATGTAGCCCATGTTGCTGCCGCCGACCGATTCCGGGAAGACCGCGCCATAGAGCCCGGCTTCGCCCGCCTTGCGGATCAGCTCGCGCGGGAACTCCTGGCGCTTCTCGTATTCCTCCATGACCGGTACCACCTCGTTTTGCATGAAGCGGCTCACCATGTCGCGGACCGCTTCGATCTCTGGGGGCAGCGTGAAGTTCATGGCTTCTTCCTTGTCGACGTGGATGCCGCCGAGTGCGGCAACGGGAATTCTTCGCTCGTCGCGTGCGCGCTCACCCGCGGGGGCGGCGCTTGTACATCAGTGTCGTCTTCATTTCCTGCGCGACCGATCCGTCCTGCTTGATGCAGCGGCGCTCGAACACGACCACGCCGCGCTCGGGTTTGCTCGTCTCCTTCTTCTCGATCACGCGCGAATGCATGCGAATCGTGTCGCCGTGCTTGACGGGGCTGAGCAAGCGCCAATTATCGATGCCGAGCAGCGCAAGCATGGTGCCGTCGTTGATGCCGCTCGCGTACTGCAGCCCGCCCATGATCGCGTAGATCAGCGGTCCGTGCGCGATCGGCTCGCCGAAGGGCGTCGTCTTGCAGTACTCGTGGTTGACGTGAACTTCGTTGAAGTCACCGGATATGCAGGCGAAGTTGACGATGTCGGTGCTGGTGACGGTGCGTGCGGGCGTCACGAACTCTTCTCCGACCTCGAAGTCTTCGAAGTACTTTCCGCGCGGCTGATAAGTGGTGGTCATGGCGGGATCGATGGGTTGGAAGGTCAGCCCTTCTGGTTGGACAGAATGAGAGTGCAATGCGACGACAGGATGCCGCCCTCGTTGTGCACGAGCGCGAGCTTCGCGCCGCGCACCTGGCGCTCGCCCTCGCCTCCGCGCAATTGCCGCACCGCCTCGACGATGCCGAACAGCCCTCCGGCGGCGCCAGCGTGCGCGTGCGAAAGCATGCCGCCATGCGTGTTGATCGGCAGCTTGCCGCCGATACGCGCGTGGCCGGCTTCGAAGAACGCGCCACCGTCGCCGTGCGGCACGAAGCCGAGTTCTTCGAGCTCGATGATCGGCACGATCGTGAAACAATCGTAGAGTTCGGCCACATCGATATCGGCCGGGCCTACACCCGCCATTTCGTAGGCGATGCGGCCCGACTGCGTGGCGCCGAAGTCGCTCAAACTGGGCGCGCACATGAGATGCTCGTGGGTATGTTTCTCGCCGATGCCGAGCAGATAAGCCGGGGCGTGGCGAAGATCGAGCGCTCTCTCGGCGGAGGTTACGATGAACGCGCCGGCGCTGTCCGACACCAGGCAGCAATCGAGCATGCGCAGCGGGTCGGCGATCGGCTTCGACGACAGAACCTGCTCGACCGTGATCGGCGTCTTCATGTGCGCGTTGGGATGCAGCAGGGCATGAGCGCGGGTGTTCACGGCGACCGCCGCGAGCTGCTCTCGCGTGGTGCCGTACTCGTACATGTGGCGGCGGGCGATCATGGCGTAATAGCCCGGAATCAAGCCGCCATAGAGCTGCTCGAACTGCGGATGGCCCACCTGGGCGAGCACGGCCACCGCCGCATCGCGCCCCAGACCGGTCGCGCGATTTTCTCCGGCGCACACGAGTACGGTATCGGCAAGCCCCAGGGCGACCGTCTGCGCCGCGTGCCGCAGCATGATGCCCGGGCTCGCGCCTCCGGCGACCATGGAAGCGCACACGATCGGCTGCAGACCCAGGTATTCGCACAACGACGAGCCGAGCATGGTGTAGGGCTCGGTGAACGAGTACGCCGTAAGCAGCCCGTCGATGTCCGATACCTTCAGACCGGCGTCGTCGAGCGCGCGCTTCGCCGCCTGAGCGTTCAGGCCCAATCCCGACATGCTCGGGACCTTGCCGATGTCGGACTCGCCGACTCCGACGATGGCGACCTTGTTCTTCAGAGACATGGCGTTCCCCATTTCCGCCCTCATCGCTTCACGCGCGCGAACTGCGGAATCATGGCGCCATTACCCCGATCTTCGAAGGTGACGCGCACGCGGTCCCCGATAGCGACCTCGAACGCATCATCGCCCACGACGTTGGCGAACACCCGCGGTCCCTCGTCGAGGTCGATGAGTGCGATCACATACGGCGCTACGGCCGCGAACGCCGCGGTCGGCGCGCGATGTACGATGCTGTAGCTCTCGACCCGGCCCGTGCCTTCGCTCTCGACCCATTCGAGGCGGTCCGACCAGCACGATGGGCACAAATGACGCGGCATGAAATGTCGCTCGCCGCACGCCGTGCAACGGCGAACCAGCAGGCGCCCTTCCCGCGCCGCCTGCCAGTAGGGCAGCGAATCGGCGTTGGGCTCAGGTTGTGGTAATGACATCTGCATGGTTGGCTCCCTTCTTACGCGATCCACGGCGCGCCGAACGCAGGCTCCTTGAACGGCGTCGGCGGCAATTGCCAGGTGCCGGTCGATGGCGGCCTCACTTCGGCATCGACGTGCACATCGATCACGCACGGCCGGCGATTGCGCAACGCCTGCGCCATCGCATCGCGCAGGTCCGAGCTGCGCGTCACCGTCACTCCGTCGGCGCCGGCCGCGCGCGCCCACGCGGCGAAATCCGGGTTGTAACGCTCCGCGCCAGGCTCTTGTCCTCCCCTGTAGAACGTGGTGCCGAGCTCGCGGCCGCCGAACATGCCGTACTGGATGTCGCGAATCGCCGCCCAGGCGAAATTGTTCCAGATCACCCAGACGCAGGGGAGGTCGTACTCGACTGCCGTGCATATGACATATGGCGTCATCGTGAAGCCGCCGTCTCCCACCACGGCCACGCACGGGCGCTCCGGTGCGGCAAGCTGCGCCCCGAGGATGCCGCATACGCCGAAGCCCATCGACGAGTAGCCCCAGCTGTTGAGCATGCTCTGCGGCCGTCGCGGCTTCCAGAACTGCATGAACCAGTTGTGGTGCACACCGGAATCGAGCGCGAGAATGGCGTCATCGGGCAGCACATCGTGCAGCGCCCCCACGACGAACTCGGGGCGCAGCGGCGTCGTGGCTGCGCCGAAGTTCGGGCGCACGAACGCCTCCCACTCGCGCCTCCAGGCGGCCACCTGCTCGCGCCAGCCGGCGAATCGACCTGCCGCGAGCTTGCCGTCGCCCTCGATCGCCGCCAAAAGCTGCGCGCAAAAGGTCTTGGCGTCCGCGACGATGCCGATATCGGGCGGGTAGTTGCGCCCGAGCTCCTGCGGATCGATGTCGACATGCACCAGCTTGGTCTTGGGAAAATTCCACGAATAGCCTGCATGCCAGCTCGACGAGGAGCGGTCGTCGAAGCGGGCGCCGATGGTAACGACCAGATCCGCGTGCCGGCCCGCCTGATTGGCAGGATACGCGCCGTTGCGTCCGATGAAGCCGAGCGTGAGCGCATCGTCGGCCGCCACGCAACCCATGCCGTTGGGAGAGGTGATGACCGGCACGCACAGGCGCTGCGTGAGCGCGCTGAGCTCGGGCCCCGACTCCGACAGGGTCGCTCCGTGTCCGATGAAGATGACTGGCCGTCGTGCCTGCCCGAGCAGACCGATCACCGCGGCGATGTCGCTCGCGCTTGCGGCGGGCCGATGCATCCCCAGTGGGTGGGCGCGAGCAGGCACTGCCACGTCCGCCTCCTCCTGGTACACGTTGTAGGGAACGTCGACGTTCACCGGCCCCGGGCGGCCCGTCACCATCGTGTCGAATGCCTGCCGCAATGCCAGCGGCAGCATATCGACACGCGTCGGTTGGAAGCTGCGCTTGACGACCGGCCGCAGCACGTTCGGAAAGTCGGCCTGGTTGTGCGTGTACAACTCCTGGAACGGAGCGCGGTTCATCTGCGAGGTCGGCACGTTGGAGGTGATGGCGAGGAATGCCGACGAATCGGATAAAGCGGTCGCCAGCGACATCACCATGTTGGCCGAGCCGGGGCCGGTCGACGTGAGCGTGGCCACGGGACTGTGGCGCACGCGGAAGTAGGCATCGGCCATGTGACCCGCACACTGCTCGTGCCGCGGCGACACGAGCTTGATCTTGTCGCGCAGTCCGTGCAGCGCATCCAACATGCCTACGTTGCCGTGCCCGCAGATGCCGAATACATAGGGCACCTTCTGCTGCACCAGATACTGCGCGATCAGCTCACCGCCCTTCATCAATTCGCCTCGCACAAGTCGTGTTCGTCGTGATGCGGCACTTTGCCGCGCACGCTGCGGTCGTGTCCAGACGGATTTTCTGTTCACGCGATAACTTGAGCTAACCGCCCCCGGGCAAGCGCGTCGACAGCGAGCAGTTAGCGCGACTTACCGTGCGACCAGAAAATACGACTCGACGCCATCGATCCGCGTCGAGACAATCGGCACGTCAACTACGGATACACGACGATGGCCAACACGCAGCGTTCGCCCGCACCCCTGACCGGCGTCACAGTCGTCGAGCTCAGTCACCTGATCGCGGGACCGTATTGCTGCCAGATGCTCGCCGACGAAGGTGCGACCGTAATCAAGATCGAGTCCCCCGAGGGAGATCTCACGCGCCATCGCGCGCCTGCACGGCGAACCGCTGCGGGCGAAGTCAGCGCCTATTACGCAGCGCTCAACCGCGACAAGAAGAGCGTCGTACTCGATCTGAAGAATCCTGCGGGCGCGAGCCTGATGGCAAAGCTCCTCGAGACGGCGGACGTGTTCGTGTCCAATATGCGCGTAGCGGCGCTGGAGCGGCTTGACCTCCATCCCATGGCGCTGCGAGAGCGCTACCCGCGACTCGTCGTTGCGAGTATCTCCGGCTTCGGCATCGAGAACGCCGGAGTGCACGCCGATCGCGCGGGGCTCGCGCTCGTGGCCGAAGCCATGTCGGGCGCTACGGGGTTGACGCGAGACCACTGCGGCAATCCCGTGTGGTGCGGATTCGCGCTCGGCGACATCACCGCCGCGGTCTCGGCCCATGCCGCCATCCTGCTCGCACTGCGAAACCAGGAGCGATACGGCGTCGGCAAGCTGATCGACCTCGGATTGGTCGAGTGCATGCTGCCGATGGTGTCGGTCGCGATGAGTCGAGTACAGGTTCACGATGAGGCCGTTTCGGATTTCGCCGGTTCCAACACCTTCCACGGCATTCCGTACGGCGCCTTCCCGGCCTCGGATGGCGGCGTCAACATCGGCGTCAATCGCGACGATTTCTGGCGCCGCTTCTGTGTGGCGATCGGCCGCCCCGAGCTCGGCGCCGATCCTCGGTACGCGACTTATGTGGAGCGCGCGAAACGCCAGCGGGAAGTGCACGCAATCACCGAAGCGTTCACACGCGCACACACGCGCGCCGAGATCACCGCGAAGCTGATCGAAGCCGACGTGCCCGTGGCGTCGATTCTCGGCATGAACGAGGTGATCGAGGACGAACACCTCCTGAGCCGGGGTGCGCTGTGGCAGGTGGACGACGGGTGCGGCGGCAGCTTCACTCTGCCGGCGAACACCTCGTGGCCCGAACAACCGTCGCACACACCGCGTGTGCCGCGTCTGGGCGAACACCGCGACAGCATTCTTGGCGCCGAGCTCGGATTGAGTTCAAGCGAAATCGCACGGCTCGAACAGGCGGGAGCTTTCGGCCATGCCGACTGACCCTTCCATGAACCTGCCGGCATCGGCGGACACACAGCCCTCCCCTCTCCCCCCGGGAGAGACGCCACGATGGCGCATCGCGACTTGCGCCCTGGAACCTCGCGTGGCGCCTCTTCCCTCACCCCCAACCCCTCTCCCGGTGGGAGAGGGGAGCGTTGTGTGCCCGCG